>JBEKLF010000344.1:0-8019 GCA_050010335.1 Terriglobia bacterium
TGCCGTCATCCGCCAGTTGCACCAGGGATTGCCCCGGCTCGCTGCAGACCCGCAGCGCTTGCGCAGTCTCACGGCTTGGCCTTGGATTGTTAGTCTCAACTTGAACGCGCATTAGAATTAGCCGCGGCTCGGGCCTTCTCGATTTGGCCGGCGGCCCGATAGGCCTGAGCCAGGGTCAACATTCCGGAGGGCATCGTCCTTTGGCTTATGGCCACCTCGCGCTCAGCCCATGACAGAGCCAACTGCGGATTTCGGAGCAAGGCCGGCGCGGCCGTCAAAAAAGCATTGGCCGCCTGGTCAAGGACCATGGGGGCTGCCTGAGGTTTCTCCGCCGCTTCCTTAAGGGTGGCGAGGCCTTGCCGCGTTAATTCGTCGGAAGCGCCGGGAGCTTGCAGGGCAGCCCGGATGACCCCGATTCGCACCTGCATCCTCCCCCGGTCCGCCTTCCAGACGTCGTTGGTCGGATCCTGTTTCAACAACCGCTCGAGGTCGGCCGCGGCCTCGACTAGATTTCTTTCCTCATGGACGAGATTCACTCGCCGCTCACGGCCTTTCGGCGCCAGAAGGGGGTTGGCGGCATCCTCAAAGTCAACGGCTTCATCTTCCAGCACGGTGACGACGTCATACAGAGCCCGGGAGTCCTTCGGATCCTGGACAGCCAACCGATGGGCGATTTCCAGCGCTTCCTCGAAGAGCGGGACCGCTCTGGCGTATTCTCCCAGACGATCCAGGGCATTCCCTTCTTTCCGCAGCAGCATATGTCGCAAGCGATCCCTCGGCAGGCTGCCCACATCGGTTTTGGGGAGCGCCTCCGCACGTTCCAGAGCTGCTTCGAGATCTTTGAGCGCTTCTGACGGATCGGTCTCCATCTCGACACTGCCGATCTTCATTCGGGTAATGGCGATACCCCGCTTAGCACGCAAGAAATTGGGATCAAGGCTGAGGGCACGATCATCGAGGGCCAGACACTGGCGATATGCCGTGATGGCCCCGGCGGAATCCCCGAGGCTGGCCGTGCCGGTCTGTCCCAATTCGTCGCCCAGGGTACCGTAGGCCGAAGCCACCTCATAAATCAGCATGGCAGGAACCTCAGGAGCTAACACCAACGCATCGAAGCTTTTCACGGCCTCCCGCATCACCGCGACCGCTTCTGGCGTCCTGCCGGTCTGCCAAAGAATCTCGCTGCGCGACTGCTGGACGAGGGCGAGCGCCCGAATCGCCTCGCGGTCATGGGGATTTGACGCCGCGAGCGGTCCGGCAATCGCGAGAGCTTTGCCCAGACTGACCAGCGCCCCGGCGGGATCTCCCAGATTCTGGTCGTAGGCATTGCCTTGAATATTCCCCAGGCGCGTGTAGGCATCCACCAGGTCGAGTTGGGTCTGGCGGTCGCCCTGCGCGTCACGGGCCATGTGATCCAGGTGTTCGATGACACGCGTGACCAGCAGCTTCTGCACACCGGTTGAGCCTGGAAGCTGCTTGATGGCTTCGTCGAGCTCGGAGAGCAGGCTGTTGCTGAGTTGCCGCAGGTCCGCAGAACGCGCCTCAGCCTTGCGCCCTTGCTGGTTGGCCACCCTGGCCTGCCATACCACACCTGTTACACCAGCAATCAATGAGAGGGCTGCCAGCACCGTGGCCGCCAGGCCCCCGCGATGACGGCGCATAAACTTGCTGGCCCTGTAGCGCACCGTGCCGCGCCGCGCCCCCACCGGCAATCCCGCAAGATAGGCGCGAAGGTCGGAGGCCAGTTGCTCCGTGATGAGATACCGCTCGCGCGGCTCCTTGCGCAACGCTTTCAGCACGATGGCTTCGAGATCGGCATCGAGCCGCTCGTGCGAACCCGCTGCATCCTTCGGCTTGCGGGGAGCTTCTTCGCAGATCACCCGCAGCATCTCCACTGTGGTCAGTTCTTTTAGTTCGTAGGGCAGTGTTCCCGTGAGCAGGAGATAGAGCAGAACGCCCAGCGAATATGTGTCCGACGCGGTGGTGATAGGGTTGCCCAAGACCTGTTCCGGGCTGGCATATTGCGGCGTGAAGGACTGATACCCCTCGCGGGTCAGCTTGCTTTCAGCATCTGCAAGCGAGGGTGAAAGCAGTTTGGCTGTACCAAAGTCCAGTAACCGGGGCGTGCTGTCTTCGCCAACGAGAATGTTATCGGGCTTCAGGTCTCGGTGGACCACAAAGTGCTGATGCGCAAACTGCACCGCGTCGCAAACGCGCAAAAACAGCTCCAGCCGTTGGGACACGGAAAGTTGGTGCTCTTCACAGAATCGGTGGATGGGCACGCCATCCACGTACTCCATCACCAAGTATAAATCACCCTCAGGGGTCACGCCGCCATCAAGCAGGCGCGCGATGTAAGGGTGCTGGAGCTCGGCTAGAATCTGCCTTTCCTGGCGGAACCTTTCGCGGAAGAGATCTGTAGCGAGGGGCAAGTCAATGAGTTTGATGGCCACTTCCTGCTCAAACTGCCCGTCGGCTCGATGCGCCAAATAGACGGCTCCCATGCCGCCGCGGCCCAGGAGGTGGTCAAGCTCGTAGGGCCCAACTCGCTTATGGTCCGGTGATTTTTCGGGGGTTATGTCGTGCTCCAGGTGATTGGAGGCTGTCAGGTCTTCATCGGTTTCACACGCCTTTAGCAAGGCCCTGACCTCAGCGGCAAGTTCCAAATCACTGCCGCATCGAGCCGCAATTAAATCCGTCCGTTTGGTGAGAGGAGAATCCAAAACTTCGTGGAAGATGGACTCAATTTTCTGAAACCTATCCGTGGCTTGGTCCATGAACGCGAGCTCCGTCGGTGGCGTGTACCTCCATCTAAGGACTGCGTAAACAGGAACTGAATTGGCTCATTGTCCAAGGGCAACGTCGCCCAAGCTCAGAGTGCAAGACCGGGAAGCGGGATTTTTGCCGATGATGAACGTGAGATCAGAGGGGGATTTTGAGGCTTGCATCAGACGGCATCCTCTACCATGCCGGGGTGAACGCGCCGATACAACCAGCTTCTGGTGAACTTCAGGTCGCGTTTGACGGTGGATTTGGAAACCCGCATTAGGGAAGCTGTTTCTTCCTCGGTGCAGCCAAGGAAGTAGCGCAATTCCACAAGCTGGACTTTGTAAGCGTCCAGCGCGCCAAGCTCACCCAGGGCGTGATTCAGATCAAGCAACTCCGGACTGCCAAAACTGACCCAGACAAGGTCTTCGCCGAGCGGAACCCGCTCCTGGCCGCCCCCGCGCATCTGAGCCTGGGTCTGGCGCGCATGGTCGATCAGAATCATGCGCATCACCTTGGCGGCAAACGTGTAGAAATGCTGGCGGTCGTCCCAATCGGCCTTTTTTTGATTTACCAAGC
Source organism: Terriglobia bacterium (assembly GCA_050010335.1). Lineage (GTDB taxonomy): Bacteria > Acidobacteriota > Terriglobia > UBA7540 > UBA7540 > Bog-366. The sequence continues at coordinate 3,346 of JBEKLF010000344.1, forward strand.
GGAGATAAAGCTCGTGCACAAGCGCCGTGGCTTGCAGCACGTCGGGATTGCGCTCGCGCCGCAGGTAGGCGGCGGCCACTTCGCGCAAGTGAGGGTAGACCAGCGGCAGCATCTCCTCGAAGGCCGACTTGTCCCCTTCCTTCCACTTGGCCAAAAGTAAGGTGATCTCTCCCTTGGCTGGCTTCACGATCGCCTCCGGCGCCTGGCACACCTGACTACCTTAGCCCCCCAGCCTACCACTTTTCCCTTCATTTTCAAAGCCTTGCGTGGACACCAACCGGCAATTCTTCGGCAAGGAATTGAGGCCTTGTGGCTAGACCTTCGGCCCTCCGATTGAGCACCCACCCGGGGAGCTTCTTCATCGCCATGAAAGGCTTGCGTCACTTTCCCGGGTATTCCCCGAGAAATGGACTCTTTTCCCTCCGCTTTGCGCTGTCTCTGTAGGAAGAGAAGAAACTTTAGCGATCCAGAACCCCGGAGGTATAGGCATCATGAAGAAACTTGTCTTGATCTCGTCCGGCATTATTTTCTTGTTCGGCTGCGGCGGCAGCACTCCAATCAAGCCGTCAATCTCGGTTCAACTCACCCCCTCAACCCAAACACAGATTGATGAGGGACAGACTCTTGCCTTCACGGCAAGCGTGTCGAATGACTCCAAGAATGCAGGTGTCGCTTGGAGTATGGCGGGAACGGGATGCACTGGTTCAGCCTGCGGCACGTTCACGAACATGTCCACCAGTGGGGCGACCTATAACGCACCGGCCTCGGTCACCTCCAGTTTAACGGTGACGATTACTGCAACTTCAAATTCCGACACAGGAATGTCCATGTCTTCAAAGGTGGTGGTGAACCCCAACCCGGCCATCACCACGACGACCCTGACGGATGGAACGGTGGGCACGGCCTACAGTGCGACATTAGCTGCCGCGGGCGGGGCGGGAACGCTCACCTGGAGCCTGGCTTCCGGCTCCTCGTTGCCGGCCGGGCTCTCCCTTTCTTCCGCAAAGATCTCCGGAACGCCCACGACAGCCGGGACATTCAACTTCACCGTGCAAGTGACGGACTCAGCAGCCAAACCCGTTTCCGCCACTCAGCAGCTCAGCTTGACGATCAAACCTGCCGTGCTCACCATCACAACCACCTCCCTCTCCAACGGCGTGGTGGGCGCGGCCTACAGCGCCAGCTTGCAGAGTTCCGGCGGCACGGGAACGGTCAGTTGGAGCGTTACCACCGGCAGTTTGCCGGGAGGATTGACATTAAGCGGTGCGGGGGCCATTTCCGGCTCACCCACGACGGCTGGCACCACGAACTTCACCGTCACCGCGAAGGATTCCGGCGCCCCGCCGCAGACCGTGAACCAGGCCTTAAGCATCACCGTCAATCCTTTGCTGGCGATCACCACGACATCCCTGCCCAATGGGGTGGTGGGCACGGCCTATTCCACCACCTTGAGCGCCACCGGCGGTGTCGGAACGATTACCTGGAGCGTCACTACCGGCAGTTTGCCGGCCGGACTCAGTATGAGCACTGCGGGAGCCATTTCCGGCACGCCCACCACCGCCGGCGCGGTAGATTTCACAGTTACGGCGGAGGATTCCGGCACCCCACAGCAGACGAAGAGTGAGGCGCTGAGCATCACGGTCTACGCCGGGTTGACCATTACAACCAGTTCCCTGCCCAATGGCACAGTTAATTCCGCTTACAGCGCCACCCTCCAGAGCGGGGGCGGGACGGGAACCGTCACTTGGTCGGTGACCACGGGCAGCTTGCCTGGGGGGTTGAGTTTAAGCAACGCCGGAGCCATCACCGGCACACCGACCACGGCGGGCACCACGAATTTCACGGTCACGGCCACGGACTCCGGCACCCCCCAGCAGAGCAAGAGTCAAGCACTGAGCATCACCGTCAATCCCGTGTTGACCATCAGCACCACGGCGCTCGCGGGCGGTACGGTGGGAACCAGCTACAGCGCGACCATCAGCGCCAGCGGTGGAACACTTCCGGTTGCCTGGACCGTCACCAGTGGGGCGCTTCCGTCGGGCCTAACCCTGGCGGCCACCTCCACAGCTTCGGGAACAATTTCAGGGATCCCCACGGCCACGGGAACCTTCAATTTCACCGCCACGGCCAAGGATTCCAGCACGCCACCGGTGAGTGTCAATCAGCAACTCACAATCGTCATCAGCAACCCGCCACTCTCCATCACTACCACCACACTGCCCAACGGTACGGAGAATACGGCTTACAACGCGCCGCTGCAGGCTTCTGGTGGCACGCCTCCCTATACCTGGACAGTGGCTACTGGCTCAACCCTACCCAGTTGGCTGACGCTGAGTGGTTCCGGGACAACTTGGACGCTTTCCGGGACACCCACCACTGCGGCCACCTCAAACTTTTCACTCACAGTGACCGATTCCAGTGTTCAACTCCAGAGCAAGACCGTCGCCCTGACGCTCACCGTCGTTTCACCTTCTGCTTGCGGCACCGGCAACGAGTCGGCGCTCAAAGGGCAGTTCGCCTTTTGGATGGAAGGATACACTCCCGACGGGTTCTTGGGGACCGTCGGATCCTTTACTGCGGATGGAAATGGAAACATCACCGCCGGCTACGTCGATGACAACGGCGCTCAAATATCGGGCAACGGCCAGGGTGTTCAATCTGGCAGCGTCACCCCCACCGGCAGTTCGTACTCAGTGGGCTCGGACAATCGCGGTTGCGCCACCATCATAACGCCGTTCTACACCTTCGTTACGCGCTTCGCTTTCTCGCCCACTCCGGCTGGCGCGGCGCAAGGTACTATTGAGGAGTTTGAGCCTGTCGGAAGTAGGTACTATGCCGGTACGGGCCAGATCTTCCAGCAGAAGGTCCCCGCAGCCGTGCCTACAGGCAACTGGGTCAACTACCAGATGGGCGAGGACCCTTATGCCTGGCGACTCACGCAAGCAGGAGTCGACGTCTATGGCAGCGGCGGCGAGATAACAGGCGGCGAATATGACTACGTAGACTATACCCAGGTGCCTTCGAAGGTGACAGGCCTCACGGGTACCTACGCCACTCCCGACCCGACCACTGGCCGTTACACTCTCACCACCAAAGCGGGCAGCCAAACCACGGTCCGAGCGGCCTACCTGGTGTCTGGAACACAGATCGTCGAAATAACCTCGAGCGGCGGTCTGCTGGTTGGCCATGTGCAGCTCCAGACTGGCTCCTTAACCCTGTCCGGCAGTCTGGCCACTTATGCGTCATCGGTAGCAGGGGCAGCGGAGTTTGGCACCCTGAGTGCGACGGGAACGAGCTATACGGGCAACCTTTACCAGGATGTTAACAACGGCAGCGGGGCGACGCTGACCGCAAACCCTGTGACCTGTTCGTACACCATCGACTCGTACGGGAGGGTCTCGACCAGCGGCACGAGCTGCGGCAGCTATTACACTAGCGGCGCCTGGGCCACGCCGCCTGTCTATTACCTGACCGGCCCCAATACGGGCTTTATCCTGGGAGCGTCCGGTATAATCGGGCAGCTTGCGCCGCAGTCAGCAACTTCAATCGGGGCGGGCAATTACTACTTTGATACGCAAGCCGTCTACATCGACCCGGGGAGCATCTACGAAGCTTCGACAGGAGTTGCCACGATCAATAGCAGCGGCGTCTTGACCGGTAGCGAAGACAGCAACGAGGCCGGGCAAGCCAATGTGCCGATCAACCAGACCTTGACCATGAATCCCGACGGAAGCTTCAGCAGCTCGAGCAATCCCGGGGTCACCGTGGGCCTGGTCATCTCCGATTCAGAATTTGTCGAGGTTGAGTACGGAACCACCTTCCCGACAATCCTGATCTTCAACGCGATACCGAGTAGTTAGGGGCCAACTTGAGGGCCTTGCCGCTCCGGCGGCAAGGCCCTCGCGGTGGTGCGGTTCTACAACAAGCGCGGCACGGCGGAGCAGTGGATCAAGGAAGGCAAGCAGACGGTTAAGATGACGCGGCTGAGTTGCCATCGGTTCCGGTCAAATTAAGTGCGGCTGTGGCTGAGCGTGATTGCGTACAATTCGGGGAACCGGTGGCGGCGGCTGTTGTTGGCAAACCGGATTGGCAACTGGTCGCTCGCCAGCTTGCAGCAGCGGTTGGTGAAAACGGGCGGCCGACTGCTGAAACACGCCCGCCATTATTTGTTACCACTACAATTGCGTTCAGCGGTGGTCAGGCGTATATTCTCGGCCGGGCGGAAAGCCCAGAATGGAAATTCCGGTTTACATTCTTTGAAAGACATACTTACCAGGAGGACGCAATGAATAGACTTAAAGTGGCGGTTTCGACGTTAATGCCATACTGCTCAGCAGATTCTGAACCTAGGGAAAGGAGCGCTCCCATGCGTAACAATGTTTTCAGTGGTGTCACAGCGTTTTGCCTCAGGGGAGCTTGCAGGTTACTCGCAAGCCTTGTGCTAGCGTTCATTCCGATGGCGTTTCTCTTCACCGGGCCCATCTCCGTTGCACAGGATTCCAAAACTCCCGCCGTACTGCCCGCGCCATCCAGCGGCAAAGCCATCGTCTGTATCTACCGCACGTACAGATTTACCGGCTCGTCCTCACACGACGAGCTTTATATCAACGGCACTCACCTCGCCAAACTCCTCAACAGCGAATACGCATTCATGGAAGTGCCGCCGGGTACTGT
>JBEKLF010000345.1:0-8014 GCA_050010335.1 Terriglobia bacterium
ACCCTACGACACAGCCGCCACCCGTCTCAACACGCCCCCATTCCTGCGCCCAATTCCCCTCGTCTCGCCGCTCCTGCCTCCCGCCAGCCTCGCGCCCTCCCCCACTGTCTGAATCGCAGACCAAATTCATCCCGGCATTTACATTCAGCAAAGAGCCTTGTAAAATGCGCGTTCGCGCTTGGGGAGTGCCGAACGTTAAATCCAGGGCAGTACGTGGAGAGCAACCCCTTGCGGCTCCCGGCGCCCTCTGCGGGAATTTGTATGTTTCCCGATGTGCGGGCCGCCACCAAAAGTCGTTGGAACCGATGCGGGAAGACCGCCACCGCGCGAAACACGATAACAGGAGGAAAGCATGGCATTGAACGTGATTGAGAAAGAAGTGAACGGAGTCACGGTCCTGCAACTGATCGGCCGTGTAACACTGGGTGAAGAGAGCAGCCAACTCCGCACCAAGCTCAAGGACCTCCTGAGCCAGGGGCGAACGCGCTTGGTTCTCGACCTTGCCGAAGTAACCTACATCGATAGCGCCGGCTTGGGGACGCTGGTGGCGGGATTCACCTCGGCGCAGAACCAGGGCGCCAATCTGAAGCTAGCCAACCTCACCAAGCGCTTTAACGAGCAGCTTCATATTACCAAATTAGTGACGGTATTTGACGTCTTCGATGACGTCGAGGACGCCGTCAAGTCCTTCGAATCAGCGTCGTGACCGCGCCAGCGCGCAGCCTATCATCCTGATTCGCCACTCACGCTGAGGCAGAAATCCTTCTGCGGGGGCGTGGCCGGCTGCTACCGAGACCGTACGCTCTTCCCCGTGGGGGCTCGCGAGTTCCTCGCAACGGAATTCCACGGGAGGAATCATGGGTCATCAAATTGGCTGGGGCCTGCTGCTGGTTTTTGCCGGGGGGATACTGAACGGCAGCTTCGCGGCCCCCATGAAAAGGCTCTCCGCCTGGCGGTGGGAGAACATCTGGCTGGTCTATGCCTTTACGGGATTCCTGATTCTTCCCTGGGTGATCGCCCGGGCCACGGTTCCACATCTTGGCAGCGTACTGGAGCAATCTTCCGGCACGGTGGTGGCGAAGGTTGCCCTCTTCGGATTCGCCTGGGGCATTGGCGGTCTTCTGTTCGGCCAGGGAATCGCACGCGTGGGACTGGCGCTGGGTTTTGCGGTGATTCTCGGCATCACCTCCTCATTCGGATCACTCCTGCCGCTCGGCATCCTCCATCCCGACCAACTGGGCACCCGGCAGGGTGTGACGCTGATCGCTGGGACGCTGGTCATGACCCTGGGTCTCGTCTTCCTGGCGCTGGCGGGGAAGCGCCGTGAACGCGAGCAGGCAGCCGGCGCGGCGACTTCGGACCATGCGGGCTTCGGCGTCGGGCTTATCATCTGCATTCTCTCCGGCGTCTTTTCATCGATGCTCAACTTCGCCTTTGTTTTTGGCGAGGAAATGCGGCAGATCTCGCTCGATGCGGGCGCATCCTCGGCGATGTCGGGCAACGGGATCTGGGCGCTCGCGGTGAGCTGCGGCTTCCTTCCCAACGCGGCTTACTGTATCTACCTTTTGAACAAGAACCACACTTGGGGGGTCTTCCGGGATAGAGCAGCAGGCGCCAACTATGCTCTGGGCGCTACCTTGATGGGAGCGATCTGGTACGGCGGGCTGGTCGTTTACGGCATGGGAACTGACGCGCTGGGTATACTGGGCAAGATCGTCGGTTGGCCCGTGTTCATGTCCATTGATATCGTCACCGGCATCGTCTGGGGATTCCTGGGCAGCGAATGGAAGGGCGCCAGCCGGACCGCCCTGGGCTATTGCCTCACCGGGATCGGCATCCTGTTCCTCGCCATCGGCGTAATTAGCCTCGGCAATGCCTCGTGAAGACGCAGAAGCATGCCAGCGAAATTCGAAGGCAAAAAGGCGAGGCGCGTATGCTACTCTATAAGAACCCATCGGGCTGGGACCATAGACCTGTAGCTCAGGCGGATAGAGCAACGGTTTCCTAATCCCATCATTATGAGTCGGGGTGGTGTGTTTTCAGCGATTTACGCTGGTATTCGCAGCGTAAAATGGCCTCATTTGGGCGTAGTCGGCAACATTTTTGGCAAGGAAATGGGCAAGGACTTGCCTCGCGCTGTGGGCCTTTCTGTGATGCACTGGGCGCCAGCGATTTCTATCTGTAACACCGCTAACGGGCGCGTCGGAGCCTCCTCCTGGAGAATCTCGCCCTACGCCAACAACTCGCCATGCTGAAGCCTCGGCATCCTAAGCCAAGAATAGGCTGGCTCGAAAAGCTCTCCTGGGTTGCCGTCCGTCAGTTCTGGTCAGGATGGAAACAATCGCTGATCGTGGTTACACCCGAAACTGTAGTCCGGTGCACCGGGCCGGCTTCCGCTGGTACTGGCGGCTGATCTCCAGCGCAAGGACGCAGGCATAGAGTCGGCGGGTGACCCTCGGTCGGGGGGGCTCCCCATTAAGACTCGGTGAAATCTACGGACACCGGATTCACTCGGAATCCCCGCGTGAGGATTGCATCGTAGCTGACTCCGACCACAAACCAGACCGCGCCTGCTATTTTGGCGGGCGTCGCCAGGTTGAGCCAGATAATCAGGCAAAACACAAACCCAGCCGCCGGAACAAGCGCGTCCTGAAAGAACCGCCGGGTTCGTCCTTCGGCCTTTACAAAGTAGAACTGCCGCATCGTTGCCGCGTTCACTCCCATGAACGCGAGGAATGCCCCGAAGTTGATCAACTCCGCCGCACGCTCGTAATTCAGAACCAGGGATCCGAGGAACGCCAAAATCCCAACTAGCCAAAGGTTGAAGGTTGGCGTGTTCCGTTTCGGGTCCAAGTAAGTGAACGCGCGCCGCGGCAACACACTGTCACGGCCCATGCCGAAAAGTAACCTTGAAACACCTGCCTGCGCGCTGAGCCCCGCGCCGAGGTTGGCAACAATCAAAATACCGGCCATCGCATGAAATAACGCGGCGCCCCCGACCACTCGAGAGACGTCTATGAACGCCGTCTCCAAGTTAGGAAATGTGGAGTAGTCCGGCCACACACGCTGCGCCAGGTAGATCTGTAATCCTCCGAATAGTCCAGTAAAAAGACACACCAAGACCGTAGCCAGCAAGACGTTCCGGCGGGGGTTTTTGACTTCCTCGGCAAGTGTGGTGACCCCATCGAAACCGCCGTAGGTGAGTGCCGCAACGGCTGTAGCAGTCGCAATTGAGGACAGATGAAAGGTCGCGGGATTGTAGAATGGTTGCGAGGAGATAAGGCCGTGCCAACCCTGATGGGCGAAGAGAAACCGCACGGCCACCCCGATGAACCACATCACGACCCCGCACATCAACGCGCAAAGTACCAGATTGATTCTGGCGTTCGTCCGAATGCCCCGCAGATTAACGATTGTGGTCACCGCGTGCCCGAGCGAAAGTCTTTGGACGATTCCGAAAAGTGGCACAGCAGCGATAGGCATGATGAGGACGATCCCGTAGAGGATCAGGTCCCAAAGCGAGAGCACACGGCGCAACCGGGGCGGTTCGCGTGCGGCAATTGCGCCTGCCTGTAGGGATATTTCAGTCAAAACGAGGTCCTATGGTATCGGTGGTCCGGAATCAAGCTGGTGGACGCGACGAAATTCGACGCTTGGCCCGGCCGAGCAAGCCTGGCATCGCAAGGCCTGTGCTAGATTGTAGTGAAGGGCCGGGCAACCCGGTTTGGGGTAAATCGATTGGCGGGCACACTTCCCCGTCTGAAGTACAAACTTCCTCCAATTACATTCCCAGGATATGATGTCCCTTGTTACAGGCGACGCCTTGACCCAGCCAACCGGCATCACTTTGCCGAGCCTCCACCGATGGAAGTGAGAGGATACTGCGTAATGCAGTGACCCTCTCTTGGTTGGTGTCGCAAGGCCCTCAATGGCAGCAAGGCCGCATTTGAGCAAAAGAGCCCGTGGGTGCTTCATACCCCCTCACCTTCTGTCAGGCTTTCTCTGCAGATCGGTTCAAGAGAGTGCTGTATTTTTCCGCAATCCGCTTGACCTGGGCAATGGAGTCGCCGACCGGGGTTGAAGGAAACGTATTGCGCTGCTGCGTCCATGCCTCTTCCCACTTAAACCAGTCGATCGATTCTGTGCTTGGACCGACCAATCCCTTGAGCTGCAAATCAATCCACAGCTTCCAACGTTCGCAATAGAAACTCTTCAACAATCCAGACCACTCACGATTCGAGTAGTCATGTAATGATTGCGCCGGTAGCTCTGGCCCCCAAACGGTGTCCAAGGTCCGCGCATTTTGCTCTAACAAGTCCTTGTCCGCCAGTGTCGTTCCAAACCCGCGCGCCTCCGAAATCCATTTGCCCAGCAAGAATTCCTGCTGGGTTGCAAGCAAGCGGTCTTGATCGAGTATCATCTCAAGAAACAGGCTGGTTTCGTGTTTGACTACACCGGAATCTTTCGCCTCGAGAGCGTTAACCATTCTGTAATACTGCCACAACCCTAAGTTGCTAAGCACCTGACGTGTGACATCGATGAGGTCGTATCGGAAGGTCGGGATCTTGCCGAAGGTGTCTACCGCTCTCAAGAAGAGTTGCCATGCCTCAACCAAGACTGCGGGATCGTACTTGCGTTGGATGGGTCCCCAGGTCATCAGACTCTTGACAGGCCCCGGGCGCGCACAGAAGACGGATTCTGGTGGACCTTGGTCATCGGAAGAACTCACACCATACACAGTATCTTTAAGAAGTATCCATGCTGTTTCAGTTTCAGGGCAGCGAGAACCGTAACGCTGTTTTGCGTACGCTGCCGCCCAGTGTGTCAGCTCGGGTGACTCCGACTCCCACCCCATGTCATAGAGGAGCTGATAAGAGGGATAATCAACCATGGTCCCTTCCATCATCGCCCCAATGCCACTCATCCGGCCCCAGTTGCGAGCCTCAATCGGATTTATAACGGTTTCTTGCCATTGGCCATAAAGACCAACCCTTCCCCCGAAGCCGTTGACGATGCCCCATATCCAGGGGTGCCCGTTAAAACCGTTTCGTCGCTTGTGCAGAGGTTCGCCCTCACCGTAAAGATCGAGGATCAGGGTGTCCTCTTTGACTGTTCCCTTGAGCATTTCGTCTCGAGGATTCGCTTGCCAGGCTTGCATGACCCACACGGCACCGGGTTGAGCCTTGCGCATCGCGGAGTGAATTGCGGCGCCGAGCTGTTCGAGATCGATGTTCGCGGCAACTCCCTCATGAAAGGGATCGCCTGCAAAGTATTTTGCATCCCCCAACAGTTTCTGTTGCTCTTCATACCAGATCTCCGCCATTTGCGCGAAGAGCGAGTCGCCGGGAGCGAGCATATCGGGTCGCTGGAAACCTTCCCATTTCCCGGTGTCGATGATTCTAGCGTGAGGGTAATGTTTCTTTAGTGTTGTCGGGACTATCCCGTAAAAACCTTGGAGCACCGGCTCAATGCCGAAGGCGCGCATTCGCCCTAGGATTTTCAATTGCAGCTCTACCCTGCGATCGATCAGGGTTTGCGAAACAGGACCGCCCCATCCCTCCAAGGTTCCCATTTGCAAGTCTGATATGAAAGCCGGCCCAGGAATAAACGTGCGAATTTCCTCCTCGGTCTGGCCCATGCGTCGCAGGACGTTTTGCCAGACGCACTCCTGCCCCATTACAGCAGCTAGGACCAAGTTAATGCCGTTCAGCGCCATCCAATCAATTTCACGTTCCCAGCGCTGCCAGTCCCAAAAGGCCATCGAGTAGCGGGAGGTGTCGTAGTTTAAGTAGTACCGATAACGGTATGGAGAACCCTTTTGAACCTTTCCGGTTACCTCAGGCCAATGTCTGGGCAAGTTGAGTTGGTTTCCCGTCCAAGAAACTTGGGCACTGCAGAACTCGCGAAGATAATGGTTCAGTCCGTGCGCCTGCGCAACAGGGTTGTTGCCGCGCAGGATTAAGCGATCGCCGATGGTCTCAACTTCAAATACGTCCAGACCGTCTGCACCCTCAATAGATTCGAAGGTGAGGGTTTCAGCCCGTGCCCCGAGCACGCGAGTGGCCAACTCTTTTATGGCCGCGTTTTTAGCCGTAGTCTGAGAATTGTTATCGTTCCTGCTGCCCTCGCACGGCCTTGACCGATCTGCCACGAGGATCCCTGCCATCACCTTGAAGATGAAGTCCCGGCGCCGAACGACAGGTGAACCACCGCTCTCTGCCGTGGCCGGCAATTCCTTCTTGATCGTGCGGCTCACTTCTTCATCCGTCGATCTCCATTGTGATCCTGACATAGAGAACCCTCAGAAAGTATGCCTCATAGGTTAGGCTCGGCCTGCAGGGAAAGCGTCGGCCTCAACGAGTGTCAAAGAGCGTTGGGCCGGCACGTAACGTACTTTTCCAGAATTGGTAGAACTGATGTTCCCAGTAATTGCACCTGAGATGCGGGCATCATTTGGACCGGCCTCCGGGTTCGATGTTCGTTCGAAGCAGTGAGAACGTGGAGGCTCTCGGGCACAGCGATATTTTCCGCGTTCCTTAAGACCCCATACCGTGCGTCTTTTTTACGTCCCAATTCTGCACGATACCTTGTTCCCTGGAAACCTTGAGGCAGCGGTCTCGGCATATCATGCCTCCAGATGAACCCGTTCGATGTAGCCTATACGCGCTATTCCCACATCGATCTTGCGCTAGTCAGCCTTCTTGACCGCTGCTGCTATCAAGTCCAGGCGATGCTCGTAAACCTTCTCGATGGTGCAAACAATATCATCCATATCTTCGCGCTCGGCCAGTAGCTGCCGGTGTTCGAGCCAAACTGCTTCTCGACACGCACGTTCCGCATTGGGACAAAGGGCTTCGAAGGAGGCGTAGTCGATTGAGTGACGGTAGTGGTCGCAGGTGAGCGGGCATCCGCGGGGATAGAAATCCTGGAGCAGAAACATAGGGTTTTTGTAAATGGGGTGTCCGTATCCGCCGGTGCACAGGATCCCTTCGGCCGCCAGTGCAACGAGGAAATCCTCCCGAGTGATTCCAAACTCTTCTTCATTGAAGTGAAACATGTATAAGTGATAGGAGTGCTTCGTGACGAAGTTTCGGATCTTGGGCGGATAAATCCCAGGGATCCTGCGCAACCCTTCATCCAAATAGCGGGCGTTCTCGGCCCGCCGGACATTCTGAGCCGCGAGCCTCCTCAACTGTTGGAAGAGGGTGGCGCCTTGAAACTCCGTCATTCGGTAATTCCACCCGAGCCTGTAATGCTCGTACCAGGGTCTGCCAATTTTCCGCCCGCCCCAGATGTAAGATTCGCAGATCTCAGCGAGGTCTTGATCATTGGTTGTGATCAATCCACCTTCCCCGGCGGTCATGTTCTTTGAAGCCTGGAAGCTGAATGTGCCGGCGCGGCCTATAGAGCCCAGTCCCTTGCCGTTCCACGATGCTCCGTGTCCGTGAGCCGCGTCTTCGACAATATGCAAATTGTGCCGCTTGGCAATATCCAGGAGAGAATCCATGTCGGCAGCCTGTCCGGCGAAATGCACGGGGATAATGGCTTTCGTTCGCGGGGTGATGGCCTCTTCCACCCGGCCAGGATCGATGTTCCAAGTTTCATAATCGATATCCGCGAAGACGGGGACCGCATTGACCATCAGCACCGGACTGGCCGTGGCGATAAACGTGTAAGCCGGCACAATGACTTCGTCTCCGGGCCCCACGCCGAGTCCCTTCAGCGCCACCTCGATCGCTGCAGTGCCGCTGGCACACGCGATGCCGTACCTCGCACCCTGGAATCGCGCGAAGGCTTCCTGAAACTCCGCCACCTTCGAGCGGGGTTGACCCACTTCCGGCTCCTTCAATTCCACGCCTTCGCCATAGGAATACCGCCACCACTTACCGCTACTTATTCTAATGCGCGTTCAAGTTGAGACTAACAATCCAAGGCCAAGCCGTGAGACTGCGCAAGCGCTGCGGGTCTGCAGCGAGCCGGGGCAATCCCTGGTGCAACTGGCGGATGACGGCAT
>JBEKLF010000346.1:0-7938 GCA_050010335.1 Terriglobia bacterium
TGCCCATAACCGCATCTTACAAGCCTTTCCTCCATTGTCAATAATCAACCCCACCCTCCTCCCCAAAATCTTGAGACTTGATCTGTGGGGAGCCAAAATCTATCTCCGACAGGCTCCTAGCAGCGGGTAAACTTCAATAAAGGTGCGTTTGATCCTAATCCCCACCGCGGGGGTATGGAAAGCGGTGATCGCACTTCACACAGCGCGCCATCCTGGGGCTTCCAAGCAACTTTTCGTACCATCGCCGGTGGGATCGGTGATAGGCGGTGCTCCCGCACTTTGGGCACAAGCGGTAATCGTCAATCTCCTCCGTCGCTTCCGCCACACCGATCGAGGATTTCTGGGACTGGGCCCCGAGTGCGGGGGATTTTTCCGTGGAGTCCGAAGCCATAATTTCCCCCTGTCCTTTTACCGCGATATACGTCAGCCCCTTTGATTCCGCGATTTTGCGATTGAAGTGTTCGGTAAGTTCTTCCGCCGTCCAATCATCGGGGTGGGGCCGGTTCCGGTCATGCCGCTTGAAGATACGCTTGCGATTGCAAAACGAGCAGCGACGCAAGTGGTAGCCCATGTTCCAGAGGCTATTGTAAATGAATCCGTGCCGGACAGATTCAGTTTTGGTAGTTCCGCACCGAGGGCAGGGAGTTGCCATTTGCACGCCTCTAAGCCTTGGGGTCTCGCTTCACGGCCAATCTGCACACGAAGGATTTGTTCCGCTAGAATACCTGAGGTCCATGCGTGGTCCGCGGCTGCGTTCCCTTTCCCAACGCAACACAGGCTTAGTATCTCTGAAACCGAACGTTAATAATCTAGCACAGCGAGGCGAGATTTCCAACTCACACCGTCTCCGGCCCGTTTCCGACTCGACCCCCCTACTCGCCCAGCCAATTCCGCTGGTTACCGAATTGCAAGTGTAGTGGCTTGCTGTGAAATTCCACAGTAGGCATGTAGAATCTCGGACAAATGGTATGAATTTTGGGGGCCGCAAGCATCTTCTGGCTAGTTTTGCTGCTGTAAGCGTTGTTATTATCCTCCTTGCTCCGAATTTACACGCTCAGCAACCCAAGCCTCTGCCGGGAAGCAAGCCGTGCCTGGATTGCCACGAAACCGGTCGCCGCACGGGCAAGCGCGAGCCGGGAGTGCCACCCCCCTTCAACGAGGCTGCTCTGCGGGCTTCTCCCCACGCCACGCTGGAGTGCACCAATTGTCACAGTGATCTGGAGGGCAAAAAGGATTTTCCCCACCCCGCCAAGCTCACCCCGGTCGACTGCGGCACGTGCCATGCGGATGAAAAACAGCAGTATGTGGAAAGCCTGCACGGGAGAGCGGCCAAACGCGGTGACCCGCTGGCCCCTCGATGCGAGGACTGTCACGGGACTCACAACATCCTGCGGCCCTCCGATCCCAGTTCTCCCACCACGACCACCCAAATCCCCCTTTTGTGTGGCCGCTGTCACCACGAAGGCTCGCCCGTCCAGCTTACCCACAACATCCCGCAAGACCAGATCCTGGAGAACTATACTGAAAGCATCCACGGCGAAGGCTTGTTCAAACGCGGTCTAATCGTCACAGCGGTCTGCACGAGTTGCCACACGGCGCACTTCGTTTTGCCGCACACCGATCCCCGTTCTTCAATTTCCAAACAGAACATCGCCCATACCTGCACGAAGTGCCATGCGCTGATTGAGACGGTCCACCGCAAAGTCATTCGCGGCGAGTTGTGGGAGAAACAACCCCACCTTATCCCCGCTTGCGTGGACTGCCACGAACCCCACAAGATCCGCCGTGCCTTCTATGCCCAGGGGATGGCGGACCAAGACTGCCAGCGCTGCCACGGCAACCCGGAGTTGAAAACCGCCAGCGGCGGGCGCTCCATGTTCGTGAACGCGCAGGAACTTTCCGGGTCGCGGCACGCGCGGACCGCCTGCGTGCAATGCCATACCGGCGGCGACCCGTCGCTGGCGCGGCCTTGCGCCACTATAGCCACCAAAGTCGATTGCTCGATTTGCCACGCAAATGCCGTCGCAGACTTCCAGCAGAGCATTCATGGCCAGTTGCTGGCCCAAGGCAGCCCGGACGCGCCCGCCTGCACGGATTGTCACGGCAAACACGGAATCCTCAGCCGGAACGATGCCCACTCGCCGACCTTTTCCCGCAACGTTCCGACCCTATGTGGCAATTGCCATCGCACGGGCCAGCGGGCGGCGCTCCGTTATAAAGGCACCCAGACCAACATCGTGGAGAATTATGAGGAGAGCATTCACGGCAAGGGGCTGCTGAAGAGCGGGCTGACGGTGACGGCCAATTGCGCCGACTGCCACACCCCTCACCGCGAGCTCCCCGCAAGCGACCTACGTTCCAGCGTCAACCCCCGCAACGTTGCGACCACCTGCGGGCGGTGCCATCACGGCATCTACGAGTCGTTCATCACCAGCATTCACTCCCCGCAAGTGACCCACACCTCGAAGCAACTGCCGGTGTGCAACGATTGCCACTCCGCGCACACGATCCGGCGCACCGATCTCTCCGACTTCCGCCTCCACATCATGGACCAATGCGGCCGGTGTCACGAGGCCATCACCAAAACCTACTTCGACACCTACCACGGCAAAGTCTCCAAGCTGGGTTACGTGAAAACGGCCAAGTGCTACGACTGTCACGGAGCTCATGATGTCCGCTCCATAACCGATCCGGCCTCGCGCCTCAGTCGCGCCAACGTGGTGAAGACCTGCGCCCAGTGCCATCCCGGCTCCAATCGCCGCTTTGCCGGATATCTGACCCACGCCACCCACCACGATCCGGAAAAGTATCCCTTTCTGTTCCTCACCTTCTGGAGTATGACCTCGCTGTTGATGGGCACGCTGGTGGTGGCCGGACTGCACACGGCGGCCTGGCTGCCGCGCTCGCTCCAGTACAGCAGGGAGTTGAAGGCCAACGGCAAATTGCAGGGCGCGTCTTACGTTCGCCGCTTCCGGCCCTTTGACCGCAACTTACACCTCATGGTGATCACCAGTTTTCTGGGCTTGGCGACGACGGGCATGATGCTGAAGTTCTCTTATACGCGCTGGGCGCAGATGCTCTCGCACCTGCTGGGAGGCTTCGAAGGCGCCGGGCTCATCCACCGCTTCTGCGCCCTGCTGACCTTCACCTATTTCGGCTTGCACCTCTGGGACCTGTTTCGCCAGCGTCGCGCGAGCGGCAAACGCTGGCGCCAATTAATCTTCGGTCCTGAGAGCATGGTGTTCAATCGCCGCGATGGACGGGAGTTCATCGCTTCGCTCAAGTGGTTTGTGGGCAAAGGGCCGCGACCCGAATATGGCCGCTGGACGTACTGGGAGAAATTTGATTACTTCGCGGTGTTCTGGGGCGTGGCGATTATTGGCAGCACCGGGTTATTCCTCTGGTTCCCGGAATTCTTCACGCGCCTGCTTCCCGGCTCGTTGATCAACGTGGCCACCATCGTCCACAGTGATGAGGCGCTGCTGGCCGTGGGATTCATCTTCACCGTGCACTTCTTCAACACGCACTTCCGGCCGGAGCGCTTTCCCATCGACACGGTAGTGTTTACCGAGGGGGAGCCACTGGAGAAGTTCAAACTCGACCGGCCGCGCGAATACCGGGAACTCGTCGAGCGCGGTGAACTGGAAAAGCATCTGATGCCCGCTCCGCCCCCGGTCGTCGTGACGTTCTGGCGGCGTCTCGGCTTCACCGCCTTGACCATCGGCCTCGTCATGATCCTGCTCATCCTCTACGCCGCGATCTTTGCCTACAAGTAGAGCGATGAAATAATCCCTCAATATTGGATGAACTCCGTCGCCCGGCGGAAGGCCTCGACGTAGTGGCCGTCCTTCCTGGGCTGCTGTTTCTTCAGCTCCTCCCCGGCCTTCGCCCGGTCGGCAGGGTCCCAATCCGGCCGGTACTTGGTCACCCCGGGATCGAACTGGCTCACCTGCTTGAGCGCGGCGTCCACCTTGAGGTCCATGACGCTGTCGATGTTCACGAAGCTATTCGCTTCCTGCGGCGAAGGATAGAAGAAAAACATCAGAGGCACGCGGTAAGGTTGGAGCCCCAGTTGGAGCTTCTGGTTGGGGAAGTAGAGCCAAAACTCGGCCGCGCGGACAGCGTCGAGGGTATTGAACGCCGCCATGCGATGGTCGGTCTTGTGCCAGCGCGCGTACCACTCGCCGGGATCGACGCTCAGGAGCACGTCGGGACGGACGCGGCGGATGATGGCCGTGGCCTCTTCCACCAGCTTCGGCTGCGGCGCGTACTCGAGCATGCCGTCGTCGTAGCCCATCCACGAGATGTTCTCCTTGGGCGTGCCCAGCAGGCCCTCGGATACTTCCTCCTCCTGCTTGCGGATGCGGGCCAGGCGCTGCGAGCTCATTTCCGGATCGTAAGACCCCTTATCGTCGTTCGTGTAGATGACGATGTTCACGCGATTGTGATTCCGGTTCAAAAGGGCAATGGTGCCGCCGGCGCCGAAAACGTCGTCATCGGGATGCGGCGTGAAGAGCAGAATGGTCTTGTCGTGCAGATCCGCCAAATTCGTTTCCTGCGCTCCAAGCGAAGCGCCCAAAGCCAAAACCCCCACCAGACACAGCACTCCCGTCTTCATCTTTCCTCCTCAACCGGCCTTCGCTGGTTCCAGCCGGAATGCCCGTTTTCAATTTTCGGTCGGCAGGTAACATACACTCGGCCGTCTCTGGCCGCAAGGTTCAGTGATGTTTTATCGATTGGAGGTCCGATCGGCGTTCGGCCAGGATGTCCCCGCGGTGGACGTAGCGCGGGCATCATGCCCGCTGTAGCAGGGGCGTCCCGCCCGTGCGCCGTGATGGCCAAAATGGCCATGCCGCCACCACCTACCCACCGGTCCAAGCCTTTGACTTCACCCTGACCCTCCTGGGCAGGGCAGTCGATTTTCTCCCTCACCTCATTCTGGCCTTTCGCGGGTGGCTCGCGAGGGCATCGCCTGAGTTCTCTTCGGTGACCTGCATGGGCCACAAGAAAATGTAGCGCAAGGCCCGCTCTCCGGCCTTGCGGCTCTTACATCGTGACGCGCATTGGACGATCCGGCCAGACCCCGCAACTCTGGAATAGCCGTCAGGGCCTGCCAGATATCCTCGAAATGACAATGCATCTCGTGTTGACGAATTAGCCCCAATGGGGCATTATCAAAAGATGCAGACAGTCGTCGAGACACGCCACTATGTTTCGCGTGCCGAAATATGAGCAACCGAGCTTTTGAGGGAATCATGCAGGGCCTGGCAGAAGCACTGGCCTACAGCCGGGGCGATAAGTCGGTCGCCGGGCGGGTCGTCCGCGTTGCCGTCAAACCGGCGGATATCAAGACCGCCCGCAAAAGAGTTGGACTTAGCCGCGAGGCCTTTGCTCGCACTTTTGGCCTAAGTCCGGCGACGCTGCGTAAATGGGAAAACGGTGAGCGCGAGCCCACCGGCGCAGCCCGCATCTTGTTGACCATCATCAGCCGCGAACCCGAAGCCGCCCTCCGCGCCATCCGATAGGTAAACCGTGCTTCCCCGGCGGCGCCGCGAGGCGCGGCTGTGCCCGCTCGCCGGAACCTGCCCTTGCCGGATCATTTTCGAACCTGCCCCGCCCCCCCGTGTCCGCTGTCACCTGTCACCTGTCACCTGTCACCTGTCACCTGTCACCTGTCACCTGTCCCCCGGCCCTTCATATTTCGGCCTCCCGTAAGCACCGCCACCACCTACCCACCGGGCCAGGCCTTTGACTTCACCCTGACCCTCAGTGTCCTTTCGGTAAGGCTGCGTGACTTGAGCTGACGGAAGTTGCTAACGTCTGTCCAATGCCCCACGGGGCGAGGAGGGCAGACGATGGAGGAGTCAGACAAAAAAGGGCAAGCGCGAGGTTGGAGAAAGTTCTTGATGCGCTGGCCCAACACTTCACCGCTAGCGTCACTGTTGGTGGCAGACAGTTTCCGCTGCGCGGTCTACTTCGCCGTTAAGGTTGCCCACGCGCCAGGCTTATTGGGGACTGAGCAATACGGCGTGTTCGCTGCCGCCGGCATGGTTAGCATTACAGGGAATCTGGCCCGAATCGTTGATTCCGACGGCGTCGGTAAGCGTGAAACCGGTGCCGGAAGGAGTTAGCGTATTGAGATCGACTAACGGATATTTGACACAAACGTTACACACAGGCGACATTCCCGAGAATCATCCGTGGATATAATGAAATTGATGAGTCCGCAGGCCGTGTTTTAGGGAGTGGCTGCTCGCTACTGCGTGGCAGGCGGATGCAACCAGCTAACTATACAGAGCGACATAAATTGTAGCGTCGATCTCCGATCGACGACGGCGGTCGGAGACCGCCGCTACAGCCGAATGCGCAATCATTTATGGCGCTCTGTATAGTAACTATTAGTAACTAGCAGAAGATGAAACGCGAGGGCTCAAAGATGATCAGGATCAGTGCGCAAGGTCGATTGGTTTGTATTGCCGTTACTGCCGTTATGTTGATAGCGCCGCTGTCCGCACGGAGCGGCGCCTGGACTCCTCCCGTAGTGCTCAGTACGGGCGGTCAGGGCTGGGAGGCAACTGCGGCCATAGATGGGAATGGCAACTCGGTGGCTCTCTGGGATGAGCGCACAACTCAAGACCAGCTCTGGTCACGCTCGAAACCGAGCACCGGCAATTGGGGGTCGGTAACGCAGGTCTCCCCTGCACTCCAGACAACCTCTGTTTTGCCGGTCGTTCGGATCACCACGGCAGGACTCGCTACAGCAGTATGGAGCGATCAAAACGGCGTGTGGACAGCCGATCGCCCGCCCGCTTCGAACTGGAATTCCCCCAAGCTTCTGATCCCTGGTGTGTCAAGTCCGATATTCGTAGTGAATTCGCGAGGCGATGCCGCGATAGCCTGGACTGTGGGCGGCGGTCCGAGGAGTTCCAGCGGCTCGGTAATGGCTGTACTGCGGCCTGCCGGGGGAGCCTGGACGTCTGAACAGACAGTCGTCAGTGGGGTCCATGTCTCCGCCGATCAAGCAGGGATCGCCGAGAATGGCGCGGTGATTGTGACTTGGGAATCCTATAATGCAGTTTGCCAAAAATATGGTTGCGTGTTGAGCAGCTACGTTCTGCATGCCTCACGGCAGAATGCCGGTACCGGCGCCTGGGTCGGCTCGGGCTCGCTGTTAGGCCCCGATCGTGCTGCGCATGCCGCGCGTGTGGCGCTGGATTCCACCGGGGAAGCGGTGCTGGTGGCGCAGAGCAGTTCCGGCGCCTACACGGCAACCACGCAGGGCAGCTCCGGCGGCGCCTGGAGCCCGTTCAAAACCATCATAAGTTCTCAGTATCCGACGCTAATTAGCAATCTGGCCTGTGACGATGCGGGGCAGGTATTGCTGGTTTACGAGTCCATCGATTTCGTAACGTCGCAGGTGCTTGCGGTCGGCGGGACCATTAGCAACAACACGTGGTCGTCGCCTGTGGTTCTGTCCGGCAGCGACACGAGTGTCGGCCAGGTGTATTTCGCTCTCGCTCCGAATGGAGCGGCGCTGACCATTTGGTTGTCGAGCAGCGGGACTCCCGTGATCCACGCCGTCACTAGAGCTAACGCGACGGGGCCCTGGAGTAGTCCGATCACGGTCTCTGGACCGGGCAGCTCCATCTCGCCGGAAGCCGCCGCGGTGAACTCCTCGGGAAAGGCGATCGTCATTTATTCCGGCTACGACGCCGCCAGTGTGCACACTGAGTACGCCACAAACTATCAGCCTTAGCCGCGATCCGGGACGGGACGGCGCGCTGCTACCATCCGGGCGCGCCGTTCGGTTCGCCGGTCCACCCAAGAATCGCGATTGAGCGATGGTAAGGTGTTCCTGAGATGGTGGAAAGATCGTTTGCCGCGAGCCGTGGTTAATCCGGGTGAGGTCGCGACTCCATTGCGGTCAAGATTCAGGGG
>JBEKLF010000347.1:0-7916 GCA_050010335.1 Terriglobia bacterium
GATTTTAGTCACTCGTAACTCGTCGCTTGTCATCCGTGTTTTCCAATAACTACATTTGTTATCATCAACATCGTGGAAAGCACGCTATAGGTCCTTTGTTTTCATCAACATCGTGGAAAGGCCATTTTCGGACATTTTTTCTCCATTTGTTTTCAACAACATCGTGGAACATCCCTTTATTTTTTCCCCCCGCGTTTCTCGCCGCCTCGCCATCGAGAAATGCCTAACTTATTCAATTTCAATGACATGCATTCTTTAGCATTCTCCCTCATGCGCTGCCAACCCGTTTAATTTCTAGTACATCGTGGAAGACCAGGGTACATTCTAGCTTTGCTCCTTACAGTATGGCCATCCTGGCCACGCCGACGCGCGGGGGGAGCGCAGGCCATCTGATCCCTTACCCCAACCCCCAATCACTGCGCTTCGAGCTCCCATTCGTGTGCCTACTGGCGCACGGGCACCACTGCATCCCACATTAATGCTCGGTTATTGTATCATGCGATAATAAAAAGTCAAGAGAAATCTACCAGAGCTAGAGGCTACAAAATGTCGCTGGGGGACCTTCGCAGCGCGGACCTGTTGGGTAGGTCCGCGGCTTTTCGTAGCCGCCGACAACAATGTCCGCCCTCCGGCAGGCAGCAAGGGCGTGATCGTGCGACGAACCACGAGGGATTGTACGGGCACGCCACGGCGTGCCCTTACGACCCGGCTGCTATCGCCCCGTCATGGCGCGCGCCGACCGTGTAGGGCCGCAGGGCTGGAGAGCGAGCCCTGCGCTACCTCGGTGGCGGGCCTCGGTGGCGGGCCGCACCGCCGCGACGAGCCGCCCAGTTCATTGGGGAACTTGCGCTTACCTTTTTCACATGAGGTCGTCTAAGATGAATGAGAGGTTCGAACCTTCGCGTGATGGATGGCACCTGCTTGGAGTTCGCTCAAAAAGCTTCCGCCCAGCCCTCGCCGATGAGCGACGCCGAAGAGCTTTCGCTGATCCGCCGGGCTCAGGAAGGGGACCGTTACGCCTTTGACGCGCTCGTGCGCCTTTACGACAAGAGCGTCCTGCGCATGGCGCTGCAAGTTGTGGGCTCGCCCGAGGAAGCGCGGGATTTGTACCAGGAGGCGTTTCTGAAAGTCTACCGGTCGATTCGGCATTTCCGCTCGGAGGCAAAGTTCTCGACCTGGCTCTACCGCGTGGTGATGAATGTTTGCCTTGACCACTTGCGGCGGCTGAAAACTCGCAAGGAAGTGCCGGTGCCGCAGCCCGAGGACGGCCAGCCGGAATTCTTACAGACCGTGCCCGACGATCGGCCCACGCTCGATCCCGAGCGGGCCACCCACTCCAAGGAGATCAGCCGGCGCATTCAGGCGGCAATGGAACAGCTCAATCCAAGGGAACGCATGGTTTTCGAGTTGAAGCATTACCAGGGCCTGAAACTCCGGGCAATTGGCGAGATTTGCAAAACCAGCGAGCAGACAGCAAAGAATTGTTTGTTTCGCGCCACGCAGAAATTGCGAGTGGAATTGGGTGACTTGGCGTGAGCGCGGAACTTGAGGGCGGTAGGGGGGAGGTCGAAGAGTTGAAAGAGATGAAGAAGTTGAAAAAGGAAGAGCTTCAACCTCTTCGACTTCTTTGACTTTTTTGACTCCTTCAACGGGTGGGTTCACGTTGAATAAGACGTGCTAGTCGGAGGTTGAAAAGATGAAAAAGATGAAAAAGTTAAAAAAGGAAGACCTTCGACTCCTTCAACTCTTTAGACTCCTTCAACGCATGAGTTCGCGTTGAAGAACATGAATGTCGGGGGTTGAAAAGTTGAAAATGATGAAAAAGTTGAAAAAGGAAGACCTTCAACTTCTTCCACTCTTTTAACTTTTTTGACTTTCTTAACACCTTCAACCGAGGAATTCGCAGGGAGAGTAACAATGACTTGCCAGGATTTTGAAGAAAACCTGCCGCTTTTGCTTTACGGGGAGCTTTCCACACCCGAGCGAGCGGCTTGTGATGAGCACCTCGCGGGATGCGCCAATTGCCGGACGGCGCGCGCGAAAATGGAACAACTCCACCACATTCTGGCGCAGCGGCCGCAAGTGGAAGTGAGCACCGCTCTGCTGGCCGAGGCGCGGATGGGGCTGGATGAAGCGCTCGATCGCCAGCAGCACGGCTGGCGTGCCCTCTTGCGCAACGGCCTGCCCATACTGCGTTTTCAGCCGGCTTCCGGTTTTGCTTTGGGACTTACCCTAGTCCTGCTCGGGTTTGGCCTGGGCTGGGGATTGCGGCCGCACGCGGCGCGCCTCGCCTCCGGGGTTTCCGGCGTAAATAACGCCGACGTAAGCAGTCCTGACCTCGAAAATATGCGCATCAGTGGCATCAGTGGCGTGGCCCCCGATCCCCAGACGGGCGGGGTGAAAATCACCATGGACGCGGAACGGCGCTTCACCCTGGAAGGCTCGCTTGACGACCCCAAGATCCAGGAGGTGCTAGTTTACGCGGTGAAGAGTTATGACAACCCCGGCATTCGTCGCGACACTTTGGACGCGCTCCGTTCCCGCGCCGACAATCCCAACATTCGCCAGGCGCTGATCTACGCCATGCAGCATGATCCTAATGCCGGCGTACGCCTGGAGGCGCTGGGGGCCGTTTGCAGTATGAAATCCAGCGTCGATGTGCGTGCGGCTCTGCTGGAAGCGCTCGAGCACGATACCAACCCGGGAGTGCGAGTGGCGGCAGTGGATGCTCTGATCGATCATACCGAGAAGGAAGGTTGCGATGTGTCCACAGCCCAGGCCCTCGAGCATTTGGCCACCTCCGACAGCAATCCCTATGTCCGGCTCAAGTGTGCCAACGCCATGATGAAATTAGGAAAGTGAGGCTTCCATTCGACCCATGGGAACGAGGCAATTTTACAATTTCGCGCTCTTAGCCCTGCTGGTGGCCCTGCCCCTCAGGGCGCTTGATGTATCTGCGGTGAAACAGGGCGCGCTCGTGCAGCACGGGAACACCTGGCAGCAGGTCTCGGAGTTTGAAGCCCCCACCCGGGAAGGAGCGCGTTTACTGCTGCGGGCGGATGGCGGAGCGGTCAATGTCCGTCCCAGTCCGGGCGACAAGGTGAGCTGCACCGTCACGTTGCGCGCTTACACCTCCGATGAAGGCAAGGCCCGGCGCTTATTCGACACGTTTCAACTCAGCACCCGATCGGTGGAGGCAGGTGGCGTGTACATCACCAGCCAAGCCCCTCAGCGGGGTAGGCACGAGGTAAAATTCCGCGTGAACTTTCTCATTACCGTGCCCCAGCGCTATAACCTGGACGTCGAAACCCAGGGTGGCGACATCACGGTGGAAAGCCCCCTCGAGGGCGAAGCCCGCCTGACGACGGCGGGAGGGGACATCCGTACAAGCGACATCTCGGGCGGGGTGCGAATTGAAACCGCCGGCGGCGGCATTTCTCTCGGCAAGATCGGCGGCGAGCTGACTGCGCGCACGGCGGGAGGCGGCATCCACCTGGACGGATCAAACGGAGATACTACTCTCGAAACCAGCGGGGGAGAAATCGTTACCGGCGAAGTGGGCGGTTCACTGCGGGCGGAGACCGCCGGGGGCGACATCGTGGTGGGCGGGGCCACCGGGCACGTTCAGGCCCAGACCTCGGGGGGGCAGATTCAGATTGGACCCACGGGGGGTAGCGTTCGCGCGGAAACGGCCGGGGGCAGCATCCGCTTGCAAAGCGCGCGGGGCCGCGTGGTGGCGGAAACCGCCGGGGGCAGTATCGATCTGCTCAAGGTTGATGGCGCCGTAAAGGCTTCGACGGCGGCGGGACGCATCCTGGCGGAATTCAATTGGAGCAACAATAAGTTCGGACCCTCCCAGCTCGAAACAAGCATGGGAGATGTATACGTCTACTTACCCATCAATATGCCACTCACAATCGATGCGGCCATCGACACTGCGGCCGGGCGCCAGATTCATTCGGACTTTCCCCTCGACATCCAGACCGACAAGGAAGAATTGGTTCCCTCCACCATTCGGGGTCATGGAACGTTGAATGGAGGCGGAGAAATTCTGAAGATTCGGACCGTGGCGGGCAACATCGAGATCCGCAAAATCGACGATGCCTCGCTGTTGGAACTGCAACACCGCGAAGATAGCAATTGGAAAGGCTGGAATGACCGGCACGCGGAAAAAGAGCGCCGCCGCCAGGACCAGGAAAAGCAACGGCGGCAGCGCCAACAAGAAGGGGATGAGGGCGATCATGACGAGTAACCGGAAACATCCGCAGCCCGAAATTCGAAATTCCGCCCTCGCGATTTGCGCGCCGAACTTCGAGTTTCGAATTTCGAGTTTCGAATTGAGGCTCGCCTTGCTCCTGGCGCTGGCTTTGGGCCTCGGCGGTTGGCTGCGGCCTGCCTTCGGGGCGGAACGCGTCTGGGAAAAGAGATTTCAGCTTCCACCGGGCGGGCACGTCTCGGTCGAGAACGTGCACGGCAGCGTCCTAGTGGAAGGATGGGATCGCGCTGAGGTGGAAGCCACCGTTGCCATGCGGAGCGAGGTTCCTACGGATCAACTTGATGACGTGCAAGTGGCGGTGGAAGCACGCAGCGGCGGAGTGGCGTTTCACACCCTATATCCCTCCGGCCTCGAAACACCCATCCGCGTGGATTACCGCCTGCGCGTGCCTCGGCAAGTCCGGCTGGATGAGATCAGTACGCTGGAAGGCGACATCATCATCCATGATGTGCAAGGGTCAATCGAGGCGCGCAATCTGCACGGCGATATTGAGGGCATCAACGTGTCGGGTTCCATCGCGGCGCATGCGCTGACGGGAAATATCCTCATTTCTCTCGGCGCCTTACCTGACCGCCGCCTGCCGATCCGGCTGGCCACCATCAATGGCAATGTGGACCTAGTGATGCCCGCACAGGCGAATGCGAACCTGGAACTTTCCACCGTCGCGGGGAATATCGACGGCGATTATCCCTTCCAGGTCAGCTCTGTCCCCGGGGATTCCACGCGCCGCGCGAAAGTCGGCGCGGGGGGCGCGCGAGTGGAATTGCGGACGGTCCGGGGGAACATTCGCGTCGGCCAGCGCGACGAGGATTTGTAGGGGCGCGCCTTGGCATGCCCGTAGAAAGTGCGCTTTTCCCCAGACCCCGGCGGCGAGTAATTCGCGATGACGAAATTCCGCGAGCCGCGTCATACCAGTGAGTGAGTCGTCGGGCCGCCGGAAAGGAAATCGAGAGATGGAAATCAAGGATCGAGAAAGTAAGGAAATCGAGACGAGGGGGCACATCATGAGCCGAAAATTCTTTTCAGCATGGGTGCTGGGCATCGCGCTGTTGGTGGTCGGGGCGGGAATTTCGCGCGCACAAGAAGCACCGGAGCCGCCGGAGCCCCCCGATCCGCCGGATTCAGGGCAGTTCTTCCTGCTGAATGATGACGCGGTACATCTGGGGGTTTCCTTGCGCGATGTAACCCCGGAAAAGGCAAAGGAGTTGAAACTGCCTGGCGTCGCCGGCGCGTTGGTCTCGACGGTGCAAAAAGGCAGCGCCGCGGCGAAAGCCGGCATCGAAGCGGGCGATGCGATCATTGAATTCGACGGCGTCCACGTACGCAGCAGTGCAGAGTTGCGGCGGCTGATCCGCGAAACTCCCTCCGGGCGCACCGTAGAGATGAAGGTTGTACGGGACGGGAAAACACAGGTCCTGAGTGCGAAACTGGAGGCCTCCCACTTGAACCTCAGCTTCAACGGGCCGGAGTTGCGCCTTCCGTCCATAAACGTGGCGCCGGATATTCACATTCCCCCGATGGATTTTTCCCTCTTTGGGGATCACCGGGTCATGCTCGGGATCTCCGCGGAGGAACTCACCCCGCAGCTTGCGCAATACTTTGGCGTCAAGCAGGGTAAAGGCGTGCTGGTTTCCGAGGTGACGACGGGGGGTGCGGCGGATAAGGCCGGGCTGAAGGCCGGGGATGTCATCGTGCAAGTCGAAGGCAAACCCATCAACGGAATGGAGGAGCTCCGCTCCGCTTTGAACGATAACTTCACCGGCGATACGCGCAAGGTGAGCCTGACCATCGTGCGCGATCATCACGAGCAGACCGTCAGCGCGGAATTAACCCGCTCCCAAGTGTGGGAGAAGCGCAGTTCCAACGCCGCGGGGGAGTCCTATGCACAGGCGCTGGCACAACTGAAACGGGCGCAAGACAGCCAACAACTCGCCCAGGAAATCCAGGTCCGTAAGCTGGCGGACGCGCAACGTGCTCTCGTGCAGGCCGAAGTGCTTAAAGAAAAGCAGAATGAGCGAGCCGAATGGCGGCGCCAACTCCAGGAGCAGATGAAATCGCTGAAGGACCAGCTTCAACAAATGCAGAACCTCCACGTCGTGCTGCGCCAAGAGGGAGAAATATAACCCACAGGCGCGGGCGTCGCACCTCGCGGAAAATACTTACAGCACGCTACACCGAGGCAACAGATCCGCAAATTGGAACTGCCGCCCTTTTTTTCTTCCTGATACGGGGGCTCCCTAGGGTTAGTTTATTAAGGTCCTGGAAGAACACCCCTTCTGATCCGGCTGGCTAGGAGAGGATCTGCGGGGCGCCTTGTATTCACTGGACAGGTGCAGATGCTTCCGGCGGGGGTTCGGCCAACGGAGTGGTGTGATGATGCACCATCAGCCAATGGCCTTGGCGGCGCACAAAGATATTGGTGGCCTCCACCAGCGCCGAGGAAAAGTCGTTTTGGTAGGCGGTGGTTACATTTTCCTGGCAGGATATCCAAGCCACGTCCCCGGTCACATGCACCAGAGGGCGGCCGATCGACACCATCATCTGTTCGGTGGAACGAAAGATTTCCTCCCAGCTTCCTCCGACTTCGTCCCATCCCACAAGCAAATCCCAACCCGGGTGCAGGCACTTTACCCAATCGGCATGTAGCCACACTTGCGCCATCAGGGAAATGTCGAGAGTCTGCAACGCGGCATAGAACGTCCGGTTGGCCGTTAGAACTTCTTCTTCATCGGTCTGTAGTTTCGGGGAAGCAGCCATCAACAAGTTCACTTTCCGTGCCAAAGAAGTTTTCAGCTTTCAGCTAACGGTTCTCAGTCAATACTGAAACTGCGGTTAACCCTGTTCTGACTGACGACTGATAACTGACGACTGACGACTTACATCAAATCCCCGCAGCACCCGGGGCATGGAGCATCCCAGAAGCGCAATCTTGGCGACATCCGCAATTAAGAACGGATAAAACCCCAGCAGCCATGCTTGCGCGTAGGGAACTCGGTAGAGCAAGCGTAACCATGTGGACCCCATCAGAAGAATCAGCACGTCGGCGGAGGCGAGCGTTCCCAAGAGTCTCCAGGTGGAACGCGCCACGCCTTGCTCAACCATGTAACCCACCAGCGCGGCGGCCATGGGGAAGCATAGCAGAAAGCCACCTGCCGGCCCCACCAGGTGAAAAGCCGAACCGGCGCCATCGGCAAACACCGGAAGTCCGGCTGCTCCCTCGGCCAGGTACACCACCTGGCTCATAAAGCCGCGGCGCCATCCCAGCACCACCCCGCTCAATAGTACCCCAAAGGTTTGGCCGGTGATGGGCACGGGCGTGTACGGCAAATGGAAACCGATTTGCGCCAAAACCGCCGTCACCAGGCTGAAGGCGATAACCCACACCGCATCCGTGACAAGATTCCGGCCTACGGGAATCCGGTCGATCAATACATCCGTTGAGGCACGAGTCATCATGCTCCTTAAGAATTCGAAGTCGCTCAGCTATGCAATTACATTGCTTAGAGCCCATGCAATTATAACTTAGAGCTTATCCGTAAATAACAATTGTTTGCCGCCAACAAATCATGGCCGCGGCCAAGGCCAACAGCGCGACGTAGCCTTCCTTGGTCTTTTCAAAACTCACTAACAGCTTGCGAAA
>JBEKLF010000348.1:0-7899 GCA_050010335.1 Terriglobia bacterium
AGCTAAATGTTTAGTACAGTTCGTCACTATTTTCCGATCATGGAAAGGGCCCGCTCAAAATAAAAGCCTTACCTTTCGGAACGGGCGAAAATTAGGCCTATGAGTGGCGAAGTTGGGTTAGATACTGCCCTTCACATCGTCCTCTTCATGTGGACTCGCCGAGGCTTGCTGAATACTGCTTTAGGAGACGAATATGGCTACCGCGACCGGCCTGCTTTTTCCCTGGAGTGACACCTATAGCGTCAAAATCGGCGTTATCGATATGCAACACAAAAATCTGGCAAACATCATCAACGAATTACACCAAGCCATGGTTGGTGGGCAAGGGAAGCAGCAGGTCGTCAAGAGTCTTTCCAACCTTATTAAGTACACACAGATTCACTTCAAGACCGAAGAAAACTTCATGGTGTCCCACCAGTATCCAGATTACATGAATCATAAGACCGAGCACGACCGCTTGACCAAGACAGTCCGGGAGTTTCAGGACAAATTTCAGAGGAACGAAGTTGGGCTGACCATTGACGTAATGGAATTCCTGAAAAACTGGCTCAGCAAGCAGATTCTGGGTTCTGACCAAAGGTATGCTCCCTTCCTGAATGCCCAAGGCGTACATTAGCGGGATTTCTCATCAGCGCTTTGGAAGGGCGCTGTCTACCCCGATATCTTACCAATGCAGGACGCTCGGAGGGGGCGCCGAAAAGGCGGAGCTTCACAGGCTGCGGGAAAACTCGCCGGAACTACCCATCCTAGATCCCCGCAAGGGATCTATAGGGTAGCCGGGGGCAACGCCCCATAAGCGCTGAGTTCAGCAGGTTGCCGAGTCAATGCGTCCGACTCCCGCGAAACGGGATACCCTGGACAGCCGTAAGTAAAACCTACGGGAACTGATGACCAGCAATGGTTCTGGCCCCGTGGGGGGGGCCGACCTTTTGCAAGGTCAATCCGTCGGCTGACGGAGTGCCCGAGCCCCGCTCGCCCCTACATCCACAAATCAATCCTACGGCTGCCCATAGTTGGCCCCTCTCGGGGCCGCACCCCGGAAGACTTATCTTAGCGCTTTTGCCCGATGAAGGCGGCTCACGCGGGGGGTTTAACTTCCGGCGAGCAGTATTGCGCGAATTAAGTTCCTCGTGATCTTACCGATGAAAGAAAGAGAAGACGTTGGAGTGAGCACCTTTCGGAGGCATGGGAGTAGCTATGGGAGCCCCAAATACGGACCTTTTCCCCTGGAGTGAGAAGTATTGCGTGGGGATCGACTTTGCCGACACGCAGCACAAGCAGCTCGCAGACATCCTCAACCGTCTTCACCAAGCCTTGGTGGATGGCAAAGAAAGAACCGTGATCGGGCGGACTTTGGATGAGCTCATTCGGTACGCCAGGGCTCACTTTGCTGTGGAGGAAAATGTCCTGCGAAGCTGCGGGTACCCGGATTTCCGTGCGCACCACACGGAGCACGAACGTTTAGCTTACGCCGTATTCGAGTTTTATCAAAAGCTCATGAGCAACGAGGTGGGAATGAACGCCAGCGCCGTAGCCTTCCTCAAGGACTGGCTGACCGAGGAAATCCTGGACGCCGACATGCAATTTGCCCCCTTCCTGAAGGGTAAAGGTATGCGGTAAGGATCGGCAGAAAGTGCCAACCTCCAGGTTGATGCGGCACTACTTATCTCAAGCCTCGGGTGACTCGTTGCCCGCACCACACTTCGCAGTTTAGGGTTAATCAACGATTCGGGCTGGAGATCCCCGGGGGGAGTAGATCTCGCCGAGGCCGCTAACGCGGCCCCGGCGATGCCTTGCAGAAGTTATTTCTTGGCGGGAGCTTTCTTGGCCATCACCTTCTTGGCAACTGGTTTCTTTTCTCCCAGTAGCACATTCAGGTCATCGGAGTTGTACGGGTAGAATTGTTGCGAAGTCTGGCCCGTGGTGCTGAGTCGAAGGTCCACGCGGCGGTTGTTCGCCAAGCGGAAAGCAGCGATATTGCTATCCACACGCTTACGATCTTCGGGTGAGAGATTGGGGTTCTGAGCGGTCAGATCTTCGACCTGTTTGTTCGTGAGGTTCTTTTCCTTTCCGAAAGCAGTGGTCGTAATCTTCTCGGCAGGAACCCCATGCTCGACCAGATAACTCTTGACCAAGTCGGCGCGGCGTTGTGATAACGTCTTGTTGAACGCCACCGAGCCACGGAGGTCAGCGTGAGCTTCCAGAAGCAAGTTGGCCTCAGGCCGAACCGTCAGGTACTCTTTGAAATTGGTGACGATTTCATCCAGGCGCCTTGACTGGCCGGGAACCAAGCCACCCTGAGGATCCTTCACCGTCGGCAAGTTGGTAGGATAGTAGATGCTGTTGAAGGTGAGTTTGGTTTCGAGTACGGCCTCGTTCACGGCTGCTTGCACTTCGTACGAGCCGGTAATGTGCAGTGTGGCGGAGCGCGTCTCAGAGCCGCCGCAGGTGTTGCTGGCATGGAGAGTGTACGTGACGTTCTCGTCAATCGCTCCCGGGGAAGTCTTGCTAGGCGTTATAGGAAGCTCACGATTGCCACTCGTCCCAACTGCACCGAGGGGGTCTACGGATACGGTGCTGGCGTTCGGTGCCGACCACGTCACTGTGGCACTTGGCGCTTGGTCAACCTTTTCGCCGATCTTATGGTAACGCACCTCGGTCGGCGACACACTGAGTGAAGCGGGAATCGCGGAGTTGACGTTTACCGTGGCGTCGCCGTTGTAAACACCGCCCGGCCCGGCGGCGGTGAATTTATAATCTGTAGTCTGTGTGGGCTGGACGGTCTGGTCGCCGGAGGGGCTCACCGCATTTCCGTTGATTTCAGATTTTCCAGCGCCAGTGGAGGACCACGTCAGGTGAGCGGAATCGCCGCAATTGACCTGTGTCGTAGAGGCATTAAACTGGCCAGTGACCTTTTCGACCGCCACCTCGGCGCTGGCCGTTCCCGCCTTGAATCGCGCCATTGACGGCATCTTCTCCCCGCGCGACCAATCCACGGTTGTGCGCACACCTTTGTAAGCGTCAATGATGACGCGCTTGTTGGCTGGCACATCAACACTGACGGACCAGGGATCCTGGTTGCAGCACTGCACCGTCAACTCATGATGGCCCGGGGGCACAAGCAGTTCCTGCTTCCACCCCCACTCGTTGTTAAACTCGTCGCCGTGTCCAACATAAAATACCGCAGGGTCTTTGCCATTCAAGAGGACGGCGGCGCGGTCGGCACCTTTCAGCGTAATGCATCCCCACGGTCCCGACGTATTTCCGGGGATGGCTTGCATCGTAACATTGAGGACCAAGGTTTTGTGCGCCTCAATTGTTACCGTGCGGGTTTCCGGCTTGAAGCCGTAGTTGTACAGATCGATTTTGTGCTCACCCGCCGAGAGACAAACGTGGTGACCTTTCGCGTCCACAACGGGTGCGCCATCAGCATAGATATGAGCCTCAGGCGGAGTTGCATGGACAATGAGCTTTCCTGTTTGTGCCATTGCCGGCTGACCACAAACCAGCAGAAGAACGGCCGCAGAAAGGAGAAAGCTGGACTGCCGAACACGCATGTGAGTTCCCTCCATTTAGATTTAGTGCCCCTTCCCGGAATTTAAATCCCTGTAATCGTTTGATGGATTGTACCATAATGTAAAGAGTTTCAAGAAGAAATACCTGCCCCCCCTCCTGGACCCCTCATTAGGATTAAGATGGTCAGTCACAATCATTCGTCCGCAAATCCTTGACTTGGCCTCCCGGGGGCGGGCCCAAACGGCATTCACCCTGGGCCGGTCAGTAGTTTACTCTTCCCCGCGTCCGGCGGTCACCATTCAAACTCCACCCGCGTCCGGCGGGCCGAAAACTCAGGGTAAGGCCCCACTTGCAATTTCCGCAAGTGATGGGATTGGTCGGTGTAGGCCAGGAGAAACGTAAGGTTGTGTTCGCCGCCCGGGGAAAGATACGGTTCAGGAAGATAGAATTCCTTCTGCGGGCCGATGGTGATGTACCGTCCTGTGAATCTTCCATTGAGAAAAATGAGGGCGTCGCAGTCGGCATCGAAGGTAAGCTTCCAGGGTATTTTCCAAGCCTCATCGGGCGGGGGCAATGTGAATTTCGCGCGGCACCACGTGAAGGCAGGCATAAGGGGTTGGCTGCCCTCGTCGCCGAGGAACGATGCAGGCGTCCACGTCCCGGCTTCGGGGTTGATTTCTCGGCCTCGCATCAGCGCGGCATACCGCTGGATTTGCCAATTTTCCAGGCTTTCGGCCGAGGGAAAATCCGCGCCGATACCGGCCGATTCGAGCCCTTTCAACTCGCCCAAGTTCTCGCCAAAATTCGGGGCGCCGAAGAGTTCGTAGGAGATTTCCACCACGTTCGAGCCGGCCTGGGCATATTGCGCAAGTGAGAAATCCGTCAACTTCTCCCGATTGGAGGCCTCCGCCACGTACTTGCCATTGACGAACACCTTCTTCGCGTCGTCGGCTCGCGTGGAGATGAACATCCGGGGTTCGCCGTTGAACGTGAAGGGAGTGCGGTACTTGACGTAACCATAGGGCACCGGCCCCAGATCCTCGAGCGCGTGCAGGGGACCCGTCAGCCATTCGCCCTTTGTGGGATCAAACCTTTCAACCCAAATATCGCCCTCGCGCAGGCTGATGGGCTCAAAGGGCAAGGCCGGCGTGGTTACTTGGAAGCGCGCGAGGTGCCAGGGCCGGTCATATTGGAAGTCGCTCAGGATGCCATCGAGTCGGCATTTCTCCGGAAGCGGTGGAAGCATTACGGCGACATCGTGCTTGCCGGGGAGAAAATCCAAATCCACCCAGGCGCGACTCTTTACCGTGCCTGATCCTGCCAGGGCATACGCGTCGGTCAGGACGGGAGCCACCACCGTTTTGGTTTCCTCGGAGCCGGGGACAATCTTGGGTGGAAACTCCCATAGGAAGGTGCGCAGGGCCTTGTCGCGCGGGACAACGAAGATCTGAAGGTGTTCACTGTACAACAGCATTTTTTCTGTGGTTCCAACTCGCACGGCCAGGACCGATGTCTCGTACTCCGGATCCCAAAACCGATAAGCCGTGTCGCCCTCCACCTTCGGTTCGTCCACGGTGGCGAGGCCCATTTCCAAGGTCCGGCCAGGCACGTCGTACAAGATCAGGAATTCCCGGTCCAGGTTGACCCCGTGGGCCAACAATTCCCCCGTCGAGTAACACAACCTCCCGCCGCTAACCTTAATCTGTACCGGCAGCATCTTCATTTCGCGCGGCGCGAGTTCCAATTCGCCCACCCGGGGGGCAACGATCTGGCGCTTGCTTGGGCTATGGGGATCCGTGAAAG
Organism: Terriglobia bacterium; assembly: GCA_050010335.1. Classification (GTDB taxonomy): domain Bacteria; phylum Acidobacteriota; class Terriglobia; order UBA7540; family UBA7540; genus Bog-366. Next base: position 5,320 of record JBEKLF010000348.1, read on the forward strand.
TCATCTTGTAGCGCTGGGGAGCGTTCGAGTTTTCACGGACAAACAATACCGCGCTGGTCCCGTTGGTGCGCTCGCTCACACTGACGTGGGCATTCGTACATTCCACGCCCTCCACAGCCACCGCGCGGGCGAGAACGCTGCCGAACACGCGCAGAGATTGGCCCATGCCGCGGACGGCGTAATACTTGTCACCGAGGCCGCCAGGTTCACGGATCGGCGCGGCATAGTCATAAGTCGTGGTCAGCTTCTTGGCCGCCCAATCGAAATTGGTGCCGCCAAACGCCATATAATAATTGAAGGATGTAACGCCCAACTCCAGAGCGGTCATGGTGATCATATTGATTTGTGCGACGTCCACGCCGTCCTGTTTTACCGACAGCACACCACCGAATTCGCTGAACCATCCGCCCTGGAGTTCCGTAATCGCCAAGGGCGAAGCAGGCTCTTCGCGGCGCAATTTCTCCAGCGCCGGCGTGAGTTCCACCACAATCTTCCAGCGCGGATAGAAATTGCACGTGTCCATGATGCGCGCCATGTCAGGGTCGGTATTTTCGCGAGCTTGCTTGGTCCAACAAGTGAATACGGGCACGTTGATGCCGGCGCTCCACACCATCTTGGCGAGGGCGCGAACGTACTCGAGCTTGTCAGCGTCGGGCATTCGCACGCTGAAATCGTACTCGTTTTCCACTTGCACCATGATGATCGGGCCGCCCACCGTCACCTGGTGCTGCTGGATGATGGGAAGGACTTGCGAGTACCAGTGCTGCGAGGTCCGCAAGCTCTCCGGGTTGGGAGCGCGCAGAGGGAAACGCTTGGCCGCCACCCAGGAAGGAAATCCTCCACGTTCCCATTCCGCGCAAATATAGGGACCAGGGCGGGCGATCATCATGAAACCCATCTCGTGGACGAGCTTGACGAATGCTTCAAACTCCGCGAGATCCGCCTTGCCTTCCTTCGGCTCGTGATAGTTCCAGAAGACGTAGGTTTCGATAGTGTTGAATCCTGCCAGCTTGAATTTCTGCAAGCGATCGCGCCAGAGCGCTTTGGGGCAGCGGGGATAATGAAATGCACCGCTCATCACCAGCGTGTCCTTGTCATTAATGGTGAAACACTTCGCGTCGTAGCGGATGATTTGCGGATTCTCGAATTGCATTTGCCCGGCGGGCAGCAGGGCGGCCGCCTCTAATCGCTCGTGTCCCAAAGGGTCGAGGCGCGCCGCCAAGGGCGCCGCGACGGCGTTCAATAGAAAGTTACGGCGCGATGATTTCATCGGTGAACTCCTTCCTGCCTTTGGGATCGGGGACCCACCTGCCGCATCGTGCGCGAATTCGTTCCACACGAATTCCCCTGAAGAGTTTGAAGTATAAAAGTGTGGGAACACTTCTGCAACCCTGCGGGCGGTGCGGGCGATGATGTCTCACCCGTGAGGGGGAAGGGCGAGCATTGAGAGGCGGGGTGATAGCTGAACTCGGGGTATCTGGGCATCCCATCGGATTCTTGCCCCAAGGGCGGAGCGGAGTGGGACGCGGTCCGACAGGGTGCGCTTTGGCGCACCATGGCTTTCGGGGGTTCGGACATTTTGGCGATGGTCGTGCGGGGAATCCCCGGCTCGTAAGGGGCGCTCTCGACCCCGGAGACCGACAAATTGCCTACCCTCGTTCTACTGTCCGGGGTGCTCCAAGAGTTCGACCACTCCGGCGTCTCTGCGCCGCTCACGCCCCGGCCTCAGTTGGGACTCGACCCGCACGCGGAAAATGGCCGGGCGAAAAGCGCTCGCGGCTTTCACGCCAAGTCATGCCGCGAACAACCAGGCGAAGGCTTCGCAAGTCCTCGCCGTTGAAATTGCGGCGCTGGAAAGGGACGTGCCGAAAGTACTGGAGGAATGGCTCAACTGCCTGCTGGGCAGGCAATCCCTCATCAAGGGGCTTGCCAGATGAGGTGATGTTTCTCATCCTTGCCAAACATGACGATTGAGGCGGCGGAGGTCTTTTCAGTTGTTCCCGTTTTAAAGTTGACCTTGCCTGTGCTCCCCAAGTTCATCTGAAAACCTTGCGGATCGGCGAGCCTGATGCCCGGCGAGCCTTCTCGGGAGACGGTTATCGCCGCGTGATCCACGCCTCGCACATCCAAAAGCAGGATGACCGCAGAACCGTCAGTGTCCGTAACAAGCCCTTCGCGCGCGATACCTTGAGCGTCGGATATATTGATGCCATTGACGTTCATCCTCATCCGCTGCACTCCTGAGTTATCCACAACATCGAACTCATGGGCCGTGATCTTCTGCGGGACAGACTGAGTCGCGTAGATGGTGGCGAGGGCGGTTGCCAGCACGAGCGAGGAAATGGCGATTCCTCTGAGCCGCCGATGGGCGCGTTCGAGACTTTCCAGGCGCTCGACAAGTTCTGTCTCGGTCATAGCACTTCCCTCCAGGTGGGTTTGTTGGGCTTCCAGAAGAATCGGGCACGGTAAATTTGTTCTAACTAAGGGGGAGCGGAACAGAATGGCGATTGATTTTGGGAGTTGGGAGGCTGCCCGACATGCACGAGGAGGATTTCGGGCGTCGGTTGACAGGCGGGCCTG
>JBEKLF010000349.1:0-7893 GCA_050010335.1 Terriglobia bacterium
TGCCCATAACCGCATCTTACAAGCCTTTCCTCCATTGTCAATAATCAACCCCACCCTCCTCCCCAAAATCTTGAGACTTGATCTGTGGGGAGCCAAAATCTATCTCCGACAGGCTCCTAGAGCTGGTCTCGGCGCTCGGTCCTGCGGCTGAGGGATTGGTTCTCGTGGGCGGCCACGCCTTGAGATTCATGGTTGCGCGCCCGCGAGTCACCCGCGATTTTGACTTCGTTCTTGATGTCACCTACCTGCGAGATTGCAGCACTTCGCTGGCCTCAGTGCTCGCCTCGCTTGGGTACGTAGCAATAGAGAACGCCAGGAATTTCCAGTTCGAGAAGCCCATCCCAAACTCAGTAGAGGTCATGAGAATCGAGTTCCTGGCACCAGCCGAATTCGCAAGGAAGAACGAAATTCGGGTCGATGTGCAAAACGGGGTTCATGGCCGTGCCTGTGCCGGCGGTTCCATCGTTATCGTTGAGACGGAGAAGCATCATGTCTCGGGCGTCCTTCCCGACGGAGGCCTGGCCGAGGCAGACATTCAGGTTACACGGTCCCATGCCTTGGTTATGCTAAAATTGCTGGCTATGGATGAGCGTTACCGAAACGTGCGCGGCGCCGCTCACGCGGAGCATGACCGCGAAGAGGCCGCGACTCACGCCAGTGACGTGGTGGCGATCCTAAGCGCTCAAACAAGTCCCAACGATTTTCGGAGCCGTTTTAGCGGCCAGTTCGACCAAGACGCGAATTTGAAGGAAAGGTCGTTTGAGATTGTACGTGATTATTTCGGAGAACCAACCCGGCCAGGGCTTGTACTCTATGCAGAGTCATTAATCGCAAATCTGCCTTTCGGCGAAACCGTCAGAGACCTTGGAACCGAGCTGCTCCGGGCTCAGAGAATCGTAGCCAGTCTCCTTCTAAATTATGAAACCGCGTGAAACCCTCATCACTCTCGTGGCTCTTCTGGCCATCGGCCTGACTAGTTTTTGGGCTTACCGGTACGAGCAGCGCCGCGAGACGGCGGGGATGTGCCCCTTCTGCGACCGCATGGTACATCCCGTTACCGCCTATCGATTGAAAGTTGGCAGCCACATGGTGGCGGCGTGCTGCCCGCGCTGCGGTATGCATGCCCAGCTTAGTGAGACGCAGGGAAACCCGGGTTCAGCCTCAGCCACTGACGTCATTACCGGTGAGAGTGTCGCGGCAGAGTCCGCCACTTATGTTGAGGGTGGTGACGTGCAGTATTGCACGCACGGTGACCAGCCGATGACCCGCGATCCCCACGGCGTTTCCATGCGCGAATACGATCGCTGCCTGCCGACGCTGGCCGCATTCAGAACGCCGCAAGAAGCGGAAGTTTATCAACAGCAGCATGGAGGGCGCGTTTTGAGCTACTCTCAGGCGCTTGCAAGCGTGCGCGAGCAATGATTCTGGAGGGCAAACGGGCAAACCTCAAGCGCCCATTCTGCGATTCTCATCAGGAATTGCCCAGTCACTCGGCAAACCTTTCCCGGCCCGACACTCTTCCTACCCTGAACTTCCTCTCCTGTAACTTCGGCGCGCGCCACAAAAACTTTAATTCTCAATAGGTTCCGCGTTTTGGAAGCATTCCCCGTGACGCTATGGCGTTTGGCGTTGCTTATGCTCCTTGGTTGACGGCCAACGATCTTATGGAATCGCTTCAGGTACAACCCGCTGGCGCAACAGCACCAACGCCATCCGCCACTTCCCTCGCAACTGGCACGCCCACTGGGGACGACTCATTCGCCATAACCCTGGGCCGCGCGCTTGCGAGCACGCCCGATTCGGTTCAGGAGGGGCCTTCGATCGGCCCCAAAGCATCTCCAGCTCCTCTTCGCGGGAAAGGGACGACGCGCGACAATTCCGATTCCGCCTCGATGGCCGGGATCGTCTTAAATTGCTTCGTAACCAATCTCGTTCAACCTCCCCCGACTGTCACCCCGAGCGGCGACGCGGGGGAGCCCACGCTATCACTTCCGAGTCCCGGCGCCGAAGCAACCGCTGTTCCGGCCCCCAGTTGCGCTCCGAGTCTCAGCGTCTCGGCAGGCGAGGCTAGCACAATCACGAGCACAAGCGTGGGCATGAGCACGGGAACACTCTCTCCTTCGGTAGGAGTAGCGGGCATTGCCGCTTTATCCACATTCCCGGCATGGACGGGCAAAGACGTCCGGCTGTTAGGAACCGCCAAGCTTGCGGCATCAAGATCCACGATGCGTGGCGAAGTCTCCACCCAGTCCAACAACTTTGTGTTGAAGACGGGACAAAACCAATCCGACGACTCGGCTGCCATTCAGCCTGTAAGCACCCCGGCTTGGTTCCCGGGACTTCAAAACGCTTCCCCCCTCGGCCAGCCTGTCGAACCGCCGGTTGGAGTGGCGCAACCCGAGTCGAAAGTTGTAGTGGTGCAGCCCGGGTCGAAACAGGCGGGCACCTCAAGTCCGGGGTCGGCGCAAGAGGCCAGGCCCCGTCAGGAATCACAGACTTCTCCCGATTTGACAAGTGCATGGCCACAGCGGGGGCAGTTCGAGCAGGCGCAAGCTGCTCCTGGACCCGGCTCGGAGGCAGTCGAGTCTTCCGCGCCACTCTTCCCAATCGATCATCCGGAGCGCGCCGCATACTCGACCTTGCCGGTAAAGTCTGCGGGTGCGGATTGGCAGGCCGCTTCCAACCCGATGCCGTCGTCAGTCCCAACGGAACCATCCGCCCCCGTGACTGGACCACACGCAAGCGATTCTCCCACACCATTCTCGGCAACCGATTATCCAGAAGTGCCGGAATACTCGAGCCCCCTGGGCAATTCGACCGGAGCAGATTTGCAGGGGTCCAATCCCTCATTATCTATTAGCAGAGTGGGACAAGGCCCTCCAAGGTCAGCCGTGGAGCAACATGGCTCTCCCATGCCAGCCTCGGCAATCGATTCTTCGGAGCGGGCAAACATCTCGACCCTGCTGGGAAGGTTTTCGGGGACAGAAATAAGCGTCAAAGTGTCCGGGGATGAATCGCAGCAGGCTACCGCGCCTGTAGAGTCCGCGACAATAAGTACTCCCGTGGCAGCAGAAACATTGAACAGCGGCCCGCGCACGGTGGCAGCGGATGCAGTCCAGGTCCCGGCTGCACCCCGCGGCGAAGACCTGGTGACCCATGTGGCGAAGGGAGCGATTCACTCCACGCCGGTTTCCGGCAGCGTAATGACCGAAGCGGCTTGGCAAAAAGGAAATGAGCTGGAGTCGGCAAGTGCGAATCTCCCACATTCGCCCTCGGCAGGTGTGGGTCTTCCAGTTTCTTCCTGGGCAAGCGCGAATCCTCCCCTTTCGTCTCCAGCAATCCCGGCTGCCGCCCCCCAGGTTGACACCAAGTCGCGACCCGCCGCCCCAGCAGCGATTTTGCCGAAGGACGCGGCCCCGGAAGCCAACGGTGTTCAGCTAATTGGCGAAGCATCTTCCGACTCCGGCGGATGCGCAGCCCACACCACATTGGCGGACTCATCGACAGGGGGAAAGTCCGGGCAACAAAACGGTCAAACATCAAGAGATAATCCGGCAAGCGTCAATACGATCGCTCCCGGCCTTCCCAATAACCCCGCCACCGATTCCACTGCGAGCCTGCTCGCGACCCACGCCCCGAACCCTCCGGCAAGTCCTGCCCACGTCTCGGCTCCCCCGGCCCCTCCGTCTTCCGGTCAGGCGCCCGCTACGCTTTCTGCCTGGCAGAATTACGATGGCGGCGCTGGCAGCATCGTGAGGTCGGCGTCGCTCACGGGCTCTGCCAATGGTGCGGAAATGCATGTGGAGTTTCGCACTGGAGCCCTAGGTCCCATGGAAGTTCATGCGGTTGTGAGCGGAGGTTCAGTGGGGGCAGAGATTCATGTTCAAGGTCAGGAAGCCCACACGCTGCTGGCGGCGGGGGTGCCTGCACTCGAACGCGCGCTCGGTGAGCGGAACTTGCGCGTTGAAAACATTGCCGTTTACCAGGACCACGCCGGGGGGGGAACGAGCGGCGGAGAGAAGCAAGACCAGCAGTCGGGTTCTAACCCTTCCGCGCAGCACCAAGTTTTGCTCTGGGGCAATCCGCCGCAGTCGAGCGCTGCGGCGGGCGGTTCTTTGGATGGCGAGGAATTAGCAAATCCGGCAGTCGGCCTGAGCGTTAGGGCTTAGGCGGCGCCGAAGGAGAACAAAACCGATGATGATCAATAATCTTCACACGTACGAAACGGCCCCGACAAGCAACAGCGGCAACAGCGGCAACAGCGCCAACAGCGGAGCTGCCAGTTCCGCCGCATCAACCGGCGGTCTCGACCCCAACGATTTCATGTCCCTCCTGGTGGCGGAAATCCAAAACCAGGATCCGACGAGTCCCATGGATCCGACCACTTTCATGTCGCAGCTCGTGGACTTAAACCAACTCGAACAAGTGACGCAAATCAACCAGGTGGTGCAGCAGTATGCTGCCGCCTCGACGACGGCGAGTCAAACGCCCACAGGGAATTAGGAGGAGAAAAATGGGAACCTTTTCCACTTCGCTTTCCGGCCTCGATGCCGAGGAGCAGGCCCTCTCGGTCATCTCGAATGATCTGTCCAACCTGAACACCACGGCCTTCAAGTCGGGGACCCCCGTTTTCAGCGACCTGTTTTATCAGATGCTGGGCACCGACGGGGCAGGCGACCCGGTACAAGTGGGGGTTGGCGCCACGATGAGTTCCGTGTCATCGCCGATGACCCAAGGGAGCATCACCACCACCGGAGTACCGACGGACGTCGCCATCCAGGGGAATGGGCTGTTTGTGTTGGATCAGGGAGGTACGCAAGTTTACTCCCGCGCGGGTGATTTCACCACGAATACGCAAGGAAATCTTGTGGACAGCAATGGCAATAATGTGATGGGATACTCGGCCGTGAATGGCGTTGTCAGCACCAGCCAGTCCCTTTCTCCAATCGTCATTTCCAGCGGCCAGACCTTCCCTCCCAACGCCACATCCACGGTGCAACTGGATATGAACCTGGATGCCACGGACACCATCCTCGCGCCGGCGACGGGGACTCTCACGGTGCCGCAGCCTCTCCCCAGTCCGGGCCAGACCGTTTCCGTTGGGGGCACCACCTACACCTTCGAGTCAACGATCACCTCTCAAAGCGCGGCCGGGTCCGTTTTGATTGGAGCCGACGCCGCATCGACCCTCGCCAACCTGGCGAGCGCCATCAATTTGGGACCGGGGGCAGGCACGACCTACGCCACGAGCACCGGCGCGAATGGCGTGGTCACAGCCACCGGATCGACGGCCACCACGCTCAACCTGCAAGCGCTGAATGCGGGGCAAGCGGGCAATTCCGATGGCACTTCAACCAACTGGACCGGGGAATCGTTCGCGAGTGGAGACCTGTCCGGTGGTGTAACGGCTCAAACCGCGAGCGCGACCTTCACTGCGCCCGCGACTAATCCGAGTGCGGGCCAGACCATTACCATCGATGGAACGGTCTACACCTTCCAGCAAACCTTCACCGGCGCTGCGGACGAGGTTCAGATCGATGCCAGCTCCGTCACAAATACCCTTTCCAACCTGGTGGCAGCCCTGTCCGATGACCCAACCCAGGCGGGGAGTGGCTACTCCTCGGTTGCCGGCGCCAATCCGGTCGGTGCCGTGTTGAATCAGGCGGACGGCACCATCACGCTGAAAGGACCTACGAGTGGTTCAGCCGGAAATGCCATTTCCCTCACCGCCGATTGGGGGGCATTCGCCGTTTCAAACCTGACAGGAGGCGCGACGGGCGTGCCTGCAACCGCGACGCTCACTCTGCCGGCCGGGACTGCCGCACCAACACAAGGCGAAACCGTAACCATCGGAACAACTACCTATACGTTTGAGAACGCCATCAGCGCCCAAAGCGCGGCCAATGGCGTTCTGATTGGAGGCAGCGCCCAGACAGCCCTTGCCAACCTTGTGGCCGCCATCAGCGGTGGAGCGGGCTCAGGCACGGACTACGCCACGGGCACCGTGCAGAATCCTGACGTCACGGTTTCTGCTTCTACGGCCACCACGGCCACCCTGCAAGCAACCAGTAGTGGGACAGGTGGCAATGCCACTCCCGTTTCGACCAACTGGACCGGAGCTTTATTCGCCGGCACCGACTTGGCGGGAGGCGTCGACGGTCAACTGGCGACCGGGTCCCTTACGGTAAACCAACCGCTCCCGACCGCTGGCGAGACCGTCACCATTGGGGGAACGACCTACACTTTCGTGAGTACCGTCGGCGGGCTCAGCGCGGCGAACACCGTTCTGATCGACCCGAACGGCAGCGTCAAGGCCACACTCGCCAACCTGGCAGGCGCCATCAACGCCTCCGCATCGGGTGGGCAGGGTCAAGGCGTCACCTACGGAACGGGCACCATCCCCAACACTTCTGCCACGGCCACGGGGTCTACGGAAACCACGATCGCACTGCAATCGCTGCAAAGTGGGTCCGCCGGCAATACCACGGCCACCACAACCACCTGGACGGCCGCTTCCTTCGGGGCCGGAGACCTGACGGGAGGCACCGACGCGGGAACCTTCAGCACGGACATCAACGTCTTCGATTCCCTCGGCAACAGCCACGTTCTGACCTTCAATTTCACCAAGTCCTCCGCCGGAAACTGGGCTTACCAAATCACCATTCCTGCCGCCGACGTCGGGCAGACAGGCAATCCCCAGGTGGTGGGAACCGGAACGTTGCAGTTTGGTCCGAGTGGAAACTTGATTTCACCCCCTGCGGACGTGCAGGGGATTACCGTCCCTGGGCTCGCAGACGGGGCAAAAACCATCAGCTTCAATTGGCAGCTCTTCAGTTCGCCGGGGACAGGCGTCATAACCCAGACAGCCGAGCCCTCCGCGGCGTCGGGGCAGACGCAGGATGGTTATAGCGCCGGAACCTTGCAAAGCTATTCCATTAACTCTTCCGGGGTCATCGACGGGGTTCTGTCGAACGGCCAAACCGTTGCCCTGGGCCAGATTGCGCTCGCGACCTTTGCCAACTACGACGGCCTGACCAACCTCGGGTCAAACGACTACCAAACGAGTCTGGCTTCGGGAGCGGCAAGCGTGGCGGCGCCGGGAACCGGTGGCAGTGGAACGCTCGACGGGGGATCGCTCGAAGCCTCCAACGTGGACATCGCAACGGCGTTCACCATGCTCATCCAGGCCGAACGCGGATACGAGGCCAACGCCAAGGCCATCACCACCGCCGACGACGTGATGCAGGCCTCCATCAACCTGATCCAGAGTTAAGCCGGTATGGATTGCTATTGGAATTAACGAGGGCGGCAGCGAAATGCCGCCGCCCCCCAAGCCGTGGCATGGCCATCCTGGCCATGAACATCACGGGCAGGATGCCCGTGCCACGCATTGTAGGGGCCAGCGGCGCTGGCCCCAGGCCGAACGCCGTTAGGCCCTACACCCCCCTGGCGCCTGACGCATTTCTCGGTTGGCGCTGAAATCTCTAGAAGCGTCCTTCAGGGCCGCAGTTTTCTCCCCATATTGGCCGAGCGAACCGGGCTGCTTCATTTGCTGGTCGAGTTTTCACTCAGGAAGGACAACAGCCCGCCGCAGGTTCTCATCCGCCAGGAATTTGATTTTCATGCGCGGGAAGTGAGCTCTCGGCGAGCGCGTTCCAGCCGTTCCCGCAGAGCAGAGGGAATGGGAGATTGATTCTGTCGGGCATCTTCCCAGAGTCCTTCGGACTCGGTGAGATAGGCGTCAATCTTCGCCCGATCTGCTAGGTAGAAAGTGATGGCTCCATACACTTGCTCGAGCGACAAAGTCGGAAACTCATCGACGATGGTCTCTGGCGAGGCTCCATCCAGGAAGAGAAAGATGACCGATTCCAGGGATACCCGCGAACCAATCAC
>JBEKLF010000350.1:0-7588 GCA_050010335.1 Terriglobia bacterium
TGCGACGTGGGAACGGATCCTGCGAGCGATCCAGCCCTGGCTGGTGAGGGCGAGCGGCTATTGCACCTTCTGCGGAACGAAATTTGATCGAGTGACATTCGATTCTACATAACAGAGTAATACTAGCTGCGCGCTGGACTTGAGACCCGCCACATCAATGTGAGTAGACGTTCTACAGAATAAATAGTAGAATGCCTACACAATGAACCACAAACCTCCTTCCCGCGTGGAATTGCTGCAAGGCACTCTCGACGTGCTCATCCTCCGAACAGTACTAGCGGGACCTACTCATGGCCACGCCATCGCCAAACACATTCAGCGGACTTCTGAAGACCTGCTGCAAGTCGAGACCGGTTCTCTCTACCCGGCGCTCCATCGGCTGGAGGCGCATGGCTGGATCGCGGCCTCCTGGGAGCTTTCCGACAAGGGCAAACGGGCCAAGTACTATCGCCTCACATCTCTCGGGCGGAGACAACTCGCCAGCGAACAATCGAAGTGGCAGGCATTCTCCCGCGCCATGGGATTGATCTTGAATCCCGCCGATCAGGAGGGACAATGATCTCGCTTTTTCGCAAGTTGAGTTGGTGGTCCGAACGCCGCCGCAAAGAGGATGAGCTGCGCGAAGAACTCCAGTTCCACCTCGAGGAGGAAGCCGAACAACGTCAAGCGGAGGGGTTGACGAAGGACCAGGCGAGATGGGCTGCCTGCCGCGACCTGGGAAACGTCCTTTTGATCCAGGAGAGCACCCGCGCCGTGTGGACCTGGACATTCCTTGAACAACTTGTGCAGGATCTTCGCTACGCTGTGCGCACGATGATCAACAACCGCGCCTTCACGGCGCTGGCGGCGCTGTCGCTAGCCCTGGGCATCGGCGCCAACACCGCCATCTTTAGCTTCCTCGACTCGCTCCTGCTGCGCTTTCTGCCAGTGTCCGATCCTGCATCGCTGGTCGTGCTGAACTGGCATGCCAAGGCCTGACGCGATGATTTCGTGATGCATGATATGAGCGGCGATGTTGAGGACGATCCCAAGCTGGGGTCCGTAAGCGGCATCTTCCCCTACCCGGCCTTCGAGCTCTTCCAAAAGAACGGCTCCGTTTTCTCCGACGTATTTGCCTACTGCCATACGAGAGAAGTACGAGCCATGAATGTGACGATCAAAGGACAGGCTGAGGTCTCGAGCGGCGAACTGGTGTCAGGAGACTACTTCCGGGGCCTCGCGGTTCTTCCCGCCGCCGGACGGCTGATCATTCCTGACGACGACCGCGCAGGAGCCCCGGCGGTTGCCGTCGTTAGCCATGCGTTCAGCGAAAAACACTTGGGGGGAGCCGTCAGCGCCGCCGGGCAAACCATTGTGATTAACAACCTGCCCTTCACAGTCGTAGGGGTCACACCCCCTGAATTCTTCGGTGTCGATCCCGCAGCAGTTCCCGACGTCTATCTTCCCATGCATACCAACCTCTTGCTGGGAGCTGCCGACCCTTTTGGATTTCGAGCCAACGACTACCTCGGGCAGAATTACTACTGGGTGGAGGTCATGGCCCGATTGCGCCCCGGAGTAACTCTCGCGCATGCCCAAGCCGTGCTGGCGCCGCGATTTCAGCATTGGGTCGAGACCACCGCCACTAATGACCGGGAGCGGGCGAATCTTCCCGCGCTGACGGTCAAGGAAGGAGCGGCAGGCCTGGACACCCTGCGGCGGCGTTTCTCAAAGCCGCTATACGTGTTAATGACGCTGGTGGGGCTGATCCTCGCGATCGCGTGCTCCAATGTCGCCAATCTGCTGCTGGCGCGGGCCGCGTCGCGCAAGCGCGAAATCGCCTTGCGACTTAGCGTGGGTGCGGGCCGCCTCCGAGTGATCCGGCAACTGTTGACCGAGAGCGTTCTGCTCGCGTCGCTGAGTGGGGCTCTGGGTGTATTCTTCGCGATTTGGGGGATTCGTTTTCTTACTCTGCTGCTGGCAGGCGGTTCGGGACACGTGACCGTGCACGCCGAATTGAACTGGCACGTGCTCGGTGTGGCCGCCACCCTTTCCCTTCTAACGGGCGTGCTGTTCGGCCTTGCTCCTGCGATGCAATCCACACAGGTGGACCTGGCATCCGCCTTGAAGGAATCACGGGCGAGCCAGCCCGGCGGGGGCCACTCTTTCTGGCGCATGAGAGTAAGTCAAGTTCTGGTGGTCGGACAGATCGCGATTTCGATGCTAATGCTGGCGGCGGCTGGGCTCTTTGTACGCACGCTCGCGAATCTCCAGTCGGTCAGGCTCGGATTCAATCGCGAAAACGTCCTGCTGTTCCAGTTGAATGCACGGCAGGCCGGGCATCACGATCCGGAGATCGCCGAATTCTACGGCAATCTCCGCAAGCGGCTCGCCACCATTCCTGGAGTGCGCGATGCTGGCCTCGCCGAAGGTTCCCTGATCGGGGGCGAGACCCAATTGCCCATCAGTTTGCCAGATGCGCCGCGAGATGAGGCCACGCGTGTTCTGGTCGTTGGGCCTGCATTTCTCACTACCATGCAGGTTCCGATTCTGGCCGGGCGCGACATCGAAGAGCGTGACCGGCCCGGCTCACAGCCGGTTGCCGTGATCAACGAGCGGTTTGCCAAAACCAATTTCGGCAATCAGAATCCGTTAGGGCGTCACCTCATTCTTTCGAGAGACGGCCGTCCCGAGCGCGATATGGAGGTTGTCGGAGTGTTTAAGAACGTACGCTATGCCGACCTGAGAAGGGCGATCCCTCCGGTTGTGTACATTCCGTACAACCAGGGCTATCCGCAGCGCAGCGAGATGACCTATGCACTGCGCACGCAGGGTGATCCGCTCGCCTACGTCAAGTCCGTGCGGGAAATCGTGCGCCAGGCGGACGGGCGCCTGCCGGTGTCCGACGTACGAACCCAGAAGGCGGAAATCGATGACGACATTCACCAGGAAATCACGCTTGCCGATCTGTGCTCCGCCTTCGCGATCCTCGCGCTAACGATCGCCTGCATCGGTCTCTACGGCACGATGTCCTATACTGTTGCCCGCCGCACGGGTGAGATCGGGATTCGGATGGCACTCGGGGCGCAGCGTGGCGCCGTCGTCTGGATGGTCCTCCGTGAGGTTTTTGCGCTGGCGGCCGTGGGGCTCGCGATCGGCGTGCCGGTGGCATTAGGCACGTCAAGGTTTGTCGAATCCGTTCTTTTCGGAATGAAGCCCAATGATCCCCTGGCGCTGACGCTGGCCGTGGCGATTCTCCTGGGCGCCACACTTCTGGCGGGATTTGTCCCTGCGTGGAAGGCGGCCCGAATCGACCCGATGAGTGCGCTGCGGCATGAATGACTTGTGTCGACATTCGTCTTGAGATGCTGGCAGCGGGTTGGGTGAAATACTCCCTGCCTTGGCGCCTCGTGTTTTTCGATGATGGGGCAGGGGTTATTCCGAGCTTCTGCACAGACGCAGCCGTACCCGAAGACATTCCCCTCGGACGTATATGGCCTAACTGCGGCAGTGGCCGCGCGGCATCCTTGGCCATTCGAAGATCACCTTGGATCAGTTTTGCGACTGTTAGCTGTCGGCTGTGACCTGTTAGCTTGTTTCTACCGACTGAGAGCGGAAGACGTCCCTTCCCCGCCCCCGCAAAAACCTCTTTGAGATTTCCTCATCTTTCGCTCCCTTCCTGCCGAAATAAGATGTGATTAATGAAGGCAAGGCCTTCAGGAGAGAGTCGAGACCAGTGCTATATCCTGAGACCGGAATTGTAGCCGGGCTCAGAGGGTGCCGCTACAAGATGGGATTAGACCCCTTCGGGGTCGAGAGGTATTCTTCCGGTCCGCGGTTGGTCACGGGTCACGGCATAGTTGAATTGCCAGTTGGTCACTTGCCATTGTCCTCGCGCGGTTGTACCCTTCCTGACGGTTATAGTATGAGGCTTGACATCGGGCAGCTACTTGGACTTTCCGGGGAGCCCGATGCGCGCCTGCGCCCAATGCCTGAGAACGTCTCCGGACGGTAGAGATTTCTGCCCGCGCGACGGGGTGCAGGCCTCTGCTTTAGCGGCGGTCTCCGACCGCCGTCCGGCGATCGGAGATCGCCGCTACAACCAAGGAATTGCCGCCGTGACTGAGATCGACGCCCACCTCGCCGCGAGTCTTGCGCGCCGTTTCCGGCTGGTCCGCCAATTGGGTCAAGGCGGCATGGGTGCGGTCTTCCTCGCCGAGCAGATCGCGGTCGGCAACCGTACGGTGGCGCTCAAGGTCCTGAGCCGCAAGCTGCTGGATGACCCCGACTTCCTGCTGCGTTTTCAGAATGAAGCGGCTTCCACGGGCCGCACCCATCACCCCAACGTCGTCACCATTTACGAATCCGGACAGGCCGATGACGGCACGCCCTACATCGCCATGGAGTTTCTGGAGGGCGAATCCCTTCGCCAGGCCCTCGCGCGGCGGGGTGCGCTGCGCGTTGCGGAGGTTGCGGATATTCTCCAGCAAGCAGCCCGGGGGTTGAACGCCGCGCACAAGCTGGGCATCATTCATCGCGACCTCAAACCCGATAACATCTTTCTGACGTATCCCGACGACGAATCTGTAGCGCCGGTGTCCCCACCGGCGAACGTGCAGGTGAAAATCGTCGATTTCGGCATTGCCAAGCTGCTGGGCGACTCTGCCACCCAAGCGATAACCGGCATGGTGCTAGGTACGCCCGCTTACATGTCCTACGAGCAGGCTTCCGGCATGAGGAGCGATGAGCTGGATGCGCGGTCGGATGTTTATTCGCTGGGCGTTGTGGTGTACGAGATGCCCACCGGGCGCGTGCCCTTCCATTCCGACACGCCGGTCGGTTACTTGCGAAAACATTTGCAGGACGCCCCGCCACCGTTTCGCTCCGTCAATCCCGACCTCCCCGCCCTGCCCGAAGTCGAGAGCGTGGTGATGAAGGCCCTCACCAAAGACCGCGAGCGACGTTACGGTTCCGTATTGGAATTCGCCCGCGAGTTTGCGCGGGCTGCCGAATCATCGGACCTCCTCGACAGGGAAATCACTGGATTCAGGCCAGGAGAGGGAGTCCATGGACCCACTCGCGCCGTCGCAATTGACCCTTTCGCGCTAGTACGCACAATTGCCAGCGATCAGAGCGAGGTCGTTTGGGTCGCGTTCAGGCCGGATGGGAGACTGCTGGCCTCCTATAATCTGGACAAAACGATAAAGCTGTGGGACGTAGCCACCGGGACGCTGCGGCAAACGCTAATGGTTGACTACGGCTATACTGATTCCTTCGCCCTCAGTCCTGATGGCAAACTCCTGGTTTCGGGCTGTCGAGAGACGGTCAAGGTTTGGGATGTGGCCACCGGGACGCTGACGCGAACGCTGACAGGACACACCGCGTGGATCTACTCGGTCGCCTTCAGCCCGGATGGGAGACTCCCGGCCTCGCTGGAGGTGCCGACAAGACGGTAAACCTTTGGGACGTGGCCACCGGGAGATTGACGCAAACGCTGAGGGGACACGCAGACCAAGTCGTGGCCATCGCGTTCAGCCCGGATGGGAAACGCTTGGCCTCCCTTAGCTGGGACAAGACTGTTAAGCTTTGGGATGTACCCACAGGGATATTGAGGCATACGTTGACGGGACACGAGGACCCGGTCGAGTCCGTGACCTTCAGTCCAGATGGAAAACTCCTCGCGTCCAGCGCCGGCAAAACGGTCAGGCTCTGGGATGTGGCCGCGGGGAAGCTGATGCACGTGTTAACCGGGCACGCAGACCACGTCCAGTCCGTCTCCTTCAGCCCGGATGGTAAGTTCCTGGCCTCGGCCGGGACCCTTGATAAGATGTTCAACCTCTGGGATGTGAACTCCGGAACCCTGATGAAGGCGTTGACTACACACGAGACGGCTGCTTGGTCCGTCTCCTTCAGCCCGGATGGGAGACTCCTAGCCTCCGCAGGTCTTGGCAAGACGGTCAACCTCTGGGATGTGCCCTCGGGAACATTGAGGCAAACGTTAGTGGGACACTCCGACAAGGTCACATCCTTTGCGTTTAGTCCAGATGGGAAACTCTTGGCCTCAGGAAGCTACGACAAAACCATCAAGATCTGGCGTTTGGCGAAATGATGCATTGCCGATAACATCAGTTATCACCTTTGGCTTTACTATGAGACCGTGCAGCAGGGTGCGACTCATGTGCAGTGGGTTTGCGCGCTCCTCGAAAACCAAAAACACTTGGCAGAAAAAGCATCCTGAAGCCGAACCCCACGAAGAGCGACACGGAGGTTACAGAACATGGCCAGAGTGACCGATGTCCACATCGAGCGAATCGCGGACGACAAGTATTCCGTGAAGCTAGTTAACAGTTCCACGAACGATTTGGGCGAGATGACTCAGATGCAACTGTTCGCGTATTTGAAGGCACGACCGCTACTTGATGTCACGGCCGAAGAAGTGATCGACAATCTCAAGGTAGGCGACCAAATAACAGTGCACTTTCAAGGTGTCCTATAGGTTTTGCGATTCGAAAAGTCTGTCGTGCGTTGGCATGATCTCTTTCAATAGCCAGCCCGCCTGAAACAAGTCACTCGTAGAATGATTTGCCATCGAACTGCTGCACGGTGCGTCTTACCACTTCAGACATGTCTTGCACCTCGATTCGGGCCATACCGCCTCCGCTTATGATTTGGTCCGACTTCGCGCAGAGCTGATGCGACACCCACGTCCCATTCTGGAACTTGGTCGGAGCATGATTCTTGGCCTTCTCGACCGGTTGAAAACGACGGATGTTGAACTTCTTAAACCGATTGGTGCCCAGCTGAGCGTCACAGCGCCTTGCGAGTGGAACCAATGATCCGCGAGAAGTCTTTTCAAGAGCAGTCGCAAGGTCGGGTTTTAGGGTACGCTGATCGAAATACACGTCAACAGTGCCAACATCCCGCCGCCTGAGGAAGAGCCGCGGGATAAGATGGGCGACCGCAAAGATCACGATTGTCGACCAGATATTATCGGCTCGTGCCATCGCCGGAACGTCGTTCGTGCCGTCGATCTCCCCCGATCGAAAGACCGACCCTGGCAATTCCGCCCGTGCTACGAGAGCCTGGGCATCAAGAGATTCAAAGACCGAGACGATTCGCTCTAAAATTGGGCTTTTTCCATGCTGCCGTAACCCATCGAGTAGCTGTATGCGGTCATTCAGTTTTGCTTGGTCCGTGGCCCAAGCCGCGACAACGATGGCGCGGCCACCGGGCACGTCGTGATATGCCTCGTCAAGAAATAGGTAGTGCATAAGCAAGTATAGCGATTCCTCTATAGGTTTCTCCCATATTTCGCGGGTGGCGGATACATTACCTTTTATGGATGCGCCGCACGAACACGGGCAACATCTCTGTTACCGCGTTCTATCCGTGGCCTGTTCTGGCTTCTTAACCTAGCACAGGCACTCTTGCCTGTGTTCTATGCATGGAATGCATCAGCCTTGGACACAGGCAAGAGTGCCTGTGCCACCCAAGAATCGCGATTGGTACGAGCGGGAGACCGCAGAAAAGGCGTTCACCCTCACGGGATGTGTGTTATAGAGATTTTGCGAGAAAATCTAGACCCACACCCGGAGGGTGAACGATGGAA
>JBEKLF010000351.1:0-7577 GCA_050010335.1 Terriglobia bacterium
ATTTCGCAAGCTGTTAGTGAGTTTTGAAAAGACCAAGGAAGGCTACGTCGCGCTGTTGGCCTTGGCCGCGGCCATGATTTGTTGGCGGCAAACAATTGTTATTTACGGATAAGCTCTTAGTTTATGCCCAAGATCAGAATTCTGGTCGTCGATGACTCGGTGGTCGTTCGGCGCATGGTAAGTGACGTGCTTGCCGCTGATCCGCAACTCGAAGTTGCAGGAACTGCCGCTAACGGAAAGATTGCTCTCGCGAAGATCCCCCAGGTCAATCCGGATGTGGTCATACTTGATGTGGAAATGCCGGAATTGGATGGGATCGGCACGCTGGTGGGGATCCGCAAGTTGCTACCGGCCCTACCGGTCATTATGTACAGCACCCTTACCGAGCGCGGCGCAGAAGCCACCATCGAGGCGCTCTCCAAGGGTGCTACCGATTATGTTACCAAGCCTTCCAACGTCGGAAGTGCTGCACAGGGGCTGGAATGCATTCGGACGCAACTGATTCCAAAAATCAAAGCAATTTGTGGCCGTGTCTTGGGGTTACCACTTCCCTCCCCTCAGGCCACCTTCGTTGCCCCCAAGACGCTCCCGTCACGGCTGACATTCCCTCTTCGCGAAGAGCGAATCGACATCGTTGCCATCGGTGTGTCCACAGGCGGACCTAATGCCCTCGCCCTTCTCATCCCAACCTTTCCGCGCGATCTTCCCGTCCCCGTAGTCATCGTTCAACACATGCCTCCCGTCTTTACTCGCCTCTTGGCGGAACGCTTGGCTGCGAAGTCGCAAATCGGCGTGGAAGAGGGTTCCGCGGGGACCGTTCTGAAGCCTGGCTGCGCTTGGATAGCACCAGGCGATCACCACATGGTGGTGGCAAGTGACCACAATCCCGTGACCCTTCGTACCCACCAGGGTCCGCCGGAAAACTCCTGCCGCCCGGCAGTGGACGTGTTATTCCGGTCAGTCGCCGCCGTCTACAAGGCTCACACCCTGGCAGTCGTGATGACCGGGATGGGTCAGGATGGCCTGCGGGGATGCGAACATATTCGCGAGTTCGGCGGGCAAATTCTGGTCCAGGACCAGGCGACGAGCGTAGTTTGGGGAATGCCTGGGTTCGTAGCAAACGCAGGTCTCGCCGACAAAGTTCTGCCCCTGGGTCAACTCGGCACGGAAATCCTCCGTCTGGTTCGAAACGGTCGACAGCCAACCAGAGAGTTCAAATCCGCCCTCCGGACGGTGGAGTCGAGCGTTCAAAAATGATCCTCAGCCTACCGGAATTCAACTACGTCCGCCGCCTTGTCCTCGATCAATCGGCCATTGTGCTGGAGGAGGACAAGGGCTATCTTGTCGAATCCCGCTTGTTGCCGCTGGCCCGCCGCGAGGGGTTCGCTTCGCTCAGCCTCCTCGTGCAGAGGTTACAGGCCGAGCCCTTTCAGGGATTACATCGCCAGGCTGTGGAGGCCCTGACTACCAACGAGACTTCCTTCTTTCGCGACTTCCACCCTTTCGAGGCCCTCAAAAAGTTCGTGTTGCCCGACCTTATCGCTAAGCGTGCAGCGGAAAGAGAGTTGACCATTTGGTGTGCCGCCAGCTCATCCGGGCAGGAACCTTACAGCATCTCCATGCTGATCCGCGAGAGTTTTCCCCAGTTGGTAAGCTGGAAGCTTCACATCCTGGCGACCGACCTCTCCACCGAGATGCTTGCACGTGCACGCGAGGGACGCTACAGCCAACTCGAAGTGAACCGCGGTCTTCCCGCCACCTTCCTTGTCAAGTACTTCCAAAAGAGAGGCTGCGATTGGTATCTGCGCGACGACATTCGCAGCATGGTGGATTACCAGGTCGTGAACTTGTCCAGCGGTTTCCCATTTCTACCACCCATGGACATTGTCATGATGCGAAACGTGCTCATCTATTTCGGCGTCCAGACCAAGAAAGAAATCCTCGCCAAGGTGCGCAGGATTTTAAGGCCTGATGGCTATTTCTTCCTCGGCGGGGCGGAGACAACCTTCAGCATTGATGATTCCTTTGAGCGCGTTCAGTTCGAGCGGGCGACCTGTTATCGAGTGCGAAGAACCTAGGGAGCTACCATGCTGGTCACCGAGGAGACTTTCTATAAGATAATTCAAGATACGTGGACATCCACATTGGGATTCCAAGTTGATCGTCCCGCGTCAGCGGAGTTTTCCACCCTCGGGGCATTTACGGTGTGCGTCAAAATCACGGGCGCGTGGGATGGGGAGTTGCGACTGCATTGCTCCCCCTCGTTAGCTCGATCAATCGTGGCCGCTATTTTCCAGGTGGAAGCCGATGAGGCTGAGAAAGAAGAGATTCACGACGCCTTAAGTGAGCTCATCCACATCATCGGGGGCAACCTGAAGGCATTGTTACCCCATCCCGTCATCCTCTCGCTTCCCTCTCTTCCTGATCCTACGAACTGGGGGCTAACCACGCCGCAATGGCAAATGGTCTGCCGGCTGACGCTACTGAGTGAAGGCCAGCCCTTTGCCGTTACCCTCCTGGGGAATGTTTCCGCCGCCGCAAAAGCGGAAGCTCCTGCCGACTGGGAATGCCGAGTGCCAACGGAAAACCCGCAGGTGACTTTGGCGTCCCATGGTGAAACTCATGCGGACGAGTCCCCGTCATCCTGACCCGCCGCGGATAGCTGGGAAGGATTTGATAGGCAGGCGGGCGCTTGCCGAGTGCTCCCTCCGGGGAAGCGCCGGACATGATGATGGGAATACGGAAGTCGGACCCGCTAGGATGCGAGCCGAGCAGCGTGGGCCGCCGACAGGCAGGAGGAACTCAGAACTCTTGCCGGGAAAAAGCTAGTGCCGGTCCAGCTTATTGAGGCTCTTCATTCGGCTTTTGTCTTGCCGAGCGTCGGCTCGCTATCGGGCTTACGCCGACTCGTCCCAAAAAGTCGGAACGGCACTAGCGCCGGCATGCAGGCCTTGGGGCCGCTCCCCTAAGCGTTAGCGGATTTGGCGAAGCTGCTGATCGCCTTAGCTTCGTCGTCATGGACGTCAAAGACCGTATAGAGTTTAGTAATTTGTAACAGGTCATGAACCTTCTTCGTAAGGTTTAGAAGTTTCAAGGCTCCACCCTGCTTCGAGACACCCGTATAGGCGCTCACCAATTCGCCGATTCCCGAACTGTCGATGTAGGTGACGTCCGCAAGGTTCAACAAAATATTCTTGGTCCCCTTGCTCAGTTGGTCGCGGATCAATTCCCGCAACTGCACGCACCCTTCTCCCAAAGTGATTCTGCCGCTGACATCGACGACCGTCACGGAATCAACTTGTCGTATTGTGGCTTTCATGCTCACGGTCGGTTCCTCCTTGTTTAGTCTGAATTCCGGAACTTAGGCGCTTAACCATGGTCACTTCCGTCCCTCTGCCGCTGACATATTCAACCCGGAACTCATCCATGAAGGTGCGAATGAGAAAGATTCCGCGCCCGGACACGTTCAACAGGTTATCACTTTCCAGCGGATCGGGGACGTGTTTCGGATCGAAGCCGGTTCCTTGGTCCCGGATGCGTATCTCCAGCCGGTCGCGATGAATTTTAAATTGCAACCAGACGCTCTTGCTGGAATCATTTTTATTGCCGTGCCAGATGGCGTTAATCATCGACTCGTGCACGGCCATTTCAATCCGTTGCTGTTCGTCCTCATCGAACCCCGCGGTGCCTGCCACACGGCGGGTAATTTCTTCCGCCACCTCAACATTCTTGAGGTCGCTTTCGAGTGTTACCTCAACCACGCTGCTCTCAGGAGTCATAGGGTACGGGAGGGGACGCAAGTCCCTTTCCTGAAGTTACCCCAGGGGTGCGGGAAAGTCAACGCGTGCGTGCAATTTCTTCCCGCCCTTGAGGCTTCTATCTCCACAAATAACTCGGTTCGCAAGGTGGCGTAGCGGTTCCAACACTCACCTGACCCTTCTGACTCGCCACTGTGCCGAAGGCCAGGACGCGCCGAAGTCCGGCAAGCAGATTCGGTCTACGCAACCGAGCGTCATGCTTTCGGGAGAGGCTTCCAGCACAAATTCGAGTCCCAACCCCCTGCCACCCAAGGCGGCGTAGAGAATAATCGAACCATCGCCTGCCGTCAACGATTTCGACACGATTTTCGATCAAGATTTCGCTCAAGATCCCTGAACTCATTGGTGCTGACCCCCAGCAATCTCCAGCTTTTTGAGGTTGGCGAGGGCATCGGCATTGGTGGGATCAAGTTGCAAGCCCGCGCGGTATTCGCGGATCGCGTCGGCGGTGCGGCTCGAATCCATGTAGAAAAGTCCCAGCATGAAATGCGACCTGCTGTCGGAAGGGCTCAGTGCCTCTGCGTCCAGGAAAGCGTGTTCGGCGCCGCTGCGGTTTCCCTGGAGCCATCCCACCAACCCGAGATCCCAGCACCCCTGTGGGGTGGGCTCGATATCCACGGAGCGGCGCGCTTCCGCCTCCGACTCCTTCAGTCGCCTCCGATCAAGATAGAATTCACTCAGGGCGTTGTGCGCCCGCACATTAAGGGGTGAAAGACTTTCGGCATTGCGGAGCTGGGTCTCCGCTTCCTGCAACCTGCCCGTGGCTTCATAGGTTTTTCCCAGATCCAAATGCGCGTCACTGTAATTCGGCCGGACCGCCAGCGCGTGCAAGAAGAGGAGTTCCGCCTGGCGATAGTCCTTCCGCTCGTTGGCCACCAGGCCGAGATTGTGCAGGGCGTATTCATTCTCGGGTGCTAGGCGCAGCGCGGTGCGCCATTCACTTGCCGCCGACGGAATATTCCCCTGCGCCCAGTATACGGTTCCCAGATTATTGTGGATGTGATAGGCGTCCGGTGAGATGGCCAGTGTCGCGGTGTAAAAGGTGAGGTTATCCCGCCAGTCGCGATTTCGCGTGACAATGCGAAACACCCAAAGCGTGGCGATAAGGCCGGCCGCCAGCGGCAGCGCGACGCGCCATCGACTGCCACGAGCAGAAAGCAGATTCCACCCACGGATGCCTGCCGAGCCTACCACCCAGCAGAAGCCCACCGAGCCGAGATAGAGGTAACGCTCCGCGAAGGGGTTGCTGGTCATCCAACGAACATTCAGTACCGGCGCCAGCGTTAACACCAACCAAACAACTCCGAAGGCCGCTGGCCGGTCAGATTTCCGCAGGACTCCAAAGGCTAGTGCGCATATCGCCAGAGCCACAATGCCGCCCATCGCCCAGGGAATGAGCGCAGCAACATCGGTGGGAAAAATGTAATAGCCGCAGAGTTCCGCAGGCCACACGAGTTTCCAACAGTATCGGCCAAACAGAGCCAGGGCCGATATCGCCTTATCTTCTGTGCCAAACCCCTGCCGGTAAAGGCTGGGTGCGAATCCGCCCAAATAACGGGCACGGACCACCAGATAAACCACGGCGAGCAACCACAATGCGCCGTAGCGCCGAATCTTCTGGACCTTGGTGGTTTCCGCGCGTTCCCTGCGGAAGAAGTGCTCGTACAGCGCGGCGAGCAGCGGAAGGATGAGCGCCTGTTCCTTCGAAAGCAGGGCGAGCACAAAGCTCCCCGCCATGGCGACCTGAAATGGGGTCGAACACTTGCCTGCTGCGCGCGCGGAGAAGAGGAACAACCAAAAGGTCAGAAGATAAAAGAGGGCCAACTCGAGCTCGGTGACCGCGGCAATCCAATTCACCGCTTCGCTGTGAATGGGGTGGAGGGCGAAGACACACGCCCCCGCCAACGCCACCGCGGCGGACCGAAACATTCTGAGCGTGACCAGGTAGATGAGGAGAACCACTCCCAGGTTCGCTAGAAGGTTCGCCATGTGGAACACCATAGCATTTGGCCCGAAGAGTTTGTAGCAGAGAAGATACCCCAGCGACATGACCGGGCGGTAATAATTGGAGGAGCCGCGGAAATCCCCCATGAACGACCACACCGAGGTGGTGAAGATTTCCCGCAGGTGATGGAAGTTCCGAATGTAGGGGTTGACCAGGACCTGATCGAAATCGTCATACACAAAGCCGTTGCGCAAAGTGGCGAGATAGGGCAGTACCGCGAGCGCAGCCAGAATGAGAATATACAGCACGCTCTGCCTCTTCTTCAGACGAGGCTGAGGTGGTGCGTCCGCCACCGATAATGAGGCAGCGGGTGAGAGGTCAGTGGAATGGTCTGGGGTCACAGAACTAAACTCTTTCGGTTCGTTTCAGGCGGCGGCCCTGCACCCCGCTTCTCCAGATTAGGCGATCGCGACATGAAAAGTAGGGGTGGTTCGCGAACCGCCCCATTGCCTTACCATCGGCAGAAAGGTCACCCCGCCTAGCAAATTCACTGCCCAAAAACCAGCAGCGTAAACGAGCCGGGGATGGCCTGCGGCCGGGGATGAGGATGGTCCGCCGTCGGCGCGGGTGGCGGGCCGAATTCCGCGGTCACGAGAAAGACATTGTGGGTCTTCACATCGAGCGCCATGGTTCGCGCACCCCGCTGGGTGGGGACGCTGGCGACGGGTGTGAACTTCTCCGGCGAATCTTCATGAACGATGGTCAGCGTGCCATCACCATTGGAACTGAAAGCGAACTGGGTTCCCGGATCGAAGCCATTGGCGTCTACACCCTGCCCGATCGCCGGCGTCGCCACCACCTTACCGGAGTCCGCGTCCACCACCGCCATCATCTGATTTTGGCAGCCTGCGAAGAGCCGGCGATGTTCTCTGTCCATCGCCAACCCCGAGGGCGAATCACCCGGCGCGAGCGGCCAGGTCGCGGTCACCGTGAGCTTCTGCGAATCGATTTGGACAATTTCGCTCTTGTCTTCCAGGTTGTTGTAGATGTGTCCCTGCCCGTCCGCAGCGGCAAACTCCGGCCTGCCCCCCAGCGTAACCGTACCGACAGGTTTTCCCGAGGCCGCATCAATGGCCGTGGCGGTACCGGCATGACCGTTCAAGGTGAAGACGCGCTTGGAGGCGGGATCGTACACAATGGCATCAGGACCCTCACCCGTAGGTGCCGTCCCCAGCACCTTCAGCGTCTTAAGATCAAAAATGGTGACGGTGTTGGTCCGGCCATTGCTGGTGAAGCCGCGGCCGAATTCCGGCACGAGGGCAATGCCGTGTACGCCGTCTGTGCCGGGAATGTCTCCAACCACAGCGTAAGTATCGGCGTCCACCACCATCACGTGCGTGCCGCGTGAGATGTAGACGCGGCGCGCGTCACTATCGCAAATGAGGTAGTCCCAAAATCCTTCACCACCCAGGGCAACTTTCTTGAGGAGATGATAATCTCCCTCCGCCACTGCGAGAGGGCTGGCGGAGAATGCGGTTATGGCCAACGCGGCCAAGGCGATTGCACAAGCTAACCTTGGAATCTTTGCGACCATGGGTCGCGCAATTCGCAGATTCATAACTCCTCCTTTGGGGAACCAACCCAAACTATCATGCCCAATCTCACAGGACAAGGGGGTTGCGGGGGCTCAGATCTTCCCTAGCCTGAATTTCCACGGACAACCATTCGCCTAAGTATTAGGCCGGCTGTTAACCGATTTTTCAAGGGACACTGGCAGAGCCGGATTAATCTATTGGTGCGCTGATAATTATGGT
>JBEKLF010000352.1:0-7576 GCA_050010335.1 Terriglobia bacterium
TCCCCGATCCGTGGGGTTGGCCCCCACGCACTCTAGGGCCAAGGGAGCTTTCACCATCGCTCCATCCACGCTTTGCCAGTCCCAGGCGATGCCCTCCATCTCGTCGTACTCCGCCAATCCCGCCCGCCACAACGCCACGAACAATCCTGCCCGGTGCCATTGTTGAAAGTGCAGATGGATCGCACTGGCGCTCCCGAATTCCTTCGGCAAGGCCTTCCACTGACATCCGGTGCGCAGAACGTACACGATCGCGGCAAAGACCCTCCGCGGCGGCATCAGCTTCCGCCCGGCTCCCGGTCGGCGTCGATACTTGCGCTTTACGGAACGCCGTCGAATAGGTATCAGGGGCTCAACCTTCGCCCAAAACTCGTCGGAAACTTCCCAAGATTTTATCTGTGGCATCTTGGGCCACTATCTTGCCTTAATCCCTCCGACAGTTCAATAGTTATTTACGGATAAGCTCTAAATACACCCTTGAAACGGAGCCCTCTGCCGGGAAGGAACTAGACGCGCTGGACGATGCGCTGTTTGCGCGCACTTGGTGCCGGTTTCGCGAGTGGGCCAAAACTTACCCTTTATGAGACGAGCTTTCCCGCGCTTATTGTTTGAACTGCCGCCCGAACGTCAAAGCGTTATCACCTTGCCTTACACCGACTGCGCGGCTGAACAGCTCGTTGCCCACGCTTTCCATCTCATCCGCTTTTTCACCAATAGCCTTTGCGCTCACATCAATTCTCGCTCGTGGCATGCTGCCGCGTAGGAACGGTCGCCAATGAACGATGCTATTGCGAAACGTATTGAGTTGTCTTGCCTGAGAGATCAGTTTCTTTACCGCTGAGACAAAGTGTTGATAAGCTTTATCGTTTTCTTCCGTGGGCACATAGTGCTCCGACAACGCCTCCACCAACTCCTTTAATACGTCCGCCTTCGTTCCGAAACGCATCCAATCCACCAGCGGCGACACGAGGCCAGCTTCATCCGTGCCCAGAATTAATTCGATCATCACCTCGAGCGCATGTTCCATCCAGTTGAACTTGACCGTCATTCGGCCTATAGCCCGCTCTTGAGCTACAGACAAACCGTAATCACTTCTGCCTTTTTTTCTCATGGCGCGAAACACCAGCGTAAGGGGATGGCTGGAACTAAAAGCGCGTAGCCATCACTGTCAGTCCTTCCTGACCGCGGGCTTTTCTCATGCGCAATTCCCGAACAGCAATCGCACGTAATCAACCTGAATCGGGCAGGCAGCTACCGTTGCCTTATCCAAAGCAAAATTGTTATAACTCGATCACCGCCAATCTTCGGGCCGCTGCACCAGACCTTTGTCCACGTGATTGAGGTGCGTGTACGCCAAGCGTTCGTTGAATCCCTTCTCACGGCGCAAAGCGATCCCAATATTGGTATTGCCACAACGGGGCAGGTGTAGCATGACACAAAGGATGTTATGTTATAGTATCGGAAAGAGGAAGTTGAGCCTCCTGCTTGCCGGGTGGCACCCCTAACGAAATCAGCAGATTACGCACTGTGACCGTCAGAGCTTTCTCACGCCTCTCGCAGAACTCGTTATATGCGACTGTGTCCCACAAACGCTTCTCCAGAGGTATACCGTGAGCACGTAAATCATCGGGATTGCACTCGGACAAATATTGGTCTGGTGCTCGGTCCTTTATATGCTCATTGTCAGTGCGAAAGATCAGGGTGAGATTCCCCAGGCGATCAGGTATGTTGGAGCTGTCCTGGACTGCGGTTGCCCTATTGAGCAGAGCACGAGGAAATATGTGATGTACTTCTATTGGGTCAGCGCTATCGAAGCCGATCAATTTTCCTGAGGGAAACGATCGCGTATTGTTCCGTCTGAAGTGAATTAGGAGCGCCAGCAGAACCCCCGCCTCTAGCACGACATCGGCTTCGAGATCGCCTTCATCCGGGATTAGAGACTCGGTGCGCTTTGCCTGAGCCTTGACGTTGTCAAACAGCCTCGCGATCTGTCCTTCCTCAGCAGCCTTTGCGTCGCTTTGGGCTGTAGTGTCAGAGCTCCCTGCGTAATGGCCCCACAAGCTTGCTGCGATTGCCCACGCCAACCATTGATCGGGGGAGGTGTCATTGCCCTTTGCGTGGGATACTGCGGGCGGAAGAAGAAGGTAGCGATAAGGAAGCCATGCGCCGTCTGGCACGCCAGCATTTCGAAATATATCAACCGACGCTTTCAGCCCAGCACAGGTCGCGTCCCAAACTGCGTCGACTTTGGTGTAGGAGTCATCTTCTGCTGACCCCTTCTTCCGCTTTTCTATGTCTCGATAACGGAGTAGCCCTGTGCCGAGATAGAGAGCCGTTCGAACAAGGAGATCTGTGTCGACAAACGCGCCGCTTCGGGGTCGGTCTTCTTCACCTTCCATAGCACTGTAATTCTTGAGCCCTGAATCGCTGAGAAATAGCCGAGCTCTGTCCCGAAAGTCCTTCATCCGGCCCGTGAGGCGCGCGGCGGCGAGGTCGCCTGGACGGAGCCGAACGCCCTGCTGATTTAATCGAGCAAATATCTCGATGACGTTCTCATCTTCCGCGTCGGCGTCTATCTCGTAGGCAACAATCTCTGCCCCTAGGATGGCGTTCCGAATAACATTTGCTCGGTCGAGAGCTTGGTAAAAAATTTGATCGTCGGTCTTAACCCATGCACCGATAGCTTTCTGCACGGCAAGACTCTCATTTTCACCTCGAACGCCGGCAAACAACACTTCCGCTGGAACGAGAAGCCCGTCGCGGAGCTGCCGATGCAGATTCCGCGACTTAAGATGAAAAGGGTTCTCCGTCCACTTGGCATCAGGAGACAGGGCCACTAGCATTTCGGGATCGGGGGTTGTTTTCCCTTTGAGTCTGCTCTGAAAAATCACTCTGAACAGCGATGTAAGCCTTTGTTGCCCATCCAACACAAAAATTGAGCCTGACTGTACATCAGCCTGCGTTTCCGGTTCCCCCCTTTCAGTGGTTGGGTTGGGCCGACAGATATCCCACGGGCGAGTGATGAACGGAGAAACGGGGCCTTCCCAACTCGGCTTCCACAAGAGCAACGCACCAACGGGGTAGCGTCGGTACATGGAGTCATGAAGGGCGCGGACGCGCTCCGGGGACCAGACAAAGCTGCGCTGCAAGTCGGGCAGATGAAGCTTGGCATCCTTCTTAGTCTGGGCTAAGTCACGAACTCTCCAGGGGGTGGCCTTTATCGTAACGCCATAAAAATTCATGGGCTTGAGAGTGTACTCCCGTGATCAGTCTAAATTGAGCAAACTATCATAACACCACTGTCAAGCGTCCCTGTGACAGATAGCGGCCACGATCAGTGCAGTTCTAACCGTACGTTCTTCCCTTGATGACGAACCTCGGGTCAATTGTAGCCGGAGGGAATGTGCTCCCCGTGGGTCTATGTGAGGTTACCGCAGGTGTACAGGGCATGAGAAAAGCTCACGGTCAGGACGGCACTGACCGATGGTTACCCGCTCCTCCCTCATGTGCTTGCGCAAATAGCCCAAAGGGGTGTCGGAACGGAAGGGAACGCGCCCGCTGAGCATTTCGACCACCACACCCAGGGGAATAAACATCCGAGCGTGCGTCGAGTTCATCACTCCTCATGCCGGAAGCCTGCTCGAACGACATATAAGCGGGCGTGCCGAGCACCATGCCGGTCTGCGTATGGGCGCCGGACTCGCGCAGCTTGGCGATGCCGAAATCGACGAGCTTGACCACGACGGGTCGTAGGGGCGGGCCTTGTGCCCGCCCGGTGTCGGCAATGCCGACAGGGAGGGTAGGCACGAGGCCTACCCCTACCTCGTCTGGATACGTCAGAAAGATATTATCGGGTTTGAGGTCGCGATGAATGATTCCCAGCTTGTGCGCGGCGTTCAGCCCCCGCGCCGCTTGCTGGAGGATTTCCGCAACCTCGGGCACGGGAAGCGCACCCCGACGCGCGAGGGCCTGGCGAAGGGATTCGCCCTCCAGAAACTCCATGGCGATGTAGGGCGTGCCGTCATCGGCCTGTCCGGATTCGTAAATGGTGACGACGTTGGGGTGATGGATGCGGCCCGTGGAAGCCGCTTCATTCTGAAAGCGCTGGAGGAAGTCGGGGTCATCCAAGGCGGTGACAAGTGACGAGTGACAGGAAAAGGCAAAACCCTTGCGGTTCAGCACCTTGAGCGCCACCGTAGGGGCGAGCGGCGCTCGCCCTTGGCCGAACGCCGTTCGGCCCTACGTCACCCCACCCATGCGGCCCGTTCCCAGGCGGCAAACCAGCCGGAAACGGCGCGCAAGACTCGCAGTTAGATGGGCGGGGATCTCAGTGACAGGGACAAGTTCTCAGCCCTGAATTCTAGCGACGCTAATCGAGCTTCGCTAAATGCATGTTCAAGAGGGTGTCAACCTTCGCGGAATCGGATGCGGTCGGATTCGGGCAGCTTGAATTTCACGCATTTATTTCCAGAGGCAAGTCCACCGTTCCCTCGCGGGTCAGCTCGGCGGCATAGGCAAGGGCGGCGTCGATATCCGCAGGGGTTAGGGCGGGATAACTCGATCGGATTTCATCGCGTGGAACA
Organism: Terriglobia bacterium; assembly: GCA_050010335.1. Taxonomy (GTDB): domain Bacteria; phylum Acidobacteriota; class Terriglobia; order UBA7540; family UBA7540; genus Bog-366. The sequence goes on from JBEKLF010000352.1 coordinate 4,581, forward strand.
GCGGCGGCGATGTTATCAATGATTAGGGAAACCATGATCCGAGTTCCCCGGATACACGCTTTGCCATGACAAACGGCCGGATTCACGCTGATGCGTTCCTTCCAATTCTGCATGAGGGGATTTTAACACGAGCGCGAGAAAATGCTCCACTCGGTTTGGTCCAAGACATCCACAACGGCGGCTTTACGCCGCCATGGCGAGGTAAACTCGCCGCTACGTGACAAGAGGGCGTAGGGGCGAGCGGCGCTTGCCCCGGCCGAACGCCGTTCGGCCCTACGTCACCCCACGCGGTCCGTGGAAGAGCGGAGATGTGTAAGCGCGACTGGCAGTTGCACTCGGTACTAGCCGGAAGTATGCTACGGGGCGGCGGCGCAGTCCAAAATGGAAATTCCTGATTAGAGCCTCAGCGAAGCGGCGAAGCGTGCGGACAGCGTGAGCATAAGCTACCACACATCCGCTATGTTCGCTCTCGATTCCAATTTCGGCATCGCCGCGGAGGCCAGGAGGAAATCTACCCTTATGCGGTTTCTTTGTCTTGCCATTCCAATGCTCCTCGTATCGGCGGAAAGGCCGCGGCCCGTAGCGCCCAAAGGACCTCTCGTCCATTTGGCCAGCGGCACGCTCGAGGGAGAGCTCCGGGGCAATATCGCTGTGTTTGAAGGTGTCCCATTCGCGATGCCTCCCGTCGGGCCTTTGCGATGGCGCGAGCCTCAACCGGTTGCCTCCTGGACGGGGGTGCGCGACGCGACCAGGCCGTCCCATCCCTGCATGCAGAACGTTGCGGGCACCGACAACTTCATCGAGCCACTCGCAGCAACCTACGGCGTCCGATTCAGCCGCCAGACGCTCGATCCCTCGGAGGATTGCCTGTACCTCAACGTATGGACACCTCAGCCGCAACGGGGCGCGCATCTCCCTGTCATGGTCTGGCTGCACGGTGGCAGCAACCGTGTCGGCAGCGGGTCAGAAGCCGCCTACGACGGCGCCATCTTGGCGTCTCACGGTGTCATCGTCGTCACGGTCAACTACCGCCTGGGAGCCATGGGCTTCTTCTCCCATCCCGAGCTGACAGCGGAATCTCCCCACCACAGCTCAGGCAACTACGGCCTTCTCGATCAGATAGCAGCGCTCGAGTGGGTGCAGCAGAATATTGCCGCATTCGGCGGCGATCCCACCAACGTTACGCTCTTTGGTGAGTCGGCGGGATCGATCGACGCGACGATGCTGATGGCTTCTCCCCTCACGCAGAACCTGTTTCGCCAGGTCATTGCGGAAAGCGGCCCGGCGTTCGGGCTCGGACCCGAACGCACCGTTGTTCAGATGCAACCGCTGGGACTTGCCGTTGGAATTGAAGCGGCAAGTGGCAAGCCCGGATCGCAACTTCCAGCCCTGAGGAGTTTGCCGGCCACACGGGTCGCTGAAATTGAAGACCGACTGATTGCTTCGCAGTTCAAAGGCTACGACCCCAACGCATCGATCGTGGACGGATGGGTCCTTCCCCAGTCGCCGGCAAGAGCCTTTGCATCAGGGAGGATTGAGCCGGTCGATTTACTCGTTGGCTTGAATGCAAGAGAGTTCGCCGCCTTTCGAGTCGTTGAAGCTGCGGCGGCAAAGAAGCCGGCTCAGACCGCCGCCACTCCTGGTTTTGGCGAAAAGCTCAAGCAATTCGCGGATCTGGCGCGCCCTCTTTACGGCAACTGGACAGACATTGCGGTCGCGACGTACACAGGTCTAATTCTCCTTCACGGCATCCCCGCCATCGATCAGGCGACCAACGACATTGTGGTTGCATGTCCCGTCGGAGCGGAGGCGGCACTGACAACGAGCGCTGGGCGGCGCGCATTCGTCTACAGGTTCGATCGTTCGGTTCCAGGAAAGGGTGAGTCGGAGCTCGGCGCCTTCCACTCGCTGGAACTTCCTTACGTCTTCGGCACGTTTCAGGCTCGCACGTTCAGTTGGCTGCCGTTCACTTCGACGGACCACAAGCTCTCGCAAATCATACAGACTTATTGGACGAACTTTGCCAAATTCGGAGACCCTAACGGGCAAGGTCTTCCGCACTGGACTCCCTGGAACACCGGTGAGGAGCCTTACCTTGTTTTCAGCCAGAGGGGTGATGCCGTACCGCAGCAGAGCTTTTCCCCTCTCTACTGCCATCTCTCTCCGGATCGTTTGAAGCAACAGCTCGCCAATTTCTAATCGCCATTGCCGAGGGTGGCGGTTCTTCAGTTTGTTGGCTCACAGTTTTTATCTGCGTTCGTGCTCCGTAACCACCGCGCCTCGACTACGAAGATGACTGTGCCGAAGGCACTTTGGACTGCGGCCGCGAAGCTGCCGCTTTGGCTGCGGTAGCTGCTGCTACCGCCTTGACCCTTTCGCCGGAATGGGAAACTTGCAAAACGACGTTATGGCTAAAAACCAAAGCGGCAGCTTCGCGGCCGCAGTCCAAAGCGCTTCGCGCATTTTCATCCATCGTGGCGAGCCGCAGGCTCATGGCAATCTGTGGTGAATCCTTCTTGGGTTGCGGCTCCGCCGCGCCGCGCTGCGGTACACTCGCTTTCCGCCAGCGACATTTTGTAGCCTCTAACGCTGGTAGATTTCTCTTGACTTTCATAGTATAGGTTGATACAATAACCAGGTGTTACTGTGGGGTGTAGTCATGTCCGCGCGCAAGTCTCTCACCTTCTCGAGGCCGAGCCCACCCACGCCACCAAATCACCAGGGCAGAATTCCGGCGTCAGGATCCCGGGGACGAGAATCCGAGGCGGACTTGGGATTGCCGATTTTCGATGGCCGATTGCCGATTTGTGGGTTTCCCCACCCGTTGGCGCGGCCCACGAAGGTGCTATTCAAGGTCCGAAACGACCCGTGGAACGGTTCTGTCAAAAGTCTTATGAAAGAAAATGCAACAATGGAGAGGCAGGGTAGAGCCGGGGGCTTTGCCCCCAGACCCCCAGGATTTATCGCTTGGGTGCCAGGATGGAAGGGGGTGGGGG
>JBEKLF010000353.1:0-7495 GCA_050010335.1 Terriglobia bacterium
GCCGATGCTGGCACGGATGTTCGATCGCCGTTGTCGCGGCTATGAGGCGATTGGCTACAGGATGCAGCTTCCGGGCAGCGCCGTGCCCGGCTGGCCTGCGGACGTGCCACTTCCCATCGATCCTGAGTGGAAGAGCCAATACGCCGCCAGCGTGCGTCGCTTAGTGCGCGATGGCGTAGATTCTCCCCTGGCAAACCTGTTTGTCGGCGTTGCCGAAATGGCATCTCCGAATGCCGAGAGCGCCAATCGAGCGCGAAGCGCCAGCGAGGCATTTCTATATCGCCGACTCGAGACTTTGGCAGCAACGACCGGGAAGTTTCGTTTGAATGTGGAGTTGCCGATTCCGTTCGATGGCTGGGGCCGCATGGAAGTTGATCTGCTTTGCGGGCCGTCCCGAATCGCCATCGAATTGGACGGAGGCCAGCATTTGGGCGACGCTGACGCCTACCGTCGAGATCGTCGTAAAGATGCCTTGCTTCAGGAGAACGGCTATCTGGTTCTCCGATTCCTCGCGGAGGACGTCGGCAAGTTTCTCGATCGAGTTTTGGATTCCATCTTGCGGGCTTTAGCTCATCAAGACCGCAGAATCTGAACTGAGCGGTTGGGATCCACCAATCGGCGTGCCGACGTGGCACAAATTGCCAATCTGATTTTTGGAATGATTCAGGTTCTGGAATACCGCTCGCTAACAGCCTCATCAAAACTTTGCCTTCACCAGCCGGCGTAGAAAACCTTGCTTTGCGGCGTGCGCTTGGTGGAGTTCGTCCAGCGCTGATTGAAATTCAGAAGAACGCTGCTTGCGGACTGCAAGATCACGCAGGTCGATTAGTAAGCTGACCGCCTTGTCGTATTCGTTCGGTTGCCGCTTCTGGATGTGTGCCGTGATGCGATTCCAAATCTCTCCTTCCCTTTTCTCCAGTTGGTCCAGATACCGTGCGCGGTCTGCCTCACCCTTTGCTTTCTGCCGCTCTGCTTCCGCTGCCCGCTTGGCCTCCAATTGCCGGGCTCTCCCTTCCGCACGTGTCTCGGCCGCGGCCAGGAGATCGTGGACCGTACGGGGTTGAAGTGTGGCGTGGGCGTGCGAGGTTCGTGGTGCACTTCGCTGCTGAAACCGTCGCAGAAACTCGATTTTCCAGCGGTCATCGGATTGCAGCGCGGCGGCAACGAGCAAATCGTTCTTTTCTTCTTCGGGTAGATTTTGAATCCACCCCGCCAATTCCTTCCGGCCTGGGCCAGCGTTCAGCGGCGCTGAAGCCAATGCGGCAACTTCGACAAGGTCCTCGTTGATTCCAAGAAACTCCATCAGTGAATGGAGGGAAGCCGATAATTCGCCCAAGCCGGGAGGCACCGGAGGTTCCAGTGCCTCTCCAGAAAACTCATCACATTGCGCGCAAAGGAGCCATCCGAGCAAGCGTAGCGCGGACCTGTTTTGTAGGTCCGCGGCTTTTTCTTCCCAATAGGGGGAGAGCCGCGGACCTACAAAACAGGTCCGCGCTACGTTAGCGACGCGTGCTTCCTAAGGGAAAGCCGCAGACCTCAACGACAGAGGTCTGCGCCAGACCGCCTCTCCTAATATACTTGTCGAGCGTCGGAATTCTTGGGGGCAGGCGTCTCAACGCGGGCGCGGTGGGGAGGTCCGGGCCGTCCGCCGAGGCGGCGGCATGAAAGAGAGATGGCTTCCTGTGCAAACTCGATTCACCATTGTTCGCGGTGTGACTCAACAAAAGGTCGTCTGTACAACTACAAAGGAAACCTCGTTTGTCATCACTGCAAGGTTAGGATGCAGCCAGTCAACCAATGCAGAAGGTGCGATCAAACGACTCGCTATCCTCTACGACGCGGTATGTGTCCAGAATGTTATCAACGCCACCGAGCATTTGGCTTTGCAGGATAGCCATCTTTCAGGCCCCTCGCTGACTGGCGCAGCCCCGTTCTTTGCGGTCTGCGATTTCCCGAATAGACTTGTGAGAGCTGACGGCCCACCTCAGTCGGCTTGTAGAACGGCAAGCTGCCCGAAAATATAGCCGCGCCCAAGCTGCGCCGCAAGGGCGGCCATTAGGGAAATCGCAGACGCTAAAAAGCCCCGTCTGCGCCAGCCGGCGAGTGAATCTCAGCTTGAGAGCCACTACTACCGGTTGTGGTTTGCAATTGACAAGTGGCTAGGGATTGTGCTAAAGCTCTGAACGAATGGGGGAATCGGCTTCTGCCCCATTCCCGACTCTGCTCGAATAGATGGGAAGGAATACTGACAACCACATGCCTTCCTGGAAAGTCATTGCGCTGATTAACGACGAAATCGAAGCCGTTACTGGCCCAGATGCTCAAGACCGGCCGGGCGCCCACGAAGGGATGGTCTGGCAAGGGACAGCCGCTGACAAAGGCGAAGCCCTCCAATGTGCAGAGAGAGCCGATCCCAGGGTCGACCTAGATTGGATGCGCATTCGCTACGAGAGGGATCTTATCAGACGGTAGGACCTCGCTTAGCCCCTTGCAGTCCTTCGCTTCACTCGAGATAACGCCACTCCGCAAGAGCACGGTTCGCCCCTAAGCTAAAGTGTCGACAGAATGGGTCCCACGGCCAACTCATTTCCAGCTTAAATTGCATGCGGCACACCAGACTGCGACTCTCCAATAGAAATCCGTACAGTAATGGCATCCAACGCAAGCCCGTTCGAAGAAGCTCCCCGACTCCTGTCAAACTCAACCGCCGTGAGAGTCGGTTGCGGAAAAGCCCATTTCTTGGAAGGCCCGATTGGGAAGGCAAGGATTCTGGCCGCTTATTTTGACCTTGAAAATTGGGGGACGCTGTAGGAAGAAAAATTCCTTACGTTCGGTCATTAGACATGGCACACTCCTTCTGGAGCGTGCTTTCATCAGCCACACTCCTACTCCGAAATGCAGCGCGGTGGCCGATCCCCTGAAAAGACTCGATGGCGGTCGAGTCTCAAAGGCGTGGTTTTACTTCGAATCTATTCCTTGATTCCGCAAGCTTCGAAGCCCTTAACGGTCAAACTGTAAGGACCATCCTCCTGTCCGAAAGGCCCTCCAAACTTTATAAGGCCGTGCTTGAGTAGATCCGCTACGGTTTCCCTGATTTTTGCTGAAGCATAATTGCTTTGTTCTTCAGGAAGCCGACGATCTCCCGTATTCAGATACCACTCTCCGCTGTCAGTCGTGAAAAGCAGCATCCGACCATTTCCTTTAGCGGCAGATTGAAGTATTTCCATGTACTCTTGAGAAATAACCTGCATGTCTGCCTCCTTTCGCTCATTATACCGCCCTGTCACTGCGCGATGCGCACATACTAGTCACCCTCAAAGAATCGCTCGCGACCAATTGTCTTAATTTTAGCATTTCCAAGTCGAAATTTGCTTGCAAGAAGGGCAATCAGAGACTAAAGTGAGGGAAACTTAGCAATGAAACCGCTGGTCTCAATTCTCATCGCCGCATATAACGCCGAAAAGTGGATCGCCTATACTCTCCAATCCGCTATTGCCCAAACCTGGCAACGCAAGGAGATCATCGTGGTGGACGACGGGTCCACAGATCACACGGCCGATGTGGCGCGGCGATATGCATCGAAAGGGGTCTTGGTGGTGTCCACGGAGAACCAAGGGCAATCGGCGGCACAAAACCATGCCCTCCAGCACTGCCAAGGGGACTACATCCAGTATCTGGACGCGGACGATCTTCTGGCGGCGGACAAGATCGAGCGGCAGCTTGCGGCGTTGCGGGAAGGTGATAGCAAGCGGATACTGCTCTCCTCGCCGTGGGCCCCCTTTTTCTATCGGACCCGTCCCGCCCACTTCGTGCACAACTCCCTGTGGCAAGACCTTTCTCCCGTTGAGTGGCTCCTGAAAAAGATGGGCGAAAACGTCCACATGGGAAACTCAACATGGCTGATGAGCCGGGAGCTTGCCGAGGCAGCAGGGGCGTGGGATACCCGCCTACACTTCGATCAAGACGGCGAGTATTTTGCCCGAGTGCTTCTGGCCTCCGAAGGCACCCGTTTCGTGCCTGGAACCGGGACCTACTACAGGTTCACGGGGGGAAAAAGCGGCGGCAATATTGGCAAATCGGATAAGAAGAAAGACTCGCTCCTTCTTTCCATGAAATTGCACATTCAGTACCTTCGCTCGCTTGAAGATAGCGATCGGGTCCGCAAAGCATGTTTGGCATACATCCAGAATTGGTACTTCTATTTCTATCCGGAACGACCCGATCTTGTCGCGGAGTTGCAGAGCCTGGCCGCGCAATTTCAGGGTCGCTTGGAGGTACCGCGCTTGCGCTCCAAATATGCGTGGATGGAGCCGGTTTTTGGATTGAAAGCTGCGAAACGGGCTCAGATGGCGTTTCCGAGGTGGAAGGTTTTGCTAATATGGCATTGGGACAAAGCAATGTATAAACTGGAAGGTCGCGAAGAGGCCGTCTGCCATGCCACCGACGCTACGAGCACCGACCATGGAAATTAGCGAATGTTGAATTAGGAGTGCTTGGCCGCGAAGGCGCTGATATCCATTCTAATTCCTGCATATTACGCCATGAGAATTTCCGCTTAGTGTCTTAAAGTTGCGTTGATGGCTGAAGTGGGGGGCGATTAATCATTCCTTGGCTTGCCTATCCAGTCCCAAACTGAACGAGGAAGGTGTCCCGATTCCTCGTCACCCTTGTCCTCAGCGGGGGATTCAAGCAATTTCGGTCCAGAAGTCGGGTCAAGAATGATAGGGGAATTTGAAACTACAGTGATGTTCTTGGCTGCCATTTCTATCCGGCGAAACTCTAGCAATTCAGCCCCGGAGGGGCGAAAGATCGTAGCCCATGGCGCGAGCTGTGGGTAAGGAATGCGAGGGAAATCCCCCCAAGCCCCGGAGGGGCGAAAGAACATGTCACCCGCCGATTGGTGGAAATTTCTTTCGCCCCTGACGGGGCTCGCCGCCAAATGATCATTGCGCCGGTTCGTTGCGTTGCGTTGATTGCCGCATCTTGACTTCGCCAGATGGCCGGAACTGGCAGACGCACCAGCTTGAGGGTTTGGTGCTATCCTTCTAAGCACACCTGAAATCAATAACTTACACATTGGAAATCAGATTGCCGGGTAGCTGTAGCGCTGGTTTCTATCACGTTCCTATCACAAGTTGTCACGGCCAACCCCTTGCCTCTCGGACGCGAACCCATTCGTTTTTCTTGAAAACCTCAATGATAAGCCGGTCGACGGAAATCGGATGAGTGACCCCACACCATTCTTGAGGATCAGCCCCCAGCTTCCTACCTACATATTCAAGGCGAACACGCGTCTGAAAAGGAATTCTTGCTTTCTTCCCTAGCATCCACCAAGGAATGCATCGTGCCGAGGGAAAGCCGAATCTGACTAAACCATTACCTAATTGATAAGCCTGTTCACGGGTCAAGGGGGTGAGAGAACCATCGGCGTTTTTTCGCATTTTACTCGCGGTGGGTTCCCATTGCTGGTTAAGAGAAAACCAAAGGATAGCCCGATCCTGGGAGCTTTCCGCCATGGGCCGCAACTCACCACAAGCAATAATCAGTCGGAATTTTTCACCAGTCGTGTAGTGCCACGCAATCATACGGTTCCAATGGTGTTGTAGGTCATCCCCGATCCGAGGCCGAGCAAAGAGATCAGTCGCCACGTTTCGGCGAAAAATCGCGGAGCCAGCTTCTGATCCGATTCGGGGCTATTGGAAGTATTCCCCCAACGCACTGAGGACATATGTATCTTCTCTCATTGGAGAAGCCTTTTTGCAAAGTGGTGAGACCTAATTTTCTCTTTCTTTCAGCGACTTCATAATTCCAAAGTACCAACCCCTTCCCCTCTCTTAGGGCTTGTGGAACCGCTTCGTACACATCTTCATATTTAGCTTCTTTGCCTACAATATTTGACCAAACGTCTCCAGGCTTTCCCAATTCAAAGAATGAATTACAGAATTGGCAACGGCCAAGTCCTAGCGTTTCGAGCAAATGAAGATTGAGCCTTGTAATCGGGGTGTAAAACGGGCTGGATAGAATCTCATGACATTTCCTTCCCCGGATTTGAATCAATCCAATACCAAGGTGACTGGCAATGTCCATTTGGTCTATGGTGAATGGTCGTTCCCTGGATTGAGCTAGGTAAATGCGGTTCGCATATACGTTATATCCCAAGGTTTGCCCGCTCATGGTTGCAAACGGTGGGCCTTCCTTTTTCACTTCAACAGCTATTGTCTGAACTTCTCCAGAGAGGTTCCCCCCTGGGTCCCTTATACCGATCACATCAGGTCGGCTGTGCGCTGAACCCTTGTTGCTCATTACCTTGAAACAGAGTAGATGCCTCTTCATCCAGTGTTCAACAATTGGGTATAGGGCTTTTTCTGGTGGTATTTTCATGAGGTTAGTGTATATCCAGACTCACCACCGTCAACCTTACGAAAGTAACTTGTGTAGGGAGGGCGTACACATGTCTTACATCGGATTTCCAAAGATACCTGCAGTAACAACCCGGCTTCGGGAGTCTGAGGCAGCTACGGCTGGGCAACGAGTGTGGGCGTTTCTCATGCGTGGAACCCCAGCGGCAAGCGCACGGAGTCAATCTAAATCGGGCACGCCGCCACTGTCGCCTTGTCCAAAGCACGATTGTTGTAACTCGGGTTATCGAGGGAAAGACCCGCGGACAGAAGTGCGCTGTCAGTGGCGACCCGCTGAAGACGCACCTTGAAAATGGTATGGTAAGGCGTTAAGTCTTTTCCGTCCGCGCAGAGGCGTCCGAAGCTAGACTTCATGCGCCCTATGACAACACTGAATTGAGGAGCGGCTAACGACGAATAAGTATTTGCGCCGGCTCCGGTTCGTAACCTTCGTTCTGTAGGGTTTTCTGGGCTGCCGACCGAAGGCTCGCTTCGTCGGCATCCTTCGCCGCGTGGCAATGGCGGCGGATCACCTCTTCCCCACTCTCAATCCGCACCAGCCAGCTCGACTCGGCAGCATCCCATGACATTTCTACACGATCGGCACGCATGGTACCCTCCCTTTGCGATTTACATCCTATTGTAATGCAAGGAAGGACGGAGGGTTGAGGGTTTTGAGACTCCCGCCATCTCTAAGCAGGCAGCGCGGACGTAGGTGAAGTTTGCCCTCTTCCGTGGCACTTAAAATCGAATCCTCGGCCTGTTCAATGCCGGGCGATGAGAAAGGGCCACTCGCCTGGGGAAATCAGTCCGCGACCCTTGGACACTGCCGGCCGGAAGAGCCTCAGGTCGGCGTATACGGACGTCAGGCGCAGCACCACAAGGGCGCGGATAGCGCCCGCGCCGCCGGAAGAGCCGCAGGACCGGAGTGCGGGTCCAGCGCTACCTCGCTTTTGCGCCCCAAAGGGGCGACCTGTTCTAGGAGCCTGTCGGAGATAGATTTTGGCTCCCCACAGATCAAGTCTCAAGATTTTGGGGAGGAGGGTGGGGTTGATTATTGACAATGGAGGAAAGGCTTGTAAGATGCGGTTATGGGC
>JBEKLF010000354.1:0-7455 GCA_050010335.1 Terriglobia bacterium
CGCCGCAAACGCCAGCGGCTTCATTCAAACGGCTCTATCGAAAGTGACCCGGCGAATCGACGTCTCCGCGCTTTCCCCACACTTGCGCGCCGGGTCACTCCCGATAGAGACCTAACGTTACTCGCGGGTAATCGTCGAGGACAAGTCCATATACTGAGATTCTGCGCAGTTGCACGGCACTTGTACGAATAGGTACACGCCCTTCTGGCGCTTAGGTCCACGCTACGCGACTACTCATGGCTGATTTATGTTTAGCTGAACGCGGCGGAATTGTTGGCTGAGCGGTTTTCAAAACTGTCGATCGGTTACGAGTCAGCCAAAGTCGCCTGATCTACTTTCCGTCCCTGAGTAGTTCGCGTGCCTTCGCCATCGCCGGGTCCTTTCCGCCGGCAACATCATCGGCGGCGAATACCGGCACCGCGATATCGGGGGGAATGCCGAGCCCGTCGAACGTAGTGCCTTCTTGTGTTCGATACACCTCATTCGGCAGGCCGAAGCTCCACCCATTCGGAAGCCGCCGGTCCAAAACATCGGAAAATACTCCCTGCGTATTTTCACCAATCCTGGTGATGTGCGGAGTGCGGCCCATCAACGCCTGAGTGAAGGTCTCTCCTGCGCTGAGGGTGTAGGGTCCGATTAGCTCCGCAACGGGTCCCCTGAAGCCCGGCCGAGGGCTCGGCCGGACCATTACTGGATAGCCCTCCGTCCATTTATTCCGATCAAATGGGTCGGCGCGTGCCTGTATCGAAAAGGCCGGGTACTCGCTGGTTGCTAGACGCGAGGCGACGGCTAATCCATACGGATCGCTTCCCCCGAAGTTGATACGTACGTCTATCACGAGCGCCCTGAGTGCGGGATCTGAGAAAATCGCGTCAAGTGCCGACTCCAATGCCATCAGACCCTGTGCGATGCCGCCACGTCTGGAGTAACTGCTGAACGACACGATCCTGAGATATCCGGTGATGTTGTCGATGTGACCGTACTGGATCTGGTCGTTACAGAATTTACGAACGGGGCCTTTGAGCCAAGCGCGGTCGGTCACTGCCAGCAATTTTCGCATGTCGCTCTTCTGAAATCCTTCCTCGGCCTGGCCGTTTAGAATTCGATCCGTGCCCGGCCGAATCCCCTCGAACTGGCGTTTCAGCTTAGGCGCGTCGATGGCGGTATGCATATCGCCAAAGGGCTCTATCATCTCTTCAAGGATCTCGAACAGTTGGGCTGGCGTCATCGTCGAAGTGACCCTCGCCTGATTGTCCGCCGCGACCTTGTCCCAATTTATTTGTTTTAGATCAAACGAGATGTAATTTTCGGCGAAAGTCCGGGTGAAAACTTCGTAGTTGTCGCGTGGTGTGTTGGCGGTCGGCGGATCGCAGAGCGTGGGCATCCCAGGCAGCCGATCGATTCGGATGTCGGAACCAGAGAAATCAAAATGCAGAAGCTTGTGATCGTTGCTCCCCCCTGATTTGAGGAAAAGTACTCCTCCTTCCGCAATTTTGAAGACTGCCTCCTGATCGGGAGTTGCCACCCGCCTGGCGGTGAAACCGGTGACGCAAGTTTTTGAGGTCACTTCGAATTCTCGCAAATCCTGCCCCTGGATGCGGAAGACGTCGCCGTATCCTTGGCTCCGCCAGACGCCGTCCAACGACTGGGCCGAACCTACGGCAACCGGAACGAGGGATGCCACCAAGAGTATCGCGAGTCGGATCATTTGCTCCGCATTTAGTAAGGCTACTCCAAGCAGCGCACGTCGCAGCAGCATCGGCAAATTCTATCAGGCATGTTACGTGAAGCCTAGAAGGTCGAGCCGCAATTTCAAAGGGCTGGGAAGTAGGCTGAGTTGCGCTTCCCAAGAAGGACCTTTATCGGGCACCCTGCCCGGGCAAACGCATGTCGAATCAAAACGCCGCAAGGTTGTACGACCCTGAGATCGCCGACGCTGTGGCAAAGACCGACTATGGGAAAGTCAACCCGATCAATCGCGAAAAACGCAGCCTTTACGCACCCACTTGGCTGTATAGTCGAAAATAACCGGCTAATCTTACGTGTTCAGCCCACTGTTGTTAGTGGCGGTCCAGTGGCGGGCCATTTCGGCGCTCCATTTGGACCGGTCGGGTAGGAGCCTTTCCCTCTTGGCTGATGGTCGCAGAACGGTCCTCGCCGTCAAGGGTTCGCTTCGCCGCGCCGAATAACGGCGCGCCCTTGACTGCTCCGGGCCGTTCTGAGCAAACTCTCCCGCCAAGAGGGAAAGGCTCCAGACTGGAATGGTGGTCCACACCGGCGCCAAAATGGCCCCCTTTTTCGCCGCCACTGACACACTGTTGAAGAGTGATGGCGGGATCTTTTTCCTTTCAGTCGGACTTGTTATGTTCCGCAGGCAACCGCTGCTTGAGGCAATTCCAGCCGCTATTTCGAGCACGTCTTGTAATCGGACGTACATAATGCGATAAGAAAGGATCGGTGGCCGACGAGGACCAATCCCACCCGAACATTCAAACGAGCAGAGATCGGCCGGTTATGTCGCCAAGGGTAGACTTATCCGGCGCCAACGGATTACTCGCCTTTACGCCGTTACCCGTGATCTATCCCGGCGGGTTCTATGCCACCACAAACTTCCTCGAGCAGGAGTTAGGGTAAGATAACCGCTGTACTGCTCACCACCAACTAGAGAGGTCAAGACAGTGGCGCCATATGCAAATGGCAGGAGCGCGAAAGGGTTTGCACCGCGCGAATAAATATCCAACGGCAAAGCCGGCGCTATATGGTGCTGGCCCCCGAAAAGGGGCTAAGAACAAACCCCTCATCCCTCTCACCGGTGGCCTGCGGACTTTGCCGGAGCTATACTCGCATGACTATGCACACTCGAGTGAGTCTGCCCGTGGGCAAATTGCCGCCTGCTGTCCTCGATGGCCTGCTGCGCGGGTACCGTCCGCCGCCCTCCTCCGGAGTCGTCATCGGCCCGCGTTACGGGGAAGACGCCGCGGTGATCGACCTGGGGACGAAATACCTGGTCGTGAAGACCGACCCCATCACCTTCACCGACGAGCGCATCGGCTGGTACGCCGCTCACATCAACGCCAACGACATCGCCACACTGGGGGCCACACCGCGCTGGTTCCTAGCGACGGTGCTGCTTCCGGAAGGCCGCACCACCCGCCAAATGGCGCAGCGGATCGTCCGTGATATCCAGGCCACGTGCCGAAGCCTGGGGATTGCTCTGTGCGGAGGCCACACCGAAATCACCGCGGGACTGCCGCGCCCCATGGTGGTGGGCCAGATGCTGGGGGAGGTGAAAAAACCCGAGTTAATTCGAAAGGAGAGCCAGCGCACCGGCGATCTGGTCATCCTGACGCGAGGAATTGCCATTGAAGGCACGGCCATCCTGGGGCGAGCGAAGGGCGTGGAGCTGGAGAAAAAATTAGGCCGCGCGGCGGTGAGCCGGGCCAGGCGATGGCTCTTCAATCCGGGGATCAGTGTGCTTGCAGACGCGCGCCTTGCCGTGCGGTTCGCAAAGGTCCACGCGATGCACGACCCCACGGAAGGCGGACTGCTCAGCGGCCTGGCGGAGATTGCCCACGCCGGCGGAGTGGGTCTGCGCGTCTGGAAGGAGAAAATCCCGGTCCTGCCGGAGACTTTGTCGTTCAGCCGCACGTTGGGGTTTGATCCTCTCGCCCTGATCGCGTCGGGGGCTCTGCTGGTTGTCGTGGCGCCTGCTTCCGTTCCCTGTTTGCTGCGGGCATACGCCCGGCGTGGAATTTCCGCCGCCGTGATCGGGGAGATTCGGCCCCCAAAAGAAGGTATTCGCATGGTCGAGGCGGGGCGGGAGGAACCCCTGCGCATCCCGAAGCGCGACGAAATTGCGCGCCTGCTGGAAAAGACAGCGGAAAGTGGCGAGTGAAAAGTCACGAGCGTCTTCAGCACGAATTCGCTAGCGACAAGCCGGATTTATGCGTCCTCTCGCACCGTAAGCAACGAATCGGAACAGCGAAGGCCGCTCCGATGGCTTGCCACTCCCCACGGAATTTGCGCGTTCGGCTCCTCACTCCTCAGTTGCCGCTCGCAACTGTGTTTCTTCGGCCAAAGTCGCCATCTACGGCGCTTCGGGTGTACGACCCAGTCGTGAGTGGGCTCACGCTTCCACCCTGTGCGCCCGGCGTTCCCAGAAATCTTGGAAGCGGCCGCTGAGTTTGTATCACCGCAGGGCGATGATGGCATTGGAGCCGCGCACGGGCTAATGCATGCCGGAACGTTTTAGGCGCGACCCCACCATGACCTTACAACCCGCCTCCAGAACTCCCGAGGAAGTGCACAGGTGCTGGGCATGAAATTCCGCGTAGCGCATGCGGTGCCGGTTGCGCTGCAAGTACTGAAGGCAGTTGCCGGCTTCCGGTGAGCGGGCCGCCTGGCGTGCCAGCGCCGTTGTAAAGTCGCAAATTATTTGCAAATATGGGTTGGTCCGAGCGCGCTAAATTCGAGCTGTAGCACGCTATTTGCGAATAGACTTATCCGGCGTCAACGGATTACTCGCCATTACCCCGTATCTCGGGAGTTTGAATGCGCGAGGCTCTTCTACGGTTTGGCCTTGCCGTCAACTGGCGGTCGGCGAGTCCGAACCGGAGCAATGAATCTGCTAAAGACTGGGGGCGGCGGACGGAACGACCGGGAAGCTTGCCACGAAACCAAGCGACCGGGTAGGAGGAGTGCCGCATTTTACCAGGCCTTATCGGGAAGTCAGGCGCAAGGCTAGTGCAAGGTGTGATGTCCAACGGCTTTACAAAAGCGTTCGCAGAGACTTAGCATTGATAATGTGCATACTGCCTACGCTTTGGTCAAAAACTTGAGCCGTGCTCCAGGGGAGCCAAACGCCGCAAAGGCAGAATTGGTTTTTAAGAATTTCCGCATATGGAATGTGCCCCAATGCGAAGGGCCGAACGGGAACAGATTTCGGGAAGCGAGCGAGATTTTTCCATATGCCAGATTTAACTTTGGTGACTGGGTTTATGAGATGCACTACTCCTCGCCTCCTCCCGGCAGGGGCCCAGCGCCATCGGGACTTGGGAGTATCCCCGAGGAGACAGAGGACACTCTACTTCTATTGCGGTTGTTCAAGTGTGGCGACATCTCATTCACACAAATAAGCGTGCGTGATGAGAACGGGAGGCTTTTCAGCCAATACCCATACCGCACAATCTCAGACATACCAACCGTATTTCCTTATAGACTAAGCCAAGGTGAATGTCAGCAGTGGGATGCCTTCGCTGACCAATTGAGAAGTCGGCCAGGATGGAACTCCTCCTGGTTTGCAGTAAGTCGGCGGTATTTCTCGTACGGGGGCGCTAAGGAATTCAACTGCTACGCTGAGAGGCAATCTGGAATCGAAATCAACGAGGTTGATCGCGTTGTGGATTACATGATTGCGCTTGAGGCGGCCTTGGTCCCTGAAAGGGATTTCGTCAGTCGGCGGTTACGTGAACGGGCCGCGCGTTTAGTTTGCAGAGACCCAGGGGAGTCTGAAGCCACCAAAAAGTTATTGCGAGAGCTCTACGATGTGCGCTCAACGATCGCTCACGGAGATCCGCTTAAAGACGAGCAAAGGGAATTCCTCGATAGCAGGAGAAAAGACTTCGAGAATATCGTCAGGAGCATCTTGGTCGAAAGTCTTCGCAACCTTCCCATAGAGGACGAACGACGAAAAGCCGCTCTCAGCAAATTATGGGACGTGTCAGATGGAGACCGCGCACAGAAACTCTTTGAGGACTTCGGAAAGATCAGAAACCTGCAGGAAAAGAGCGTTCTCCTCCAACGCCTCTCAAAGCGTAATCCACAGTAAGCCGAAATAGCCTCATTTTAGCTCTTGTGTGTCTGCCAACATACCGAACGCTCGAGGCGTACCAGGAGAACCTAATACCTTGATCTCGCGCGGTTGCATCCCCGGAGGAAGACCCGGGCGCAAGCGCGGACACTTCAATTCGTACGGGGCCTGAAATCCAATGACCCGAAGGCAGCCACGGTCAGAAAGTCCTTGGGATTGACTATGGTTTGCCATTAAAGCAAAATCCCACGGTCAGCGCTCTTGTAACCGTGGACACCCGCTTCGCAGGAAGTGTCACTCCATAGGGGAGGAAATGTGCCAATCGGAAAATGTCCGCTGTGCTTGGAGAAAAGGACTCTTATTAGAAGTCATCTGGCACCTGCGGCGTTATACAACTTGTGTCGCACACCGGAGTCGGAGCCGGTCGTGGTTACCCAAAACGTGGTCATGCAGAGTTCGACACAATGCCAGGACTACGTTCTTTGTCGAGAATGTGACAACTCATTCAGCAAAAACGGTGAGAATTGGGTCTTGCCGTTACTCGCGAAGTCGGACGGCAGCTTCCCGTTTTACGACATACTTGTAAAGTGTCCGCCGGATGTGGTGGATGGTGATTCGGCATTGTTCGCGGCTGCAAGAAATCCGGACATTGATGTTGCGAACCTTACGCATTTTGCCATGGGCATCTTTTGGAAGGCATCGGTTCATTCCTGGAGCGGAGAGAGAAGTGACACGCTGATTGATTTGGGAAAGTACGGTGAAGGAGTACGGAGATTTCTGAACGCTGAAGGTCGCTTCCCTGAACATATGGCCTTGATTGTCGCCGTGTCTCCGCCGCCGCTATTGCCGAGCTTTAACATGCCATATCGCGGTTCTGCCACAGAATTCCTTAACTTCTTGTTTCATGTGCCCGGGATCAATTTTGCGCTAGATGTCGGTAATCTAGTGTCGGCGACCATAAAGAAAATGTGCTTTGTCTCGAATCATCTGCACCCGATAGTGCTGACAAAGCTGTCAGGCACGAATCTCGAGATTTTCAAAGGGGTAGCGGCCAAAGCCCACAAAGCGAGAAATCTCTTAAGATATATGAATGAGTCAAAAGAATTTGCAGAGTACCTGAAAAAGAGGAAAGGGGAGTAATACGGGCCTGTTTTGTAGGTCCGCGTCCGTTTGCCATCATCTTATTCGTTCTGGCCTTCAAATATTTTCCTTCAGAAAACTCAAAATGAGTCACTACCGAGCGTTCTTTCGAGTGAACTCTTGGGTAGCTACCAAGCGGGCGTAGCGTCAATCGATTGGTCTGTCAGGATGTACAGGGAGGGCGCCGCAAGGTGAGAGCAAAGCGTAATTTAGTCGCTGAACTCTGAGTCTCGAACCGTCTCGCCGCTGGTCGTTTCCACGTCGTCCGCAGGGCGCGAGTTGAGAGTCGGGATGGCGTCATCAGTCAGAGTTGAGACAGGCGGGGTGAGGCTTCGGCAACCTTGCATGACTACGCCAGACCGAAGTTGCTAACGTCCGTCCCAGGCCCTACGAGGGCGAGGAGGACGGACGATGGCCAGCGAGTTATCTGATATTCCCCATAACATGCGGAGACTTTACCGGCGTTTCGAACGGTGGCGGAGCGCGCACACCGGACGCTTGCCGAT
>JBEKLF010000355.1:0-10480 GCA_050010335.1 Terriglobia bacterium
ATGGGACAGACTGGTTCTCAGCCGCGCCCGGTTCGTGTGGGGTTGTGTGGAGTTGAGAATCCGTAAGTGGTTGCGGGGGGTGGATTTGAACCACCGACCTTTGGGTTATGAGTTCAAAGGGAAACTGATACAGAACAACTTACAAGCGCACGGATGACACCTAAGCACGTGTAAGTTCGTGTAGGAAACGCACTCCAGTCCCTCGTTTAGTCCCTAGTCCCCGTTTTAGTCCCTCGTTTTTCGTCCGGCCCGTTAGGGTCAGCACCTAGCTAGCCATCCATTCGCCGCCGGTTGCGGGCGAAGGTTCTCCGCGCGGAATCACGGCGTTTAATGTTGTCAGCGATTACCACATATGTGGTACACTTCTACCACATGCTTGATTTTCGCTCCAAGGCGCGCCAGCAACTGCTGGCCTATTATTTTACGAACCCGACGGCCCGCCACCATCTGCGGGACTTGGCGGCGCGGTTGGGCATCGATCCGTCTAACCTGTCGAAAGAGCTGGGACGCCTGGAGCGCGAGGGTCTATTCGCGTCGGAAGTGAGTGGCCGCCAGAAGTATTTTCAACTGAACCGGGAGTATCCGCTTTTTGATGAAGTGCGCAAGATCGTTACGAAAACCATTGGTGCGGCTCCCGTGATTGCGCAATCCCTCAAGAGAATTGAGGGAATAGACGAGGCTTATCTGTACGGCTCGTTTGCAAGTAATCAGCAGGACGCTGCCAGCGATATAGACGTGCTCATGATTGGTGCCCCTCGCGAGGAAGTCTTGGCGCAGGCCATGCGAAGGCTTGAGCGGCAGCTCGGACGCGAAATCAACTACACGGTTCTCACGCCGAAGGAATTCGAGTCGCGCCGTGTTCGAAAGGATGCTTTTCTGGAAGACGTCTGGCACAATAAGCGTATTCCGCTCATAGGTACAAATGAAGAAGCTAAAACCACACGTCGTTGACTGGGCGCAGATCGAACGCTTCCTCGCGAGCGCGGATAAGAAGCTGGCCTCGGCCCGCAAAATTCTCGCTTTTGACGAAGAAGCTTGTCTTCAACAAGCTTACGAAGCAATGCTCAAAGCTTCGCTGGGGTTCATGTTCAGCCACGGATTCCGTGCGAGAAGTCAGCCTGGCCACCACATCGCCATCATCGATTTCGTGCGGTCGCGCATCGACAAGAAACATGCTGGTCTGCTGGTCGTCTTTGATCGTCTCCGCCGGAAGCGCAATACAGCCCTTTATGATGACACCGGATTTGTTTCTCACCATGATGCCGAGCAAGCTCTCGAATCCGCCGGCGACTACTTGAATGTGATCCGAGTTGATATCGCTGCCCGAAAGCCTTGAATGAGGCGCCTTTTGAAATCGCTTTTGAAGTGATCACCGACGTCCACCAACACGATGGGCTATAATGTGCGCCGAGATTCCCAGATGGAAATGCCTGCCCAAATGACGAGCGTAAGCGGAGCGATATACCGCTGGTGGGCCTACATTAAAGCGGCTGGCATCGAGGACGACCGTAAGGGCTTGCTGTTCCGCTCTGCTGTCCGCAAAACCAAAAAGCTCACCGCGTCTCCGATGACGCGCAAGGATGTCTGGTGCATGGTGCGCCGCCGTGTTTCCGACGCGGGAATTGCAACCGCGATCGGCTGCCACTCCTTCCGCGCACCGGCATCACCGACTATCTGACCAACGGCGGGCGCATCGAGGTCGCGCAAAAAATGGCCGGGCACTCGAACGCCAAAACCACTGGACTTTACGACCGGCGTAACGACGATGTGAACGCGGGCGAAGTCGAGAGGATCGAGATTTAGGTGTTGGCAACCGTCCAAGTCATATACCGGAGGTCTGCCCACATACAATTTGTCAGACGGAGGAGCGCAGGTGTGGAACGCGACATGGATTTGATTCGTGAATTGCTTCTCCAGGTGGACAGCAACCCAAAACTTGATGGCACCCACTACCATATATTCAACAAGCCGATTGAAGGGCACTCGCTCCAAGAAGTGACCTATCACGTCGATTTGTTGTTTGAAGCAGGATACGTGAAGGGAACGTCAACTAGTGATTTACCGATGGTCACCGGGCTTACGTGGGAGGGCCACGAATTTCTAGATCACATTCGTGATTCCGGCGTTTGGGCCAGCATAAAGCAACGAATCAAGGGACTGCCCGGAGTCAGTATTGCTCTGCTTGGGGAACTCGGCAAAGCCGAACTTATGAAAAGACTCCACATGCGATGACATTTTTAGAGAGGAGAATATGATGAAAACCCTGCTTGCGGTGCTGCTTCTATCCGCCATGTCAGTGCTGGCGCAAGATCAGCCCGCATCGCCACACAAGAGTGTCAGCGTCACGAAGAGAAGCCTCCCAGTATCGCAATACTTGCGGCAAATAGGCATCCTGTATCTCGAAACCATCAATGACTTAGCCAAGGATTGTTCTGAGCCGCATAGCGATCTCTGTTCTGCGGCAACCGATAGGTGGGATTCAACCATGGCAGTCTTGGAAGATAGGGTGAACATCACACTTAGCCAGCCGCGAAGACCTGCGGGTGACGCACCATTTTGGGAGTTACTACAACATGCGAGCTTTGCGAAGCATATGTATTTAATGGATGCTTACCTGAGTCGGGCAAATACAAAATGGTTAATCGCTTCCGACATCTGTCCAGAAACCGCACATCGTATCGCTCTTGACGGTGAATACTTCTCTGACGGCGGATGTCGAGATGCGATAGACAAAGCGGTGATACACCCACCATTGCCGCCACCGCCCTCCGCAGAACTGCGGGCAAAGTGCCTCCCGTTTGCTGATGGAAGTGTGGATAAAGTGCTGGCTAACACGATGCCGCTGCCGCCCAAGGAATGCAGGGAAGCTCTGGGATGGATGCGCGACGCTCGTCTTAGCACGTTATACGATGGAAATCCCAAGCAATGAACTCTCTGCCCCAGCTAGGATGGCGGCGAAGGCATTAATTCTTGGCCCACAAACGTGAGGTCGGGTATTAGGCTCAGGCGTCCGAAAACCCACCTTAAGGAATTCCTGTGCGGCACGGTTACCTGATTTGTGTCTCCTACCTGCACCGGAATAGTGGGAAGATTTTTGCCCAGCCTGGCCGTGTGTCCCCTGAGGCCCTACGCCTCTTCCTGAAACACCACCCTGAATTTTCCGGCCCGGTCTTTACGCACGGGCCTTTGAGTGATGATTATCATTGCCAAAATCACAGCAGCGACTCATGATGGCCTTGGTGGAAAGGTGTGATACAGTGAAACTTCTTGGAGTGCTGCTTATTCTATGCGCCCTGTCCTTCGGACAGACGCCCTTAACGAAAACCCAAAAGCAAGACTGCTCAAAATTAACTAAAGCTTTTAAAAAGCACGCAACTGACCCCGGCCTGACACCCGAGGATGTTACAGCCATGCTTGCTGCTGTTCATGAGGCTTGTGGGACGCCAGAGGAGCAGGCGACAGCAACACAAGACTGCGAGAGCGCCATCGGGGCCGTTGACCAAGATGTTAAAAAGAACGGGCCTGACCCAACTTCGTCGCGACCTGATCTGAATGCGCTTCTTAAGACTATGCGTCGGGCTTGTGGATTACCGGAGGAGCCACCAGCCACTCCCTCTGACACATCACCGATCGCCAACTCTGCGAACAATAAACAGACCGCTAGTTCGGGAGAGATTTCGAAAGAGCTAGACGCCGCCATCGAAACTCACAATCCGCAGCCAACGCTGGACATTCACGAGCGTGTTGCCCAAAGCAGCACTTCTCTGAATCGCGAAATAGCGCTCGGCAACCGCTTAATCGCTCACTTGCAGAAGGCGCAAACGTGGGAAGGGGTTGACGCCGACCATCCTGAGGCTGTGGCTCTCCGCGAGAAGATCGCTCAAGAGGAAAAGGAGTTCAGCGCAACGGTTAGCTTGAATTTCGACCTGAACACCAAAATCGACGTGCATCGGATGAACAAAGAGTGCACCGAGGAAGAAGTTGAGCAGTGGGCGAATCTGATGAAAGAAGCGACCGGCGTAATGCACGATGTAAAGACTCAACAGGATCGCTATCACGCTCTTGGGTACTGACATTCGTAGCGGGTTGGCGCGGCACTCGTGGTAATATCCGACACATGTCCGACCTCAGCGTTGCAAAGATGCTTGCCAAGAACTCCGAAAGGAGTAAGGGGCGCACGTTGGAAGCCCAATTCAAAGACCTACGTCGTGCAGTCGAGCGGATCATTGCCCATCTGGAAAGGGCAGAGAAGGCGAACAAGGCTAAATAGTTGGTGCCCGGAACAGGGACTTGAACCTGCACGCCTTGCGGCACACGGTCTGCCTTCAACTTTTCTCCTATTGACCATAGCGTACTCTCACTGGATACTCTAGGTGTGCCCGGTGCCGTCCTCTACGTTCGAGTATCCACCTCTGGTTAAAATCGGACGTTGGGGCAGGGAGTTCATTGCTTCAACTCTTCTTTCAAAGCGGCATTCTGCTTCTCGATTAACTTAGGGAGTTCGTCGATCACCTTGTCGCACTGAGCTATATGCTTTGGCCCCAGCTCACCCGCATCCGCACAAGCTTTAGCGGTCTCAGCAGTCTTTGGGAGCACCGGGCTTTTACACGCGGTCTCCTGGTGGGCGTCGTTGACGCATATTTCATAGCTCAAGCGGTCAACATCGAGCTGTTTAAGTTGAAGGGCGGTCTTGCCAAACCGGACAAGTCCGCTGGTGTAGTAGTCCTCGGCTTCAGCGATTTTTGCTTCCACGGTTGCATCATCCCAAGTCTTTGCTAGTTCATACCCATGCTTAGGTGCTTGAGAAACTGCTGGTTGAGGAGTTTTAGAAACTGCCGGTTGAGAAACCTGTTTCGAGCAAGCGGTCAAGGACAGAGCGGATAGAAGCAGCGCCGCAAGTAAGGTTTTCACTGTGTTACCCCCTGTTTACTCTGAACAAGAGTCAGTGCTCCGTCTTTGCCGCTTCGCGATTACCCACGATCAAGAACGCTTCGTAGGTCATCGAGTATCGGCGATAGCGGATTTTAATTGTGGAACCCGGCTTGCAGCGATCTACCGCGTTGTTGAGTTCTTCGATTGTGTACAAATAGTGGTCATCAATCGCCAGAATCACGTCGCCAACTTCGATTCCTACTTGGGCTGCTGGCCCTCCAGTAACAACTTGCGAGACCGTGACTCCGTCGTGTCGGACCAAGCGATTACCGTCACACGAAGCGCCGATGGTTCCATGGGCGGTAGGTTGAGAAGTCGAGGCTTCGGGCTCTGGCATTGACGCGGCGTGTTGGACCCTGGGATTGCCGTCAGATGAAGCACCGATGGTTCCTTTGGCGGTAGGTTGAGAAGTCGAAGCTTCGGGCTCTGCCATTGACGCGTCGTGTCGGACCCCGAGATTGCCGTCAGATGAAGCGCCGATGGTTCCACGGGCGCTAGGCTGAGAAGTCGAAGCTTCAGGTTCTCTCATTGACGCGCCAGACGCTTCCTGCTTGCAAACCATACTCGGATTATCGACTGCCAACTTGAGACAGTCGGCATACTGTTGGGCGTGCTTTGCCTGATCCACTGGACTCTCTATCGCCGGTTCCGGTGCCCGTCCCGGTGTTGATGATGGTGCTGGTAGACTCTTAATCTTGCCTTCCTTAAAGGCTTTGCAAAGTTTCCCAACCAGTAGGGTGCCATTAAGGTTGACGGCATCAGGACTGTTGCCGAATAAACCACCCCTGCCTAGGAGTCGGCTTCTATAGGTATCAGACCAAACCATTTCACCGTACTCAGTCAGTGTGGCACTAACTCCTTCGTTGTTATCCTCTACTACATCCAACACATATACGGCTGTGTCGGCCGAACCAACTAAAATGAGGTTCTCGCAACCAGCAGAACGCTTGTGGTGTTTGTCCTGAATTTCGTCCTTCATAACTTTTCGAGCCGATACAGCTGCAGTATTGTTTCCACTGATAAACAGGGTTGCGGTTGCCTGTCCAAAGGACAGAGCTGCCAGCAGCATCACTGCTAGAACGGGTTGGAGCAGGGAGTTCATTTAGTTCGCACTGCTCAGATTCGCGCCGCTTTGGCACAATTCGCCTTCACCGCCAACGCAAAGAGTGAAGACGACTTGAGCGCTGGTTATGGTTTCACCATCTACAGATAGGGCTATAGACGAAGGGGAAAAACTACCAGAGCTGGTCGAGCCCGAAATGGAGGTCATGCTTTCAATGGAACTGTTAGGCTCACCACTCTCCCCGCTACAGATACCACCCAGAAGGACCGTAGGATTGTTGCTTGCCGGTGGAAAACTATACTGACCGGTGCACGTGGACCCGTAGACAGTGGGGGACCCGTAGAAAGTAGATTGGAATGCACCATCACTGGCAATTGTGAGTCCGATGATTCCATAAGGCGTCTGACCCGTCAGCCAGTAGCTCTTAGCGGTTGCGAGAGTCGCGCCGTTCGAGATTGCCTGGACACTTGCTTGGGCAGGGTTGGAATTGGAGCTGTTGCCGCTGCCGCTACCACAACCAACGGACAGGGCGGACAGAAGCATCACCGCAAGTAGCGCTTTCGTAAGCTCTCCTTGATCTGTTGTGCGCGGCTCATGGGGTCATGTTTTCTTCGGATGCGAAAGTCACCGCGTAAGCGTTAGGTGAGTCGAGCAGGAACTCCTCTTCGAAAGCCTTCAAAGCGAGGTGAGTCCCCGTCAGTTCGATGTCAGGGTTCTCCTTGCGATAGTATGGATCACGCGTCAGCTTGATGCCGCGCTTCTCGATGAAAGCCTTCACCTCTCGACCGGACTCCGGCCCGTGCAGGTCTTTAAGCCGCGGGTCGGAGCACAGGTTGATCTCTACGTTGATCTTGCGAAACTCTTTCATGATGCTTACAGAGTAGCACGGGGTGCGCCGACCGCAATAGACGGCCACGGTAACACTGGGAAGATGGGCCGACGTGAAGAGTCTGCCGGCCATCGTTCGCGGTTGGAGCTAAACAGGAAGACTCTGCGCCCTCTCAAACGACCAGGCCAGAGCGAATAATGGAGCATGGCTAATCGAAATCGTTGTTTTCTGTCCGTTTGTTAAACGAACCTCACAATGCACATCAGCCTGACGAAGGAGTTCTAGCTGCGCTTATTGCACAGCAGCAGCCAAGACAGAACGGGGCGTGCAAATGACCAGACCTAAATGGCTGATCGACGGGTATAGGGCCCTGCTCATGGTTCGCTCGGCAGATTGGACATGCGTCAGGGCCAATGATCACTTGCTTCAGTTTGTATCCCAGTCGAAGAATTTTGTGGAAAGTAGCTTCTTCGATCGCCCGAGCCATTCCGCTGTGAGCAATCATCTGGGCTTGTCCAACCGACAAATATGGCAAAGCTTTTCGTATCCTGCGGCCAGTTCCCGGAACTCCCAACATCTCTCGAATGCCATCGGAAGTTCGAGCGGAAGATACTCCGAGGCGTGCTTAGCCGCCGATTGCGCTGCATTCTTGCCAGTTTCTCCTATCTACGCGACGGCGAGCCGAACTGCATACATGACTTCAGTTCCTTGCACCGGAGCTAAAGCGATGACCGACCGAGCCAGCCGACCGGAATGGCTGACAGCCGAAGAAGCAGCCGGGTATCTGAAGGTCAAAACTCGTTCGCTGTTGCTGTGGGTTCGCCAGGGGAAACTACAGGCCTACGCGCTCACTGGCACGAAGCGTCGCATCTGGAGGTTCCGTAAGGAGGATTTGGACTCGGCTCTGCTCTCGAAACCTGTGATAAGCTGCGAGTCGCTACCTGTGCGCTCCGGGAAAGGAGCGAACAATTGAGAGCGTCACAGTGTGTTGTTTACAGCAGAAAACGTGGTACGTGGCATCTGAAGTGGTTCGAGAATGGCAAGCCACATCGCAGACAGCTCGGCACGATCCGCGAGTTGCCCTCGCGGGCAGCCGCAGTGAAGGCCGCAGAGCCGTTCCGGAAAATGCTGGCGAAGCCAATCAAGGTGGTTCCTATCGTGAGCGTACTAGTGGAACAGTTCAAAGTCGAAAAAATGTCCACGCGAGCGAGCACGAGCCATTCCGTCAAGGCTTGGCTCAGGAACCATATCGTCCCGAAGTGGGGAGATAAGCCGATTACAGATCTCCAGGCCCGGCCTGTTGACCTGTGGCTTAACTTTCTACCGTTGGCTCCCAAAAGCAAGGTTCACATTCGAGGCGTGATCCGTGAGCTATGGGAATACGCAATGTATCGGGATGATGTTGAGCTGCAGCGCAATCCGATGGAATTGGTTCGCATCAAGGGAGCTACGAAACGACAGAGGAAACCTCGCAGCCTCACCGTGGAGGAATTCCAAAAGTTCCTTGCTCAATTGGAAGGGGCTTTCCGGACGATGGCTTTGGTCTGCATATCGTTCGGCCTCAGAATCAGCGAATGCCTTGCGTTGAAATGGTCCGATGTGGATTGGCTCAACGCGAAGCTCACGGTGGAACGCGGTATCGTCCGGCAAGTGGTCGGAGACGTGAAAACCGAATACTCCGGACGCGCTATGAGTATTGATCCCGCCATGCTCATGGTTCTGAAAGCCTGGCGACAGGAGACGCAGTTTGCCGGCGACGGCGATTGGGTCTTTGCCAGTCCCTTGAAACTCGGTCGCTTGCCCTGGTCTTATCCGTGGGTGTGGAGGGTATTCACGAAGGCTGGAAGGGATGCGGGGATCGGCAGTTTAGGTACGCACACGATGCGCCACAGCTACCGTTCGTGGCTGGACGCCGTGGGCACGCCGATTGCCGTGCAGCAAAAGCTTATGCGTCACGCTTCGATCACCACCACCATGAATATTTACGGGGACGTGGTGACGAACGAGATGGCCCAGGCTCACTCGAAGGTTGTGGAACTCGCCCTGTCGAAACAGTGAGAGGGTTTCAAACGGGTTTCATCGCCCGCATGCTGTTGAAAATATGGCGGAGAGAGTGGGATTCGAATCCGCTGACAGATGTCAAACAAAGGACATAGCAGAGCACAGTTGGCATTTTTAGTCCTTGTAAGTCATTGGATGATAAGCAAGTGATTTCCGAAATCATTTTGCCCGGTCAAGATCGGCAGCGATTACCAGACGTGACGGAGTTAATGAGCACGAAGAAGCCAAGTTTAGGCCGACACAGGCGGACATGCTCGGTATGCCGTCACGTGAAGTGTGCGGAGATCGAAACCGACTTTATCGCATGGCGCAGTCCGGCGGCGATTACCGAGGAATACGGACTGTCAGACCGCAGCAGCATATACAGGCACGCCCATGCCCTCGGATTATTCGCCAAGCGGCAGCGCAACGTCCGGGCGGCGCTGGAGCGGATTATCGAGCACGCTGGGGAGGTCGAGGTCACAGCCGCATCGGTAGTCGCCGCAGTTCAGGCATACAGCAAGATCAACGCCGTGGGCCAGTGGATCGACCGCAACGAGACTGTCGACTTGAATGAGATATTTGATCGCATGACACGC
The DNA here is from genome assembly GCA_050010335.1 of Terriglobia bacterium. Taxonomy (GTDB): domain Bacteria; phylum Acidobacteriota; class Terriglobia; order UBA7540; family UBA7540; genus Bog-366. The sequence goes on from JBEKLF010000355.1 coordinate 9,464, forward strand.
GAGGAACTGGAAGCCTATGCCCATGATGGAACTTTGCCGGGTTGGTTCACGGATACCCTGGCAGGTAAGAAAGCAAGCAACGATGAATCCAAGGCAGGCGCAGCAGGTTCGATTTACGGCCACGTGTTCGCAACATTACGCGACAGTCAGGAGAACTGAACACAATGAGAAAACAAGAGGAATAGATGCCGGTACCCGCAACAAACCGAGGGCCTAAGCCGGCTGATTTTCCACTTGGGAGCTTAGAGTCACGCGCGGCTGCAAGGGCGATGGCAAAAACACGCGCTGGACGGGATGCCAAGGAGCCGCCTTTCTACCGTGCGCACTTCGACGAAAACGGGCACCCGCTCGAACCCCAGGTGATCTACGACTACATGACCGGCTTGCCCGTCAGTGAAGCGACGACGGACAAGCCCACCCCTCCCGAACCATTGACGATCTGTCCCGGTGAGTCGGAGACTCCCCGATCTGCTGCGACAGTCGGTTTACAGCCGCCAGGCCCTCTACCGGCTCCCGGCGAATCAATCGACGAAACTCCCATCGAGCCCGAAGCGAATGCGCGAATCATCACGGTAGAGATCGAATGAGCGCCGCGTGACCCAACCACGCAAGCAACTCGAGACACAGGTCCTCGCGCCTGCCTGTAGCCCGGTTTAGAGGAGGAGACTTCAACGGAGGGCGGGCGTTTTCTTCGGCGAGAAAACATTGCTGATTGCGCCTGATCAAATCACTCCGAAGTAGCTCTGTTTGAGGTGATGGCGAAGTTCCTGCCCACATTTCTCGCACAGCTTCGCCCAGCGATCCTTCATTTCTGCCAGAGGACTGCTGCACCTGGGACAAGCGGTAATTACAAGGGCGCCACAGCCAGGACACAGGTTCGCTACCTGGGAGGAGTTGGCATAGCGTGCATTCAGGATAATCCCTGGGTGACGGTGGGAGTGCGGCGGGGGGCGTGGAGGCTCCAGGTTCCGTCGTGCACCGGGCGTTTCTCCTTCTCGACAGCGTAGTTAACCATCT
>JBEKLF010000356.1:0-7414 GCA_050010335.1 Terriglobia bacterium
ATAGATGTAGACGAATCAACTGCCGAGGCCATCGCCGACTGGCATTATTGGGTGGCCCAAGGCTACTGCTTCTGATTCACCACCCAAACCCACCGATCTACGCAGCCCTACCGAAAGCTCACGTTTGTCCTGCTTTGTAAGCGGCAGGTAAATCCCCAATTGCGTTCCCACAAAAGGTTCACTTGCGACGTACGCCCGCGGCTGACCAGCGGCATCCACTTCTGAGAAATCGTAGGCAAGTTCGCAGCTCCCAGATCGGACACGAATAAAACCCTGGTAGGTTCTCATCAGATTCCAAACCCAAAACAACCCTGATGCCACACCTCCTATCCTGCCGTTAAATAACGGCAGGGCCTGATACGCCTCACCGAGCAAGTCGACGGAGGTCCGCTTGGAAGAGCTCAAACGGTCGAAGGCGAATGCTATAACGTCCTCGTCTCTGTCTGGTTTAAAGCGGGTGCCAAGGTCGGCCCTTCTCCGAAGAGTGCGCTTCAAGTCGTCGCGAAGAGAGTCTGGGATTCCAATGCCGTCGTCGCAAACAACTAACTCGAGAAAGCCAGATTCAGCGACCCCTCCCCCTCGAAAAAACATCGGCGTCTGTTCACCTACGACTTCACGGACAAAGTGCTTGCGTGACGCACCACGAACAATTCGTGTCAACAGAAACCCACAGCCTGATCCCGCATGTTGGAGGATATTGGCGCCCAGTTCGTGGACTATGACATTGGAAAGAGCTCCACCGCGGATGACATCGACACTCGCATATTCCCCAAAGATACGCTCCAAGTCGCTTGAAAGGTGCGCCGTTGCAGCAGCGAGGTCCCTGCCAGTGGTGATCAGCTTTAGAGGGATGGTTCCTGTTATCTCAGGGTCATAAGCGTACGGCCAGGCTAGCGTGCTCCAGTTCAATGGGAGTACCTTACACCCAAGGCTTTGAATCGTCTCCAATATCCCCATCCGGGACGCAAACCCGATGACGCGCATTCCAGCAATCTCCCAGTTAAGGTGCTCGAAAAGTGCATTGATTAGATTAAGAGAACGGGGGATTTTTGTTCCCAGTTGGTCCTGAGCGGTCAGTATTTGATCGCGTACGTAATTTAATGGCTTGCTCCCGCGAACATCTGCCTGTATCCGATCTTCAATCCCTACTAGTCGGGTTTGAATCCTAGTTTGGGCAGCAGGCCCACTCGTGTTTTTAATAAGTTGCATAATGTCTTCGAAGTGGTGAGCCTGCTCATCGCCCGCGACGCGCAGGATTGTATGAGGTGAAGCTAAGGGATGACACGGCGGGAAATTTATTTTTACTGACTTTCCGGATCGAGTGCATCGCGAAATCCATGCGACTAGCAATGCAGCTTCAAAAATTTCAAAGCCCAACATCCCGCTCAAGTCAAATTCTATTTCGCTGGTTTCGGGGGCACGGCTCTGGATGAAGAACTCCTTTGCCGCACGAAAAAAGGAATCATTTGCGAGATGTGGTGAGTTAAATTCAATCCTTAGCATTTGTCCCCCTTGCCACATTCGAGATAACACTGGGCCGCACGCTATTTGGCCGATAATACCACCCTGTTCAATACAACCCTAGAGAAATATGTCTGCTCTCGGGCACTAAGAGCGAGCGCAGCGCAGAGGTATTCGCCTCCGAGGTGAATTCCTCTGCGGCCCTTTCCCATTGCCCGGCAATGAACATGCCTTTCTCTCTCCGCCAAATCGCACAACGCGAGGAGCAAAAGCGATTTGTGGGTGCGGGATCACCTCGGGCGCGGTCAATCCGTAATTTCGAGAACTTGGAAACCAGTAGTCAGGTCTGGTCATGAGCGGTAGGCGGTAGACAGCAGACGGTAGACGGGGCACGCCGCCCGTGCCACTTCAAGAAAATGCGACCCGCCGATTCGACGTGCGACGTCCAGCGCTCGATGCTAGACTGGACGGAGGAAGAAGGTTCGACGAGATCGCCAAGAGCCCGAGGGGAGCCAGAGGAGGGTGGCACGATGGCAAAAGCAACCATGAATCGTCGGTCAAAGGTTGGCCGGCCCGGCAACCTCAAGCCGGCTTCCAAACGTGTTACCACCGGGGGCGCGAGTGGAAAGTCGGCGACAGGTTTTTCGGAACGAAGGTCGATTGAGGAGCTCGCGGCGGAGCAAGGGGTAAAACCGACCAAGCTGGAGGACATCCTTGGCAAGGGCGCGGATTTATGGGAGAGTGACCAAGCGTTCGAACGCTTCGTCGAGGGTATATACGCCCGTCGGCGGGAAGATCGCGAGCTTGCCAAACCGTGAGCAATCTCCTGCTTGATACCGACGTGTTTTCCTTCCTTTTCAAAGACCACCCCCTGGCTGAGGCTTACCGGCCCCACGTCAAAGGGCACACGCTGGCGATCTCGTTCATGACCGTAGCCGAGCTTTACCAGGGTGCGTATCGTGCGGGGTGGGGCACTAGACAGATAGAGCGCCTCGAATCCCGAATCGCGGCGTACGTGGTCATCCCCTCGAGCCATGCGATCAGCAAGAGGTGGGGTGAAGTGCGTTTCATCCGCAGGGCACAGCCCATATCCCCCGAGGACGCATGGGTTGCAGCGGCGGCTCTCCAACAAGGCTACCCGCTTGTAACTCACAACGCCAAAGACTTTCAAAGCATCCCTGGGCTGAACATCATCACTGAAAGTCAGTGACAGGAGCCCGCATCCACATAGGGTCAGCTTGCCCATTTCTGAAGCCCGGCGTCGTGGCGATTTTCGGAGATTTCCTTCTCAATCTCATCTCAGCCCAGGGGCCTTTCTCCCGAGGCCGTAATCTATCATTTGCTCATATAGCGCATGGCACACTGCCCGTGCTACCATCCACAGCCGCACGTTCGCACGGCCTACCTCCTCTGGCTGCTTGGGGGTCCGGCCGTCGAGACGCGCCCGAGCTTCATTGCACTGATGCACTGATTTATTCTGGAGGTCAAAGATGGACTTATCCAAAATGACGCGCCGCGATTTCCACAAATCCTCGACGCTGGGTGTGGCGAGCCTTGCCCTTTCGGCGGGTCCCGCCGTTCGGAACGTGATTGGCGCGAACGATCGCATCGGCGTCGGCCTGATCGGCGCCGGCAACCAGGGCCGGTTCGATTTCAGCGCCATGATTCGAACTGACCAGGTGAATCCCGTGGCCGTGGCGGATGTTTACCAACTGCCGCTCGCCGTGACGCTCGATGCCATTGGGGCGCCGCCAGGCAAAACCGTAGGTTACAGCGACTTTCGCCGCATCCTCGAGCGCAAGGATATCGACGCCGTCATCGTGGCCACACCGGAACACTGGCACGGCATTCCCATGATCATGGCGTGCGAGGCGGGCAAGGATGTGTATGTGGAAAAGCCCATTTCCCACACGGTTTATGAGGGTCGCAAGATGGCGGAGGCCGCGAGCAAATACAACCGCGTGGTGACGTGTGGCACGCAGCAGCGCTCCGGCGAGCATTACCAGAAAGTGGTGGAGATGATTCGCGGCGGACGGATCGGCAAGATCACCTTCATCGAGGCATGGCTCCATGGCGGCGGATTTACGCGCGAAAACCGCAAGCAAACTCCTCCGCCCGACAGCGACACTCCCACGGGTTTCGATTGGGACTTCTGGCTGGGGCCTGCTCCTTATCATCATTACAACCGCAGCCGCCGGGGCTTCACGGGATTCTGGGAAACCGGTGGCGGCGAAACCACCAACTGGGGACCACACCTGATGGACGTGGTCCATTGGGCGATGCAAGTGGACGCCCCTGTGTCCGTCGCAGCCTCGGGAGGAAGATACGCGAGCCTGGGCATTTACGAGACTCCAGACACCTTCGAAGCCGTTTACGAATACCCGCCCTGCCCCCTCAATTCCACCGGCTTTCTGGCCCGGTTCTGCTACCACCTGGGCCGCGGGCCGGACGAACATTCGTATGGAACGCAGTTCTACGGAACGGATGGGACGCTGTTCATCAACCGCGAAGGCTATACCATCTGGCCACCCACCCAGACCTCCGATGTGTGGGAGACCTTCGGAAAGACGACGATTGAAAAGGGCGATAGCACCGCCCAGCACCAGCCACATGTGGTCAATTTTCTCGAATGCATAAGGTCGCGGAATAAGCCGAACTCCGATATCGAGACTACTCACCGCACCACCAGCGCTTGCATCATCGCGAATATTTCGCTGCGGCTTGGCCGGAAATTGCGGTGGGATAGCGAGAAGGAACAGTTCATCGATGACGCCGACGCCAACAAGATGTTGAATGAAGAGCGCCGGAAACCGTGGGATGTCTTGTAGGGCCGAACGGCGTTCGGCCCGGGGCCAGCGCCGCCGGCCCCTACATACAAGGAGGCACCTTAATGAAATTCGGCGTCAATACCATGGTTTGGACCACGGAGGTGGGAGAAAAACAGGAGCCGCTCTTCACCCGCATCAAGGAATGGGGCTTTGACGGGGTCGAACTCTTTCTCTCGCCCGACGAACCCGCCAACATTGTGGCGGTCAGGGCCATTCTCGATCGGCTGCAATTGGAACGGACCACGTGCTCCGTTCTGCCGCGCGATGCTAACCTGATCAGCTCTGATGCCGCCACGCGCGCGCACGGAGTGGAGTTCTTGAAAAAGTGCATCGACAGGACGGCGGACTTGGGCGCGCACCTCATCTGCGGCCCTTTGTACGCCGGCCTGGGAGTCATAACGGGAACCCGGCGCACGGAAAAAGAATGGACGTGGGCCATCAAAGGTCTGCGGGCCGCCGCCACCCGCGCGCAGAAACGCGGCGTGTGCCTCTGCCTCGAGCCGCTCAACCGCTTCGAGACTTACTTCCTCAACACCCTCGAAGACGCCGCCCGCTTGGTCCGCGACGTGGGCGCGCCCAACGTGAAAATCCACTTTGACACTTTTCACTCGAACATCGAGGAGCAGCATCCAGCGGACGCTCTCCGCGCTGTAGCCAACAGTCTGGGACACGTTCACATTTCTGAAAACGATCGCGGCATTCCGGGAACCGGGCACGTCGATTGGAAGGGCATTCTCAAAGTGCTGAAGGAAATCGGCTACGACGAATGGCTGACCATCGAGTCGTTCGCGCAGCCGGAACCCGCACTGGCCGCGGCCGCAGCCATTTGGCGCGACCCAGCGCCCTCGGGTGATGAGTTGGCGCGCCAGGGACTCCAGTTCACCAAACGCCTCGCACGGAAGTTGGGGATTCGATAGGACAGGATTGAGGCGCGCGGCAACTGAGTACTTTTTGCTCGACGCAGCGGGCGAAGCCGGCAAGCCATTGTGGATAGTCCGCCAATGCCCAACAATAACCGCAAATGGGCGGGTCGCAACTAACGACAATTTGTCCCACCGCGGCGCGGCTTGAATTCTTCAAGGAGATTCCTATGCCTTCCCCTGTTAGCAGATCGATTCAGGTCCTCCGCCGTGCCGCCGCTGTTGTCAGCCTTTTTGTCGCATTCTTGGCCCTTGTGTCTTGCCTTTTTTGGATTTCCGGACGCGTGAGCGCGCAGGGCTCAGAGGAAATTGCATTCTATAAACACACGATTGACTTGGGACAAAGCGAAGCGGCTGAGGTCGCCGATGTGAATCTCGATGGGAGGCTCGACATCATTTCCGGTGAGAACTGGTACGAGCAGACTGCCCCTAGCAAGGATGGGCCGCGCTGGATCAAACACCATTTTCGCGACCTTCCCTTCACTGGCGGTTACTTGGAAGACTTGGGCGATCTGGCGATTGACGTGAATGGCGACGGCTACCCCGATGTGGTGACCAGTTCCTACTGGAGCACGCCGTTGGCTTGGTGGGAGAACCCCGGCAAATCGAGCAAGCCCTGGGTTAAGCATGTCATCGAGACACGCTCGCCGGTGGAATTCTCGTTCCTGGTGGATATCCTAAACACCGGCAAGCCGCAACAACTCCTGCCGCAATTCGGCGACACCAAATTCCCGCTGACATGGTATGAAATTGTTGGCAAGGGCCAGGACGCGCATTGGGTTGGGCACGTCGTCAGCCCCCGGAGCTATGGCCACGGTATTGGCGCGGGCGACGTGAACGGCGACGGGCGCACAGACATCATCACGCCCAAGGGATGGTTTGAAGCTCCCCCCGACCCTCGCAACGGTGAGTGGGTCTTCCATCCGGAATTTGATTTGGGAGAGACCGGATTCATCTACACGATGGACGTGAACGGCGACGGCTTGCCGGACCTCGTCACCACCCTTGGCCACGACTACGGAATTTTCTGGTACGAACAAAAGAAGGACGCGCAGGGCAACCGCACCTGGGTGAAACACGTCATCGATAACGCCTGGTCTCAGGCTCACGCCCTGACGATCGCCGACCTCAAGGGCGATGGCAAGCCAGTACTGGTAACCGGAAAGCGCTACTACGCGCACGAACACGATAAAGGCGCCAACGAGCCCCTCGGGATCTATTGGTATGAAAGGGTCCAGACTGCATACGGGCTGGAATGGCGACGGCACATCATCGACTACGGCTCGCGGACTGGAGCGGGGATACAAGTTTGTGTCGTGGACATCGACCATGACGGTGACCTCGACATCATCGTGGGCGGAAAGTCCGGGCTCTATCTCTTCGAGAACATGACCAAGGGCCGCAGGGTGCCGCTCACCGATGTGATCGCCGCCCCGGGACGCTGACCGGTGCGCGCGGGAGCCGTAACCAAAAACGTTTGTCGTGGCACGCCAGCCCCGGCAATTCGATTCCTCTTCTCACCCAAAGCCGCCGATAAACGATGTGGGGAAGTGTCGGGGGCACAGCGAGGGGGCGCGAGAGATGGTGGCACAGCCACTCCTGGCTGTGCGCGGATCAGGCTACAAGCCTGTGCCCCCACGCCGTTCGCCAAAACAGGCTCATGATCTTGGAAAATTGGCCGATAGTCGATACGGGGAAGTGTGTCACGGGGGGCCAGGGCGTCGGCGCCGCGGCCTGTGGCCGCAACCCATCATGTTTGCAGGGGCACGCCATGGCGTGCCCCGGACGTAGCGGCGGGTTTACCCCGCCACAAGGCGGCGTGTCGCCGCCCCCACGTCTCGTAAAAGCAAGCGCGGACCTCTGTCTTTTGTGAAGGTCCGCGGTTCTTCCCGTGCCAACCTCGCAAATCTCCACGACGCACGCCCCCGTCTCGCCAAAACGCCCCATGGGGTGCCCCCCCAAAAGGCGTTTCGGCCCCGGCAATTTGATTCATCTTCTAACCTAAAACCGCCGATAAACGATGCGGGGGAGTGTCGGGGGACCTACGAGGGGGCGGGAAGGGTAGGCGCCCCCGAGTGTGTGTAGCTAGCCTGAATTTCCACGGAACGGAATTCGCCTAAGTTTTAGGGTTGTCAGCCGGCCCATTCTAGATGGTCAGCCGCAAAGGCAATCCATTCCACCAAGGGACTGGAACGAGTTTTTCCA
>JBEKLF010000357.1:0-7402 GCA_050010335.1 Terriglobia bacterium
TAGGCGCTCGTGGACCGTCGGACTTCGCTCGAAGAGGTACAGGCCTGGCGGTAAACCCCGGACCCGATGCACGAAGATGCCGCAATGCAGGTGTGGCGGCCAGGGCCAGACGTCCCAAGGGGGCACTCCGGGCCGCGGCAGAAGCCGGTCAAGCATGCCAAAAAATGTCTCGGCCGAGATCGAGGTGATGCCGTCGAGAGAAAGGGAGCTCCGGCGCTGCTTGACAAGCCGAACAGCGTTGATCGGGGAATCGACTACCGGGCGAGTTGGCGACGCCGGGAACTTGTCTACAACATCCGGGCCACCACGTCTGCCTGTCTCCGTGACTCTGTCCGCCTGCCAGGTCGCCTCGGCGGCAGCATCAATTACTGGCCAGCGGACATGAGCGGGGCTGAGTGAGTTGGGCAGGCCCACCCATGCACCCGCAAGGAGCGCATCCCGCAGCTTCGCCACGTCAAACCCCTCCGTTTCCTCACCTTTCCCGGGAGGATGGGGAGGGCCAACGAGCAAAAGGGCGTCGGGATGTTCACGATCCTGCTCGGCGATGGCCGAGAAGCTCTCTGGCTGGGTCAGGCCCAGCACGGCGGCGATGGCCGTGTCCGAAACGTCTGCGATCAGCCGGGCCGACCAACCCAGCGCGGCGGCTGCATATCGCACGGTAGCGATGGCGTGGCCGGCATCGTGCTGGCAATAGCGAAAGGCGCGCTCGCCGTACTTCCAGGCCTCGCGCCAATGAATTGAGGACAGGCCCACGAGAAAGGAAGCTGGCGGGAACGACCCCGCGAGCTGCTGCCCCGCTCGACCTTCCAGAACGCAGCGCCGCTCCAGGCAGTGGTCCCGGCTGACGTAGTGATAAACCCCGGCACTTAGGCCCGGCATCTCCGGGAGAATTGCATAGCCTTCCGTGGGGTGAAGGTTGCCGCTCGACGGGTTGCACCGCAAGGCCCAGCGACTACTCTCATACTGCTTCCAGGCCGACAGGCCCAGGGCCAGCTCAAACAGCATCGCAACGCTGTTCCGCTCCAGCGGCATGGCCGGGACGGCGCCGGGAAAATAGAGCTTGGCATAGACCGCGTCGAGCCGGTCAGCTAGAAGTGGAAGATCGACCCTTTCCGCGCCATTGTAATTTCGAAAGGGATCAGGCTGAGTGGCCCAGTCCAGATATCCTGGCGACGCGGCGAAGCGGTGCAAGTGATGCTTGGTGCGGCGATGGTAGGCCAGAACGGTTTCGATCGAGTTCTGTTCTTTGGCTCCAGGACGTTCGTCCTCCGATTGGTTCATTTCCCCATCCATGTCACTCCAGATCGAGGAGCACGTCGGCTGCTTCGACCTTGACCACAAAACTGCGCACACCTGTCCGGGCGGGCGGGTCATTGCCCCGGTCTTGACATTAGGATTCGCGCCGTGCCATGGGCAGGTGACGCTTTCCCCCTTCAGCCTACCTTATACCCAGCGACCCGCCCTGGTGAGTACAGATGTTCTCCACCGCGTAGAATGTGCCCCTCCACATTATTGAAGAGCGCGATGCTGCGACCGTTTCTGGACAGCCGAACGCACTGACGGGGGAGCCGATCAGCCGCCCAGGAGGCGGCTGCTTAACCTTTACTTCCGAGTCAGCGACGATCTGTCCAGAATCGGTCCAAGGCGCGGCGGAGTGATCGCTAATGCCCCGCTCAGGATGGGAGGCTAAGCGGGCCGGTAACACCTAATTCGGGCTATAATATATTTGGCAGACCTAGAGTCGCCATACCTGATACCCCCGCTTCCTATGACGCTGGCAACCAAAGAGCACTAAGTGTGGGTCTTTGAATCCGCTGAGGCTAGGTCAGAAGTCCGCTTGGCGCGACGAAGATTATCGAGCTTCACGTAACGCTGGCCCTGCGTAAAGGCACTCCTGCGACCGCTGGCCGATAGAAGGTCGTTCACGATTGGCTCATCCAGGCAAATCGTCTGCGGGTCGTCCGGACCGGTCAGAAGAAAGACTTGGTATTCGACCCCAGGCTCACGAAGCGCCAAGTCCAAGAGCCGGTCAATGGCGCGACCCAACTCGCCTTTATAGGCACCACGTTCCATACGCACTCGGTCGTGACGTTCAAGAATTCGGGGCACACGTGGAAGGATTTGGTTGGCTTTATAGAACCCCATGTACTGCACCGGCTGAAAAGGTCGGCCCGGCTGACAGACGTAAATCTGGTGTTTTGTGTATTCATCCCACGCCTGTCTGGCGGCGACGATGACGGTATCCTTCTCGAAGCCAAGCAAGCCTTCCGGGAGCAGCATGGTCTGCAATTCGCGCAGGAGGAAGGCCTCGCGCTCAGAGATAACTTCGGTCTTGTCGGCCAGCAACTCGTCGATTGCTTGGTCCAGCGCTGCAAAAGAGGTCCAACACAGACGCTCGTCGGAGAAATGCACAAGTTCGGTTGGTCGGCTCTCCTCCGGGCTATGGACCAAAAGGCAGCGGACGGTCTCATTCGCATCGTCAAGGCGCTGTAGGTGCTGTTCCAACTGCTTGCGCTTGATGGCGTTTCGCTGAGTCTTGGTCTCGATAAGAATCCGACAACTGCTCAACCCTTGTGCGTCGGGCACGCCCACTCCCCCACGGCCCGCTTGATTTTCGAAGCGAACCAACTCGAACTCTGCCTGTTCGGTAAGGGCCGGCAAAATCAGAAGACCTTCCTCGTCAGCCTCTAAAGCTCGGGATCTGCGACCCACACTGTCGCGCGTGGACTACCTGCCCGTATACATCGGGAGACACGGATGGCCCCTGGCGCGTGCAATGCTGACTGAAAGCCTTCACCAGCTCTCCAGCGATCTCATTGGCGTTCATGCGTTCGATGTGCCGTCGCTCTAGCGCGTAGACAAGGGCGCTGTCCTTGAAAAGGGCGACTGACGGCGACGATGGAAGCACGTTGGGCATCAGCTCCCGAGCGCGTGCGGTCGCCTCCATGTCGACTCCTGCAAAAACAGTGGTTAAGTGATCTGGGATGACCGCGTTTTGCAGCGCCTTGGTAACCCCTGGCCTCGCGCCGCCGGCGGCACAGCCACAGATAGAGTTGACTACAATAAGCGTGGTTCCTGGCATGGCAAGAGCGGCATCCACATCCGCAGCCGCTCTGAGTGGTGTAACTCCGCATTGTGAGAGTTCCTCCCACATCGGTCGAACGGCTTCCGGATCATATAAAGGCTGCATTCTAAATCCCCCTTTTCGTTCCTGCGCTCTTTGCGGCGCTCTGGCGAAACATCCATTTCTGCTAGTGCCGCGTCGCGATCACACGAGCCTAATAAGTATTACTATGCGGGCAACTTTCGGATACCTCATTCTATGGAATAGCGCGATTAAGGGGGCCAACAGGCTTCCAGCGGCACTGGGATGGGCATTCGTGACCCGGAATCCCCTGTTTTTCTCCTCACCCACTGGATTTACACTTCCTGTACGACTTATCTCACGCCGACCAGCCGGGATCAAGCAGAAGAACAGTGGGAGTAGCCAAGTTATGATGACATTTGATCTTGCGCAGGACTACAATAGCCGCGCCCTGTGTATGGTGGGATTGATCGCGAGTCGCGATAACGTCCTTGTGACCTGGAGTTTGGCGGCGCCACGCCAAAAACACGGATAGGCCGTTACACCCAAGTGGAGCGGGAGCTTCAACGACCACGATTCAGGCGTAATCGTGTTTTCGCTCAACTGAGTGATCTTTGTCCCCCCCTTAGGCTGCCCATTATAATGGCCGTGACAAAAGTCATCGTCGTGGCCCCGTTGCTCTCCTAACATCAACATTTCAAGCGTGGCCATAAAGCATCGACCTGGCCCGCAATGGGGGCATGAAATGGCAGACACGTCCGGTAGTGCTACAGGTCTCTCTCCGTGGTGGCGACACGCGGTGATTCTCGTCATGATCGGTGGTTTCTCGGTTCTAACTTTCGTTACCGTCTTGACCTACACGAACGCCCCTCCCATTCCCGACAAGGCCGTGGATGCGGCGGGAAATGTGGTATTCACAGGAGCCGACATCCAAAAAGGCCAGGAGGTCTTCTTCAAATACGGCCTCATGGAACACGGGAGCCTCTGGGGCCACGGGGCTTATCTAGGTCCTGACTACAGCGCCGAGTATCTGCACCGACTCAGCGAGGTAACCCGGGACACGATTGCGGTGGAGAAGTATGGCAGGCCCTTCGCCCAGCTCTCGTCTGATCAGCAAATCGTTGCATCCGCCGAGGTGAGGAGAGTCCTTAAGGAGAACCGCTACGAACCGGCCTCACGGACGCTCCTCCTCTCACCCGGAGAGGTGGCGGCCTCTCGCAGCCAGACGGTCGAATGGAGCGACTACTTTACCAAGCAGGGCGCCGCCCCGGGACTGCCCGCCAACTACATTAAGAATCCGGCGGAGCTCAAGGCGTTGAGCGCCTTTTTTGCCTGGGCCGCCTGGGCGGCGTCGGCGAACCGGCGAGGCAAGGACTATTCCTACACGAACAACTGGCCTTATGAACCCCTGGTGGGCAACCGGCCCTCCGCCGCGGCTTATGTCTGGAGCGCGTTGAGTCTCGTCACGCTCCTGGGGGGTCTGGGCCTGATCCTTTTCATGGTCGGCAAGTTTGGCTACCTGGGCTGGAAGGGTGAGGGCGATACCGCCCACGTCACGCACTGCGCTCCCGCGGCTCTGACCCTGACACCCAGCCAATGGGCCACCGGGTGGTTCTTTGCCGTGGTGGCGCTCCTCTTCCTGGCGCAATCGTTCCTGGGAGGCGCGCTTGCACACTACCGTGTGGAGCCAGGAGGCTTTTACGGCTTCGACATCGCTCGGTTCCTGCCCTACACTCTGGTACGCACCTGGCATCTCCAACTCGCCATCTTCTGGATCGCAACGGCCTGGGTAGGCGGCGGCCTTTTCCTGGCGCCCTGGGTGGGTGGCGAGGAGCCCAGTGGGCAAAAAGCCGGCGTCTACGCTCTCCTCGGTGCACTGGTAGTAGTGGTTTTCGGCAGTCTTTTCGGAGAGTACCTGGGCATCAACGACAAGCTCGGGCGCCTCTGGTTCTGGTTCGGGCATCAGGGTTCCGAATACCTGGATCTCGGGCGGTTCTGGCAGCTCCTGCTGGCGGCGGGCCTGGTCTTCTGGCTTTTTTTGATGTTCCGGGCCTTGAAACCTGCCATGAAGAGTCCTGGCAAGCGTGAGCTATCCGCACTCTTTCTATACGCAGCCGTGGCCATTCCCGTCTTTTGCCTGCCCGCGCTCTTCTACGGTCCTCACACCAACTTTGCGGTCATCGATAACTGGCGTTTCTGGATCATCCATCTTTGGGTGGAAGGATTCTTCGAGCTCTTCGCCACGGTCCTGGTGGCCATCATGTTCCACCAGATGGGAGTGGTCAGCACCAAGACCGCCACACGCCTGATCTACCTCGACGCCATCCTCTACCTCAGCGGCGGGATCATTGGTACGGGCCATCACTGGTATTTCACCGGTCAGGGGACGCTCAACATGGGCCTGGCGGCGTGCTTCTCCGCCTTGGAGGTTGTGCCCTTGACGCTTCTAACCCTGGACGCCTGGGACTTCATCAAGCTGAAGAACCAGCAGTGCTCCGAGTGTGGGCGGGAGTTTGCTACCAGCCAGAAGTGGGCCATTTACTTCCTTATGGCGGTCGGTGTATGGAACTTTGTCGGCGCAGGGGTTCTCGGCTTCCTGATCAACCTGCCGATTGTATCTTACTTCGAGGTGGGCACGACACTCACCGCCAACCACGCACACGCCGCCCTGTTTGGTGTCTTCGGGATGTTGGCGCTGGCGGTCCTGGTATTTTGCTTGAGGGCCATGCAGTCCGACGCCGTCTGGAAGGGGACAGAGAAGTTCATCCGGATAGGCTTCTGGGGTGCTAACGTGGGGCTCGCCCTTATGGTCCTCTTGGACCTGTTTCCCGGAGGCGTCCTCCAACTCTGGGACTCCATCGCCAATGGGTACTGGCACGCGCGTCGGCTGACCTTCCTGATGGGCGGCCTCTACCACAAGCTGGAATGGGTGCGCATGGCCGGGGACATGATCTTTATCCTCGTCGGCGCTGTGCCTATCGCGCTCGGCGCGCTGCGCAGCATGTGGAAGCGGGATGTGGTTCCTCTGGCATAGGGGGGTAGTCGCTTACCGGATTGATCACCGTGCTGAAGCCCTCTAAAATCCCGGGGTGGTGAGAAATCCCCGCTAACCCGGCACTAATGGGAGTAAACTGCCGCGGCTTTCGGTTCATACACACAGCAAGGCTCTTCGGCAAAGGGATCGCCGGTGAGGGCAAAGGCGCGGGCGCGCGAGCCGCCGCACACGTTGCGGAACTCGCAGACGCCGCACTTCCCTTGCAGGCGAGAGGTATCGCGCAAAGCAACAAACAGCGGTGAGTGTTGGTAAATCTCCGCCAGCGGTTGCCGGCGCACATTGCCCGCAGACATAGGCAGGAAGCCGCTGGGAAAGACCTCGCCGAAGTGCGAGATGAAGACGAAACCCTTGGCATCGTTCAACCCACGGGGCGCCCGGCCAATGCCATCGGGGGAGTTTTTCACCGCGATTTCATTCCACGTTGCTTGCGTGGGTGCGGCCTTGGCGTTGGCGACGGTCGCCGGCTCTTGGCATCTCCGTTCTGCCGCGCGCGTCTGGAGAATATAGCGGCGATAGTGTTGCGCCTCGGTGGTCTTGATGTCGAATCGCGCGCGCCGTGCAACTTGATAAAGCTTGGCGAAGACCGCTTCGAACTCCTCAGCAGAAATCAGGTCGTCCAGTTGGCCGCGTCCGGTGGGGACCAGAAAGAAGACGCTCCACATGGCGATATCGAGCGTTTGCAGCAGCCGCACCATGTCATCAAAATCCGCCAGATTGCGACGTGTAATGGTGGTGTTAATCTGTGCGGGCAAGGCGAGTTCGCGTGCCCAGTGGATGGCTTGCAGCGTCCACTCATACGAGCCCGGCACGCGCCGGAAAGCGTCATGAATTTCCGCCGTTGACCCGTCCAGGCTTACCGCCAAGCGCGCCAGTCCGCGCCGCTGAAGTTCGGCAATCGCCTCGCGAGTCAGAAGGGGCGTGGCGCTGGGGGTTAGAGACGTCCGCACCCCGCGCGCGGTGGCGTATTCCACCAAGTCGAAAATATCAGGGCGCTTCAGGGGGTCGCCACCGGTGATGACGAACACCGGCACCCCCATCTCGGCGATCTGATCGATCAGCCGCTGGGCTTCTGCCGTCGATAGTTCAAACGTTGACCGCAGTGGTTGCGCGCTCGCCCGGCAATGAACGCAGGCCAAATCACACGCCTGAGTCGCCTCCCAGATCGCGATGAAAGGCCGCTCGTTGAAATCCACCGGGGGCTTGTTTTCGGCTGTGTCACGCATTGCTCCACCTCGCCACCCATTTCACAACAGTACCGGCCC
>JBEKLF010000358.1:0-7383 GCA_050010335.1 Terriglobia bacterium
CACCCTACGACACAGCCGCCACCCGTCTCAACACGCCCCCATTCCTGCGCCCAATTCCCCTCGTCTCGCCGCTCCTGCCTCCCGCCAGCCTCGCGCCCTCCCCCACTGTCTGAATCGCAGATTCTTCGAGGTCCCCTCTTGACAAAAGGCGAATAAAAAGCGAAACTCATCCGAGCTCAGGTTGCAGGAGGTTCCGCATGGCTGGCACTTCATTGGGGACACTGACGGACCGCGTCCCACTTGTGGGCATCGCACGCATGGCGTCCCAGAGCCCTTTGGTGCGCGAACGGGCGGAGGTGGAATACTTCCGTCTGGCGGCGCGCTCCACGCTGAACCGGGAGTCCAGCGGGCGCATGCCCTTCGCCTGGACCATCAACCCTTACCGCGGCTGCGAATTCGGCTGCCATTACTGCTACGCCCGCTACACGCACGAGTTCATGGAGATGTACGACACGCGCGACTTCGAGCGGAAAATCTACGCCAAGACTGACGCCCCGGACCTCCTGCGCGCGGAGCTTCGCCAAGGGCGCGACAAAGGGCTGCCCATCGCGCTGGGCACGGCGACCGATCCCTATCAGCCTGCCGAGCGGCAATTTGAAATAACCCGGCGCATGCTGGAAGTCTTTGCCGAGTTCCAGGGGCTCGACCTCTCGATTACCACCAAATCGGTCCTGATCCTTCGCGACGTCGACCTGCTCCAATCCCTCGCGGCCCGGCATCGCTTTAGTGTGCACATGACCGTGACGACTCTTGATGAGCGTCTGGCGCGGCTGCTCGAGCCCAAAGCGCCCGCCCCAGCGCAGCGGCTGGAAGCCGTACGCAAGCTGGCGCAGGCGGGAGTCCGCACGGGTGTGAACGCCATGCCCATTCTGCCTGGGCTGAATGACGCGCCGCGTATGCTGGAATCATTGGCAGCGCAAGCGTCGCAGGCCGGCGCCCGTTTCCTTTACGCCAACATCCTTTCCCTGATGCCTTCCGCCATGAAGCAGTTTATGCCGTTCCTGGAAAAGGAATTTCCCCATCTGGTCGAGCGTTACCGGAAACTCTACGCGCGTTCGGCTTACCTACGCGGCGAATATCCGGAAAAGATATCTCATCTGATGGCCGAACTCCGCGCGCGCTACGGCCTGGATGGCAGCCGCGGGGAAATACCTCCCGCAGCGCGCCACCCGCAGATGACGCTGCCTTTCAATCTGCCGTCCGGCGGTAAGGAAACACATCTCGCGCTTACTGCGTGCCTAAATCCCCGTTGAACCGACGGGCGTTAGTTTTTCAAAAAAGATCCGCCGGCCTGATCCCCGTTTGGAGGAGGGCCGGCGGTTCTGCGGAGGATTGAACGCTGACAAGTCAGCTAGGGACACACTTTAACGACGAAATCCGTAACCTCGGCCATAGAACCTACGGCCGTAGAATCCGCCACCATAAAAGAACCCAAAGCTCGGACCCCAGTAGTAGGGGTAATACGGGTAGGGGGCGTAGTAGTAGGGTGGCGGGTATGGAGCGCACCCTGGCCCCGGACAACCTTGTTGGTAACCGGGAGGGGGACCCTGTGGGGGACCCTGCAAACCGGCGCGCTGAGAAGGCGCGGTGACGGCGACGAAGGCCTGGGGCGAATGCTCAGTAGAGAAGGTGACAGGCTTGGCGAGCCGGAAGGTTAACTGCGACTCGGGATAGATTACGGTCGGGTGCCCGCGCGTTACCAGCACTCCGATTGTCGACGCAACCAACCCGGCGCCGGCCCCGATGGCAGCGCCCGTACCCCAAGCCGCGGCGGCACCAATAGCCGCGCCCGTGGCGGTGGTCCCCACAATCGCCGCGGCATCACGCCCATTCGAGGTGGGGCCGGTAATGCTCGTCAACTCCGTCTGAACGGGGATCTGTTGGCCATCCGCTAACGTCAAGGTGTTCAAAGTAATCTGCAATTGGGAAACACCCTTCACGCGTCCCGCCTTCTTGGCATCAACCACATGCCCGCCAAGCATTTCGCCTCGGCGTGAGACCACCAAACCGTCTGCCACCAGGGGCCGCGAAAGTGTCGCGGAGAAGCCATCGCCAGCCTTGTTCTTGTCAGAAGAAAGGAACTGGTCAACCCGCACGGTTATAAATGCGCCGGCAGGAAGCGTGAGATGGTCCGGCACGGCGGCAGGCGCAGGATCGGCTTGCGGCGCGACGGCATTCGGTGGTGCAGGCTGGGGGGGTGGCGTAGAGAATCGATGCCATCCCGGCGTTGTCGGTGGCGGAGTCTGCGGCGCGGCCGGGGCTGGATTCTCCGCCGGATTCGTGGGCGGATCTTGCGCCGGGTCCTGAGCTGGGTCCTGCCCAAACGCCAGCATCGACGCGGCGAAAACTGTCACCGCACTGTAAATCATCAATCTTCGGAACGACTTTCCTGATTTGGTCAACATGACTGCTCCCCTTTGCTCAACATCGTAAAGGTTAGAGGCAAATGTTATGCCAAACCGTTGCCTGCCCGTAGCCCGCTGAATATAAGGGGTCTTTAACGATGGGCACCACCATTTATGAACCCCCGGTCTGGCCATATACCACCAGCGTGGTGGATTTCGGCCACCTCGTCCGATTCGGGCATGGCTGGAACCTACGTTACGCTTGACACCTCGATTTCATCAGCCCTAACCTTCTGCCTGGGCCACCATCGACGCAGCGGCCTCACGCTTGCATTTCTCATTACCAGTTAAATCGAGGACAAGATGCCTTCTCGACGAAGTTTCCTACGCGGCGCCGGCGCCGGACTCGCCCTTACCCCCGGCCTTCCTACCGTCCTGACGCCGAGTCCGCTGGTGGGGCAGGGAACTGTCGCATCCAATTCTCCCGCCTCGTTACCGCCTCCCATCGCCGCCCTGAAATCGATGAAAGGCCGGGCGAAGCCGATCACGACCGAGGAGCGGCGGGCGCGGATCGAGCAGGCTCGCCGTTTGATGATCGAGAGCCAGATTGACGCGCTGATGCTGATGGGCGGCACGTCGCTGGCCTACTTCAGCGGCATCCACTGGGGAGGTGGCGAGCGGCTGTTCGCCCTGATTCTGCCCGCGAAGGGCGAGCCTTTTTTCGTTTGCCCCTCCTTCGAGCGCGACCGCGCCGAGGAGCAGATCGCCCTGGGCCCTCTTGCCGGAAGCGGCGACGTCCGCACCTGGGAGGAGGATGAGAGCCCCTACGTGCGGGTCGCCGAGGGACTGAGGAATCGTGGCCTTTCCAGCGGCCGCCTGGGGATGGAAGAGACGGTCCCCTTTGTCTTCAGTGACGGGGTGGGCAAAGCCGCGCCGGCCGTGAGTATTGTGAGTGGCACGCCGGTAACCGCCGGCTGCCGGATGCGCAAGACTGGCCACGAGATCGAGTTAATGCGGCTCGCGACACAGGTTACCATCACCGCCTACGAGGCGGCGTGGCGAGCACTCCGACCGGGCATGACGCAGCACCAGCTCCGTCAGCTTGTCGACGCGGCCTACTCCCAACTCGGATTTCCCGGCGAAGCCAGCATCAACGTCGGCCAGTACTCGGCGCTGCCGCACGGCTCGATTCGGCCGCAGACCATCCACGAGTGCGAGATCGTGATGATCGACGATGGTTGCGTCGTGGAAGGCTACGGTTCCGACATCACGCGGACCTTCGTGCTCGGCAAGCCCACCGGCAAGATGCGCCAGGTGTTTGACATCGTCCATCGCGCGCAGAAGGCAGCGCTTGACGCCGCCCATCCCGGGGTCGAGGCCCAGGCGGTGGACGCGGCGGCGCGCAAGGTGATTGTCGACGCCGGCTACGGCCCGGATTACAAGTACTTCAAGCATCGCCTCGGCCACGGCATGGGCATGGACGGGCACGAGTGGCCGTACCTAGTGCGCGGTAATACACTCAAGCTCGAGCCGAATATGACGTTCAGTGATGAGCCGGGCATCTACATCCACGGCGAGTTCGGCGTCCGCCTGGAAGACGGCCTGCATGTGACCGAAAACGGGGCCGAGCTGTTCACAGGTCAGAGCGCGTCACTGGAGGAACCGTTTGCGCAGAGTTAGAAGAAGGTCGCGTATGGTCAAGGGGCGAGCGACGGCCTCTCACCAGGACGCTGCAACCTAAAAGTGCGGCAGGAAAGAGACGGGTTGGGTTAAACTAAGCGTTGTAAGGAGGCAGGTCCAATGCAGGATATTTCTTTCACCGTCCATACGTTCAAGGAAGGGAAAATGTTCGTCGCCTATGTGCCCGAATTGGACCTATCGAGCTGCGGGGCCACGGATGAGGATGCGCGCAAGAACATCCGCGATGCCATTCGGGGGTTTCTAGAAACCTGCGCTGAGATGGGGACCCTGGCGGAAATTCTCGAAGAGGCCGGCTACGAACATGAGGGAGAGACGTGGCGAGCGCCGGAATTCGTATCACTCGATCGATTGACCATGAGCGTCAAGTAGATGCCGCCCCTCCGCCCCATCGACTACCGGACGCTTGCCAAGGTCTTCGAACAGGACGGCTTCATTTTAAACCGGCAACACGGCGACCATCTCATCTACACCAAAACCGCAGTGAAACGCCCTCTTGTGATCCCGATGTACAAGGAAGTCCCCGTTTTTATCATCAAGAACCTCCTCCGCACATCGGGAATGAGCCGTGAACGATATTTTGAACTTCTCGCGAACTCCTAATGTAGGGAAAGCAAGTCAAAAGGCAAAGTGCAAAAGTGAAACGCCCTTCGGCCCAATATCGGGGCCGGTGGTGAATCTCAAATTTGACAATTCAGGTGCTCGCCCCCGCCCCTCAAGGTGTCGTGACGAGCGGCAGCTCAATGAAGCTTGAATGGTTGGGCGCGTGATAGATCCGCTGCGTGGCCTTGCGATAATCGGCCGGCTTGGCCCAGAAGATATTGGGTACGAACGTCTGCGGATTGCGGTCGTAGAGTGGGAACCAACTCGACTGGATCTGCACCATGATCCGGTGGCCGGGCAAGAAGACGTGGTTCACCGTGGGAAGGGCGAAGCGGTAGAGCAGGGGTTTGTCGGCAGCTATGGGTTTGGGTATTTCCAAACTCTCGCGATAGCGGCCGCGGAAGATATCGGCTGACACCATCAATTGATGGCCCCCCAGTTTCGGCTGGCCCGCCACTTCATCGGGATAAACATCGATCAGCTTGACCACCCAATCGGCGTCCGTGCCGCTTGTCGAGGCGATTAAATTGGCTGCCGGCTGCCCGCTGATCTTCACGGGCGAGGTGATAACGTCGCTGGCAAATGCGAGCACATCCGTGCGGCCGGAGGCTTCCCGTTGGTCTTCCACTAACCAGTGGGGCCAAGGGTGATCTTCGTCGTAGCCCATCGGCCGAATCGGCCGCGGAAGGTAGGGCACGGGTTTGGCGGGGTCAGAGACATATTCGTCGAATGCCGCCTCGCCCGGATTCGGCGACGCAAAACTCAGCTTCAGACCGGCATTGAGATAGAGCGGCGTCGAGTGGATCGTGCATCCGCTCGCGCAACCCGCCGGCCAGCGGGGAAGGCGTCGCCAGGTATTCGTTCCGGTTTCATAGATCATGACAGGTGCGATGTCGGCCTTGGGTGCGTCATCCTTGAGGTAGTGGTCAAGGAATGGCCGCAGGATCTCGCGGCGGAAGTGGAGGCCGGTATCAGTGTTGAACCGCAGCGGACCGAGCGTACTGGCGTCGCCGATCTCCCGGCCGTGGTTCCATGGGCCCATCACCAGGAAGACCGTGTCATTGTTGGTGTCCTTCGGCTTGATCGCTTTGTAGACCGCCATGGCGCCGTAAATATCCTCCTGGTCCCAAAGGCTCGCCACCAGCATCACCGGCACTTTCAGCGGTTGGGCTGCCAGCACCTTATCAACGGCCTGATCGCTCCAGAAGGCGTCGTAACTCGGATGCGCCAAAATCTTGCGCCAGAATCCCACCTGTTCCAGCCCGTGCCTCCGTCCGAGCTCGCCTGCGGACCCGGCTTCCATGTACACGTCATAGTCGTCGAAGTGACTCGTCCACCATTTCACATCGGAGGAACGCGACGCCTCCTGGTCGTGGATGTAAACCATGTTCTGTTGGCGGAAGGCGCCATAGTGAAACCAGTCGTCGCCCATCCAGCCGTCGACCATGGGGTTCATGGGCACGGACACTTTGAGGGCAGGGTGAGGGTTGACGAGCGGCATCAAGGGTAGAAACCCATCATAGGAAATGCCCATGATGCCGACCTTGCCATTCGATTCCGGAATGTTCTTCACCAGCCAGTCGATGGTGTCGTAAGTGTCAGTCGAGTGATCGACCGGGGTTGAGTTCTGTGGCCCGTGCAGGGGGCGGTTCATCACGTAGTCGCCCTCGGAGCCGTACTTGCCGCGCACGTCTTGGACCACGCGGATGTAGCCACCCTCCACGATGACCTCCATGGCGTTGTCATAGCCGTCAAGGATCGGCCCGAGGTGGGCGCTTTCCGCGTGGCTGGTCTGCGTTATCGCGTTGTAGGGCGTGCGCGTCAGGAGGATCGGCGCGCGCTTGGCGCCCTTCGGCACCAAGATGACGGTGTGCAGCTTCACCCCGTCGCGCATGGGGATCATCACATCACGCTTGATGTAGTCGAAGCTGTCCGTAACAGGCTCGAACTTGGCCGGCATTTCGCTGGGCAAATCGGGGTACTTGGGCTCGGGCGCGGGGGTCTGGGCATTGGAAGGTCCAACAAACATCAGGGCGCCCAGCATCGGCGCGGCCAAGCCCAATATGGCACCGCGCCTGAGTTTATGAACGATTGTTCTTAAGCCACGGAAAACACCTTCTGCTATGCATCCTACGTTCTCGATTCCCACTGATGACCCTCCTGTGCGGTGTCCGGAATGCAAGGCATCGCCGACCGGCGGAGCTGCATAAGGCCGTAGCGCCGTCCTTTGGGGCGGCACATGCCGGGCCAAAGCCCGGCGCTACAAGTGTCATTTCTAACGCACTCGCGCATCAAAGTTCGATACGCTTATCAATCTTAGGTTGGCGGCGGCCGCCCTTGAAGAAGTCGGATGAGAGGCGGGTGAGGAGACCGAAAGCTGCGGCAAGATTGGTTGGCTGCTCGTGCCGCTCATTCTCGCTCTCGTGCTTGGTAATCTCCGCTTGCTCTGAGTGAACTCTGAGGTTCTTGGGGATCCGCACGGCCTGCCTATTTCCTCTTCGAAAAACCTTGGTGATCGCCATCGCAGAATTATGAACAAGGCGTTGCTTTGAAGCAAGAGCCAAGAAACAGATGCCCTGTTTGCGGCCGCCGAGCAAAAGGGGAAAGGTTATTCTACCCTAGGAGCCTGTCGGAGATAGATTTTGGCTCCCCACAGATCAAGTCTCAAGATTTTGGGGAGGAGGGTGGGGTTGATTATTGACAATGGAGGAAAGGCTTGTAAGATGCGGTTATGGGC
>JBEKLF010000359.1:0-13317 GCA_050010335.1 Terriglobia bacterium
CTTGACCAGCCCAGGACATCCCGAACCAAAGACCGAGGCCCGGAGCGACGGGCCGAGACTGCGGTCTTTGGGCGGCTGTTTTTGCAGGGAATGTATCATTATCGCGTTTTGGCGAAGGACAGGGTGCAAATGGCTGTGACGCTTGTGATAGAGAGCGATGAGGCTGAATACGTCGCTACGACCGTGGACCTCTCGCCTTATGGCTTGCGATTGCAATCCGACGCCGCCCTTGCACCGGGCCAGCCCGTCAGCCTCCTTCTTGCTTCCGATCCCGCCTGTGTCATTAAAGCGCGCGTAGCCTGGGTGGGCAAGGCTGCCTCGGCCCAGGCCGGTCAGGCAGGATTCGAATTCTCGAATCCGCTTACCGGGCGAGTGGGCGGAAGTTCGAAGAGGTTATACCCTGCCTTTCAATGAGATTCTCCATGCGGGAAGAGCGGCCTTACCCCTCATTGACTCAGCTCTCTGAATGTGGATTTCCACGGTTCACCCGTCACCCCCGCTGGAAGTCTCGTTCTGATGCACGACGAACGGCTGGGCCTCGGCGAACTCAATGCCTAGCACCTGCGGTCGCAATGTAGGTCCTTGGGTGTATACTGTGGGCGTCTCGGGCGTCAAGATGGAAATCCCGGCCAAATAATAACGCGGCCAGCATTGGAGGTGAGAACTTCAACGTATGGAAGAAAGGATCATCCATATCGAATGGGACGGGCCCTATTCACTCAACCAGCTTGACACTCTTAAAGACGTTGGGAAGGACCGTGGGCTCTATCAAATATATGGGCATCACCCGGTCTACGGCTCCAACGTGCTTCTTTATATCGGTCAGACGGTCGGGCGGACGTTTGGGGAGAGGATCGAGGAACACAACTTCGGCGGGGGTTCGCAAGAGGACCGAGCGCACATCGAAATCTACGTGGGTCGCCTGAAGGGCGCTACGAAGACTCCATCATCAGACGACTGGCGGAACGAAATCAACTGGGCGGAGAAGCTTCTAATCCACGTGCATGCTCCGGCGTATAACCCGCAGCACATGCTGGAGGTAGATGAGGCCGATCCCAGGGTGTGTGGCGCACGAGTGTTCAAGTGGGGATGCATCCGAGCGCTACGTCCGGAGGTCTCGGGTCGCCGGTGGACAAAAGCCGCAATGGATGAGGCCAACGCTTACAAGGTTTACGAGACTGTTTGATTGCGGACCCGGGAGGCGTCTCCTACACTTGAAGTTTGCGGGGTAATGAAAATGCCAAACGACGAGTGGATCAGAACCATTGCAGACGGCAGAAAGGTGAAATTCAGTCACGACGAACTGGCGGACACCACGTTTATCACGGCTCAGATCGAAGGTAACGAAGTCGTGTATTCGATCCTGTTGAACAAAGCAGAAACTGACCTGAGCCGTAAAGAGGTTGAAGGGCGTTTCCAACGCGAGCTTTCGAAGAAGTAGCTGCGGGGACTAACGGTTATGACGCGGCCACTGCGAGTCTTGTTGGGCTCACTCGTCCTTTCTTGCGGACTTGGCGATGCGGGGCTGCGCCATTTCTTTCTTGACGCGGGCGAGTGTAGCTTTGTCAGATTCGTTCGTAGGTTTCCTTATGATTCCCATGTCTACCCTCTAAATTCAGGAGAGTGCTGTTCTTACTCTTCCCCTGAACATCATGATAGAAGCGGCGGAGACGCGTGTCTGCCCCATTACGCACAGATGTCTGTGCAATCGTGACCAAGGGTACTCGATGGGTTGCTGGTATGTTCCTTCCGCCAGGCAGACATGGATTTACGGGGAGGAATCCAGTCCAGTCAGGACAAGTAGACCTGAAAGTAAAGGATACGCTGACTGGATCAACCCGCCATGGCCTTACGGCCAGGCTTGAATACGATGTTAATCAAGGGGAGGCTGCAATAGGTTAACTATGGGTTTGTCCTGGCATGGGTTGGTGGACCAGCGGGCCACCTCGCCGCCACCCATCGAGAAGCCGACCAGCGCGAAATCACCCAGGTCGAGCTTCGTCACGAGCTGGTGCAGGTCCTCGGCGAAGGTGTCGTAGTTGTAGCCCGTCGACGGCTGGCTGGACCGGTTGAAACCCCTGCGGTCGTATGTAATGACCCGATGGCCCGCATCCAGCAGGGCCGCGCCCTGCTTCTCCCAGGAAGCCCCGCTCAGCGGCCACCCGTGGATCAGGATGACCGGCTTACCCGTGCCATGGTCCTCATAGTAGAGATTGATGTTGCCGGTGTTTTCCTTGGCGACATTAATGTATGGCATTGAAAGTCTCCTTTTCTGTGAGTGGGCGTCAAAGAAAAGGCACCGACATGAATAAACAATGTCGGTGCCTCCCGCAACTAGGCCTTCAAGTTCATGCCCGCGTGCTCTATTGCCAGAAGCCCGGGCTGGTATTTCTAGTGTTTATCGCCCCCGTGGCCCTGCTGGTAGCCAGCCTCGTAAGCTTTATTGTCTTCGTCTTTAGCAAAGTGGTGCTTCCTGAAGTGGTCCCGGTTATGCGCTTTGTCATCCTGGCCTTCGCGTATCCCTTGCTGGTACTTCTTGTTTTTCGAATAATCTTGGCCCTGACCTTGGTCATTCATTGCCGGAAACGCCACAGCGCGTGCCGTGCCTCCGATGATACCCGCACCCACCGCTACCGCCAGAACCCAGACATATGGCTTGAAATTCATTTGCATAGGAACTCCTCTCTTTGTCTCTTGTGTTGATCGATAGAATCTGGTACTGAAGAACCCGAATCTTGCGTTTCCCACCCTGCGTCCGCACCGCTTTTCTTTGCTGACGACAAACGCGTAACCTTTATAGCTTCAAGCGAAGGCGGGCGTCGATTCAATATTGCTCACAGCTTTGGTCTAAACAGCACACTGAGGCCAGCCATGAATCACCTCCGTGCGTTACGAACGGTAGCGGCGGCATGAACGCGGCGAATTGGCCTGGCAGAAGTCTCCCGCACCAATGATGCTTCAAGTGGCTCATTGGCAAACGGTTGCTGCGGGTTATCCACATTTCTCCCCATAAGCCGCCAAGGGTTTAACCATGAATTTCCAGGGGCAATCCGAAGTTCTGACCGAGCGACGGCGTACTCGGAAGTAATCCCCTTGGCTGCAAACGCCCATTCAGGCAACTTACCCACTACCGAAGATTGAGTTGATCGGGACGGGTACTCGAAGAGTTGCTGGCAGGACAACATGGCAGGAGACACTTCTACCAGGCAGGGATAGATTTACGGTGAGGAATCCGGACCAGACCACCATGATGAATCGAATGCAGTGGAAAATGCCATGGCCTACCTTGGTCGTCGAGCACCAACTCTGATCGAAGCAGGTATCTGGATCCTGAATAGATCCCAGCCGACTTCGACACAGATCGCAACCCGGCCAAGTCAGGTGTCTCCCATTTGAGAAGACCACCCGTGTAAGGAGGCATCTGCTTTCGGCAGTAACCAATATTGAAAACTCACCCAGCGCTCGGCCGAACGTTTATAGCCCGTGGGCCCTTTGCACCCTGTTCTACCTCAAATTCCATGGTCACGCCTTCCTTCAAATTCTCAAAGACCATTCCCTGAAGACCATTGCGGTGGAAGAAGACCTCTTGCCCATCCGATGTGAGAATGAAACCAAAGCCCCGATCCCGAACCACCCGTTTGATCGTACCCTGCATAGATACCTCGATTATGTATGCGATCTCCCTGGCGGGTGAGTCAACATTGGAAGGACTTCCCGTCCTTTGAGTTTTGATCGCAAGGATGTTTATAAACGAGGAGGGTTCGATTGTCTGGTCAAAAGCGCTCATCATGTTTAATAAGAGAGGAACTGCAAGGCGGGAGCCATTAACATGTAGCTGGCATCGGACAAGTTGACCTGGCCGTGAAGAATATGCTGACGCGAACAACACGCCATGGCTTTACGGCCAGGCTCGAATAGGATGTCAATGTAGGGATTGGGCGGTTATCCTGAGGTGTTCGTTCAGGCGGCTCGATTCAAAACTTCAACGCCGGAGTGGCCTAAATCCCAAACCCAGCGCGCGCCGCCCCATTCACTTTCCCATACCACCCAATGTCCCTCCCACTGGAACACGGCCAGCATTTCGAACTCGGTGCCAGTATCGCTGCGGGGGACCGATAGACGTCCCGACAGATCTCGCCGCTTCGTGACGAGTGCGTTTTTGAGCATCGCTTCTGCGCGGAACCAATCTTCTTTATCTGATCCAACGGGACAGCCATTGTCTTGCCACAATCGATATGCAAAGGTGGCGATTTCGCTTTCCGCTGGGTCTGCGATTGCGGCCGGTTTCACCGAATCACTTGCCGCGCTCCTTTCCGGCATCATCATTGCTGCGTAGCTTGGCATGGTTCACCTCCTTCCGAAGCCCTGTCCTTGCGCGACTCAGCGCAAACTCAGGGGTTAGTTGCATCTACGCTCGCAGAAAATCAAGATCCTTGAAAAGGCTGTCAGGCCGAGACTCGAGAGGTCTGTTCAAAAAGGAACGCTGCCACCGCAGGTGATGCATCCATCGAGAAGTTCGCCATGTATGCGTCGCGAAGATATACAATTCGTTTGCGCGAGGCGCCACCCACGAATGAGGATAGCCGGCGCACCAGTAATGATCATGCCCTGTCCAAAACAATCTCGGACGGCCAACCCTGGCTACCAATATTCTTAGCCCCCGGTACTATCGGGAGCTGCCCGAAAGACCTAAGCACAAATACCGCCATCCCGACGGATCCTTCTGGCGCGTTGCTTTTACACCCGTCAGAACCCCTGGGCCCAATAGTGCTATCGCACCCACGACGATTCAGTGTGCAGGGACATGCATCAGATAAGCACCGTAAATCAGGCCCCCATCACCTTCGCGAATCCAATGGAATAAATTCCAAACGACGCGGCATCTCCTCCTCGACAAAACAGAGTCGCAAGGCCATGCGCCCCAGCGCGCGTTCCCGGCTCTTACTGTGTGGGCGTGGAGGTGGCCTTTTGATCTTTGACTTGCAGCTCGTTTACCACCTGCTGCACGTTGGGAACGGTTGACGCCACTTTCTCGACCTGTGCGCGCTTGGATTGAGAACTGACCTCGCCGGTCAACGTCACCACGCCACTCTTGACGTCGTATGTGACGCCCTTGTGGCACTTGTTCTGGATGAGAGCAGCATCCAGGTTCTTCTCGATACCCGCGTCCAAATCCGAGTTTACGGTCTTGGCCGCACCTTCGCCTCCGGGAGGAACCACGGCTATCTGGTTCGACACAACCTGCCCAGTGGCGATTCCCGTTGCGATGGACTCAGCTTGAGCCTTTTCAGCGTCTGCCGCGACGTTTCCGCTCAGGGTCACGACACCCTTGTCGCGGTCCTGTGTTACGGACACAGATTTGAGGCCGGCTTGATCGAGCGATTTGCGGATGCTGTCAGAAACATCAGGCGACT
This sequence comes from Terriglobia bacterium, assembly GCA_050010335.1. Lineage (GTDB taxonomy): Bacteria > Acidobacteriota > Terriglobia > UBA7540 > UBA7540 > Bog-366. Next base: position 5,415 of record JBEKLF010000359.1, read on the forward strand.
GCTTGGATGCCCCTGAGCAGCAAATCAGGCTCCCCACTGCGAGCAGCATGAGCATGGTTAAGCACAGTTTAAGCGTTTTCATGTTGTTCCTTTCATCAGCGTTTTCCATACTGGAGTCATCGCGGCATATACCCAACGCTGCTGCGATTTTCCCGGGCATGTCTCCGTTCTCCCTTTCGAACCCACGGCGTGCCCCGAACGGAGCGCCTGGTGACTTCCGCCTCCCAACAGATGCGCGAGGCACTCTTCTTTTACCCTTGGCTTGATTCAGTGTCAGTTCAGGACGGCTCACACGTTTGGTCAAAATTGCTCATTCCAGATCATGGAGTGGGGGGCTCGCCTGCGCAGCCGTTTTCATCAGGAAGTGTGCCTGGCATCTACTGTCCGGACTTAGTGCTGTGCCGTTTTGGTCAGGGGGTTGGTCAACTCTGAACAGACAGTACATCGCCGAGGAAATATCATGCTAGGTGCCGCTGGGAGGAAAGGCGAGCCGATACAAACCTTTTTCGGTTGGGCATCGGCGATAAACCGCTACCCCCAGCTCAGCCTCAAAACATAAAGGAGAATTTTCATGACCGCAGCAATACAACCAGCAAAGACTTTCGGGCTTGTCCTCTCCGCGAGCAGTTTGAAGGGTGACAACGTAGTGAATCACCAAGGCGAAGACCTGGGCAAAATCGAGGAGATCATGATCGACTTGGATCGAGGGCGGATCGCCTATGCCGTTTTGTCGTTCGGCGGTTTTCTGGGTATTGGAGACAAACTGTTCGCCATTCCCTGGCAGGCTTTTTCGGTCGACACGGTCCAGAAGAGGTTAGTTCTGAATGCCAAGAAGGAGCTTTTGGAAAAGGCGACGGGATTTGACAAGGACAAATGGCCAAACATGGCAGACCCCGGTTGGGGAGCCTCGCTTTACGGATACTACGGCTACAAGCCCTACTGGGGTTGATGCCGTCTAGTGCTTTCCCCCGTCAGGCACAGGGTCTGACATTTTCGATTGTCCAAGCCTGAGGGGTGCCCCCTGCTTTTCGAACCGAGGGGTACTCTCAGCGTGTGGTGGATGCGAGCGAGAACGTTTTTTGAGACTTCGGAAATCAGGCTAGCGGAAGATTAACGATGCCAAGACCAAACAACCCAGACAAGAGCTTCAAGACCTTTAAGCAGGAGGGCGACATGAAACCAAGTACTCAGGACGAGGTGAAAAGGCAAGATTCACGAAGTGAAGGGCAAGATCAAGGAGAAGGTGGGAAAAGCTACCAATAATCCAAACCTGGAAAACGAAGGCACCAACGAGAAGATGGCCGGCAAGGTCCAGAAGAAGATCGGCCAGGTTGAAAAAGTTCTGGGGGTTTAGCGGACCATCTTCCATCGCGGAGGGCGCGAGACTTACAGAGGCCTGAGCCGCGCTGGCCTGGATCACGGGCTGGAGCGTGTTGGCGCCACCGGCTAGCGTCGGTGCGAAGCGCACCCCGACTGGCCCGACGAACTTCTCCCGCATCGCAGGCGCAGTGGCGCTGACGGGCGGCATTGTGCTCTTGGTAGCACGCGGGAAGGAATAACTTCCCGCCAGCCGACCGCGAGCTAACGTTCAGAAGAAAGGAAGATCCACAATGTTGATACTCATTATCATTTTGTTGTTGGTTTTAGGCGGCGGTGGGGGGTATTACGGCCATAGCCGCTGGGGTTACGGTGGCGGTGCTGGCCTCGGGCTAGGCACCGTATTACTGATTCTCCTTGTAGCTTATCTGCTGGGCGTTTTCCATTGAGGCTACGCCGGAAGAGGCCTGCTGACTGTCAAGCAACTGACCTGAGGAGGACGGTCACAAGGTGGAATAGCGGTCCGGCTCGCACGTGAAGCGAGTCAGATTACGACGTTTGTCGCGCTCACTCCTCGAAGTAACTCACCCCGAACAGGGTGCAATGAAGGTTTCACCGTGGATTAACCATGGGGTTTTCGTGTAGGTCGACCTTATCCCATCGCGAACACTGCGACTTGATGCTCTCTTGGTTTCACATTATGTTCGTCACTCCCACAATTCCGGGTACGCCCATGCCTTACACCCCATCCGTGGGCAATGAACTCTCTACCGCACGGGCATTTGCATACCCACCGATCTTTACCCTTCGATGGCTCGGCTCTCAGCACCGTTATTCCGGTGGACTTGATTGTCCTGCCCAACATCAAAGCATCGCGTGGGTCCTGCCGCTTCGGCGCTTTCTGTTGTGGTGAATGTGGCCTTTCTTTCGTAGCGCAGCCCATCTTCGACAACTTGTCGCATTCGTTATTTCGTTCACGAGGTATCCAGCAGGGGTTTATCTGCCACCCACGACTGTGCAGATAAGCGAGCAGCGCTTTTGCTTCAATGGCTGTCGAGAGGTACAGTCCTTTGCGTATGCGCCACTTGCCATTGAGTTGGTTTATGACCAGGTTGGAATCTCCATAGATCGTCACTCGCCCTGGCGGGCGAGAACTCAGGTATTTCAGGACGTGGAGTACGCCTGCGTATTCCGCAATGTTGTTGGACATGGTACTGCCCTTACCGACCAAGCCGTGCTCCCACACAAGGATGGTACCATCTTGGTCTTTGATCATCACTCCGTAGGTAGCGGTTCCTCCGGGATTGATAGGTCCACAAGCTCCATCAAACCAGGCAGTGTATTCGTTGTCTTCGATCAAGCGCACCTCACCATATGGGCAGTAGCTACGTGCCTTGGCATTTTTCCTTGGGTATGTCCGCCTGTTACAACTGTTCAAGGCTCGCTCACGAGGTAATGAGCGGCAGTTACTAATCCTTGCTTGGCTTCACAGGTTGTTCAGTGGATTATTGGTTGCCCAAGTCCATCTTAGGCAACCAATACTTCACTGGTCTTCAGTGGAGGACGCATCATCCAGGAGGGAATTGTAGCTGACTGCCACCAGGTCGCAGGTCGGCGGAGCCTGGGTTTATTATTACAGCATACCCTCATCTGTTCCATTCACTCCACGGGGCAGGTTGAGCCTGCCAGGCTTGCTGGATTCCGCCAGCACGGTATTAGCGATACCAGACCCCGCAGGGGGCTTGCCATTGGTCTATGGGTGCATCGACCGGCAAGGGATACGAGGCGTGGTAATCGTCGTTCAGGAGCTGGTGAGCCGCTAGGCAATGAGCTCCATCACATATATTTTATCATTCAGCAATGCCAAATCTCGTATTCTGGCCTTCAGCCAGTATCAAGCCATTCAGCCCACGACCGTACAGGCTGGTGGCGCAGTATCGCCGGGATGATCCAAATGTCGATTGGGGCGAATTACAGCACGCATTAAGCCTTCCCGTATCCCCTGTTTCTCTGCCTCCGGTAGGAGGGAGGCCGGTAGCTACCGACTACCGGCCCTGAAACAAGGGAAAGCTAAACTTCTGTTCTTCATACCTGGTTAGTATAGGAAGTTTCGGACTCATTCCGGGCTAAGAGCAAAATAAATTGGGGTGGCTTGCTGGAGTTGCGATTCGCTGAGGGATCCAGAAGCAGGAGGGCTCGATTCGGGCCGAGAATCGGAGTGCGGGATTGGAGTCTTCCGTGTCGCTCCACAGAAAGCGGGAACGGGGCCACATTTCCGGTAGGCTGACGGCCGAGTGGTTGGAAGACTGCCGGTGGACGAGTTACAACAATTCTGCTTTGGGTAAGGCAATGGTAGCGACGTGCCCCAATCAGATTGACGGCGTGCGGTTGCCGCTGCGGTATCGAAAAGCCCACGGCCGGCGCAGACGCTGTAAAGCGGTCGCCTGTGCCAGCCCATATGACTTTTCACGAATTGACTTCAGAAGGGACTATCTTCCCCCGCCCCACGCGCTTCACGGCCTCCTTGTTAAGGATAGCCAGCATGCGCCGGCGCAAAGGGTAGACGCCGTCACCAAGCTTGCTACGGCTTCACGACAAGGCTACGCATCATATCGTGCTCCTCGTGCTCCAGGATGTGGCAGTGCCACACGTACTCATAGCCGCCGGTCCTGGGGCTGGTAGCGAACTTGACCCAGGGTTGGACGACTCTGGGATTAGGCGCATTGAACTGCATCATCACGGTGGTCACTTCGCCGGGGTTCGCTCTGACGGTTTCTTTCCAACCCAGTTCGTTAGGGTCGGCTGGTCTTGTGGTTCCAATGCTGGCGAAATCGGGCGTCACCGCATCAAACGGCGCCCGAGAAATGACCTGGACGTTAACCAGGTGGAAGTGGATGGGATGGGTGTCACCCGTGAGGTTGAAGATGTTCCAGATCTGGGTATCGCCGTTATTTGCGGTCTCCGTAACCGGGTCCATGAACCCCAACCCGTAGGTATTCAATCCCTGGTTATTGAGGCTGGGGCTGGTGGTGGTGCCGAGCCTCTGAATCAAGCGGCCGTAATCGTCGAAATCCTCATTCAGGGTTTTACCATCACCGGATATATACGAACCGACGTCATTCGAGAGCAACGGGGGTTGAGACTCGCTGAAGGCAATCGGGAGGGCAGCCTGGAGCATGACTAGGGTCTGGGCAAAGTCCGGCTCCCCGGCAATGTGAGGCCCGTTTTTCACCCGGATTTGCATGAGAGTTCGGGTGTTGGGCCCGTGGCCCGGCCTGGTTGCAGGCGCGCCACCGGTGCTCGTTTGGTCGGAGTCGCCGGTGAAGTAGTCGTTGCGCGAGTCTCCCCCCGGGAACGGTGCAGGCGCGTCACTGTAAAGGATAAGCCTTGTTCCCTCGAATCCCTTGAAGTCGATAATCAGGTCGGCACGTTCCGCTGGGGCAAGTAGAAGGTTGAAGGGTCCGTCGGGATTCGCTTCGCCGGGTTCTACCATGGGGGTAGGCGCAGGCGGGTTATTGAGCACCACCGGGGCGGGCAGGAAGCCACCTTCTGTGCCAATCTGGATGAAGGCGGGGCCGGCCTGGGCGAGATTTGCCTCTTTGCCCATGCGGTCGGCAACATAAAGCTGCAGGTTGTAAAACCGTGCCTGCGATCCATTCAGGATGCTGAAGCGGTACCGCCTTGGCTCCACCTCGAGGTAGGGATAGACCCCTCCGTTGACCAGGATGGTGTCGAAGAATGCTTCCGGCACCGCGCAGGCCTGCTTGGGAAGTGGAAGTGTTCCCACGGACGGCGGGGTGCAGGTTGTGCCCCAGTCCCACCTGCCCTTCGGATTGGGAATGCTGCCGAGGAAGATGTTGGGTTCATACACATGCGGGTACCATAGGTCACCGGGCTTTCCCCACTCCCAGGTGGGATCCTGATCCTCGATGTCCCTGGGGACGAAGCTCTTGTCCTGGATCACCAGGGGGATCTGGGCGTCGGGGATAGCGCCAATGCTGCCCACCAGACCTGCTTCGACAGGATCGGTTAAAAGGTATGGCCCTGCCAGTCCTACATAGGCGTTGAGGCGGGTGATGCCCATGGCGTGATCGTGGTACCACAGCAGCCTTGCACTCTGGTCGTTGGGGTACAGAAAGTCTCCTGGCTGCCAATCCACCCCGTGAGTTTTGTCGTGGGGGGTGCTCCACGCGTAGGGTCCCCCATCGCTGGTCCAGGGAACCAAGCCACCATGCAGGTGCACCACGGCGCGGTTCTCGGGTTGCCCCACTTCCGCCCCCATAATGGTGTGATCGACGGGCAGAGGGTGCTTGGGAGGAAGCCTGTTGACATGGCTGATTCTTGCCGGTCTGCCCCTCTGGGCCACGATGGCGGGACCGAGGTATTTGTTCACAGCTCTTTCCACCGTCGGGTTGGTGGCGTCGGCGTAGCCCCACAGGCGCGTTTCGTTAGGCAAATCGGGATGCAGGAGTTCTCTATACTCTTCCATCGAGATTCGGTAATAGTCGACACCCGGGAACTTCTTCGTATCTGGCGTAGCCACCGGGATGTATTGCCCGATTTCGTTGGCTCCTTCCGGGCCCAGACCCGGAAGTGCGGTGATGAACTTCCGCAGATTGGTCGGACTTTGGGCGAATGGGAAGGCGCGTCTCCAGGGCCACAGAAGCCCTGCGCTCGCTAATGCAGAGGCTTTTAAGAAACTCCGTCGTGTCGTCATAGCTCACCCCCTGGGTTCTGTTTGCCAGCCGCGAAACTTGAGAAACAGGCTGGCGCTACACCTTGCTCTGAGAGAATCTCCCAAGCCAGAATTTCGATGATCGAACTCCAGCCGGACCGATAACCTACACCTGCCCAACACTAAACGCAATTGTCAGCCGGGTTAACAGTGCAGAGTGCATCCGCTGGCCACGGGTGCAGGGCGAAATCTCCAGTGTTCAATTGCAGCAAGAGATATGTGGGACCACTCAAATGTGGGCACCGCCGAGGGGCAGCCCGTCAGAAAGGAACTTGCTCCGCCGTCTCGCTTCCAGGATCGTTGAAGGGATTGTCGCCCTCATCGACGGGCTCCGCGGGCTTCGAGGATTCGGCAGGCTTCGCACCGTTCCCATTCTGGGGCAGCCGATCCAGAATCTGCATCTGGTTGGCCACGACTTCGATAGCCGTGCGCTTTTCGCCCTCAGGGCCTGCCCACTTCCGGGTCTGCAACCGCCCTTCCAGGTAAACGTGCCTGCCTTTATTCAGGTATTCGCCGCAGACCTCCGCCAGCCGACCAAAGCAAACAATGCGAAACCACTCTACTCTCTGACGAGCAGCACCCTCTGCGTCTTTCCACCGCTCGTTGACCGCAAGGCTGAAAGTCCCGATGGGCGTGCCCTTCGGGCTGAATTTAAGTTCTGGAGCGTCACCCAAAAACCCTATTAGAGTTACCCTATTCACACATTGGCACACGAGTTGTGTCCTCCTTCCTCATCGAAGCGGAACTTACGGCTAACGCGATCACCCGCCAGTGCGTCCATCTGGGTGGCGAGTTCTGCCATGCCCTCCCGTACCCGCGACCGAATCAGCGGCATGTTCCGCAGCGTATCCGTGCTCACACCCTCCAGCAGAGCTCGCGCCTTATCGACCTGCTCCTTCAAATCCTGGTCGTCCACTACGTTGCGTAAATCGAACGTTCCCAGGAAATCACGCAGCTTCTGCAAGGTTGTTTCCCGTAAACGCTGTGGCTTGCCGTCCGGCTGGTCAGCCAGCCGGTCCCGGAGGTGGCTGACCAGCTCCAGCAGCGAAGCGCGCATCACCTGCTGGACTTCGGCGCAGGCTTCCGACATGGCCTGGACGGCCTTGTCCCGCTCGGTCTGGAACATTCGGGCTGAAATCTCCCGAAGCTGTTCCGGTACGCCATAGCTGACGTATTGCCAACTGAAGGTAAAACGAGAGCTCACTTCCTCTACCGGCGGATAGTCAGCGGGGTTATGGAGCGTGCGCAGTCGCCCTGCGGCCTCTTGGCAAAGGCGTGGGTAGGCAGCGAGGAACACCTCCACCAACACCCTGCGATTGTCGTTGAACTCGTGCAGCTTTTCATCCACCGTCTCCAGCAACCCCAGAGGCAGAAGGTGAATACCCACCTCGAACGGCAGGCACGTATCGTAAAGAAAGCGGCGAACGTCGCCATCGAGTGTGCGGATGGCTTGAAGCTCTGGCGAGTCGAGCAAGGTTTTCGCCACACGGATGAGTTCCTTATCGGCGTCCACTTCAACTTGGGATGAGCTAACCTTGCGACTATTGCCCAGCAAGCCCAGGTGAAGCTTGATGAAGACGGTTTTCCGGGCCAAATCCGAGCCCGGTTCCTGGATATCCAGGATTGGTAATGCTGTTGCCATATCTTCCTCCTATTTGTAGTTGAAACTCTTGACGGAGATTCCCAGGCTGAACTCCACCAACGAACCTTCGGGTGTCCAAACGGACGCCAGAACTGCGATTCAGACAGTAAGAAACCAGGCTGGGCGGCCGACCAGCGCTCGGTCTGTCAACAGGTCTATCCGATCCGCCCGCACGGCTCTTGACGGCCTTTCCGACGGCCAGTTGTCCA
>JBEKLF010000360.1:0-7301 GCA_050010335.1 Terriglobia bacterium
CGGTTCCTGGACGCGGGCATGCACACCTCGTGGTGGACGCTGCGCCAGCAACTCAGTACCCACCAGGTGGTCACCGTGGTGCTGCCCACCGCCGACGGCAGGGCCTTGAAGATTCGCAAAGGCACCACGCCGGAACCGATCCACCGAGACATCGACTCGACTTTGAAGGTCCCAACAGAGGTCATGAAACCGGTCAAATCTTGGCACGACCTCTCTTCATAGTGACGGAATGAAACAGCCACCTATTGTAAATACAGCATCTCATCCCGACGAGGGTGGAAGTTGGGTTAGTCTTGGTCAGGTGGCCCGGGCGGAACGATGACACAATCCGCCGAGTCGCTCCTGAGGCAGGGCGTAAGGAGAGGAGTGAACCATGACTGAAGAACCTGGCAGAGGAGAAGGTAGCTCCCCCGCCCGGGCCGGAGATAGTTTGAAACATTTCCTCCACATTCGAGGCGGTTGAACGGGAGTCCGCCGGCGGTGCTGTTAGGGGCTTGCATGCTGGCGGGGTGCGGCGGCGCTTCCAGGCCCGGAACTCCGGTCGTGGGGTTTCTCGATTTCGTGGAGGATGATACCCTCGCCAAGGCCCGGCATGGGTTCATGGAGGCTCTGGATGAACACGGCTTCAGTGAGAAGAAAGGAACCATCGAAGTCGTTTACCGCTGTGCCCAAGGGGACCAGCCGACATTGATCCAGGCCTGCCAGGACCTGATTTCGCGGCATCCCCGGCTGATCGCCACTTGCCCCGTCCTTTCCACTATTGTGACGGCCCAGCGGACACAGGATATCCCGATTCTGATGATGGTTTCGCCGCGGCCCGACATCGTGGGCCTGACCAGCGCCGGAGGCGGTTTTGAGAGTAACCTGCTGGGGGCGTACGAGACGCTGGACTACCTCAAAGAAGGGCCGGCGATCATCCGCGAGGTGGTCCCCCTCACGCGCGCATCGTTGGGGTGGTTTACAACCCTGCTGAACCCCAGTCTGTGCTGGCGCTGGAGGTGATCCGAAAGGCGTGCACCGAGCAAGGCTTGAGTTTGGAAGTAGCTCCGGTGAGTTCTTCGGCTGACGCCTTGATGGCGACCCAGGCCCTGGTTTCCAAGGGAGTTCAGGCGTTTTTCGCCATGCCGGACAATACCGTCTTTGCCTCGTTCGAAGCGCTGAAGAAAGTGTGCGACCAAGCGCGCCTGCCCGTCTTCACCAGCGAGTCAGGCTTGGTGGCGCGGGGTGCGCTGGCCGCTTATGGCGCGGATTTTTACGCCTGGGGGCGGCAGGTTAGGGCGTAGGCCGCACGCCTTCTCGAGAAAGGTGATGCCTCGGCGGCGCAACTGGAAGTGGTAGCGATCCGCAAACGCGTCTTCAACCCTCAATCGGCCGCTCGGCTGGGCATCCGGATGCCAGCCGGGTTTGAACCGGTCTCAGCACCGTAGGGCAATCACGAAGCGCCGCGCCAAGATGAACGCTGGATTTCGGATGCTAACCACGGATCTCGATCTAAGCAACAAAACCGCGCTAAGGGTCTTCAAAAGATCAGAACCGAAGTGCATGAAAGGATTAAGTCCGATACGACGATTCTACGTTTGCGTCACCATCATACTTCTCGCTGTCGTTAACGCCTTCGCCGATCAGCAGACACCCATGCCAGGGCAACAGATCATGGTTGCCTGTCGCACTAACAAGCCAGTTGTTCTGGACGGGGTACTGGGACCCGCAGAATGGAGCGCGGCCATTCCCGTGCACGTCAATGCGGTCAAGCCCGGCACGGCTCCAGGCGTCATCCCTCATGTGCCGGAATTTCCTTACGTGGTCCGACCGGACAACCCGGACGACTTGAGCTTCACAATCCGCGCCATGTACGACAACAACAACCTCTATGTCGCTGTCGAGGTGGCGGATGACGTCTTGATCGCCAGCAACCCGGATGCCATTCTATAGCACGATGACGACGTCGAGGTATTTGTCGATGGGGACAGGCGAGCGGGGGATTTCGAAGGGGGGATTTTTAAGGGTGAAGTGAACAACAAAGGGTTCCAGCTCATTAAGTCTGTCGACGGCAGAACGTATACGGAGCCGTCCATCAATCCCGACCTCGAAGGCTGGGAATCCGCGGTCGCGCGTCGGCCGCGTGGCTATGTGGTCGAATTCAATATCCCGCTGGATATGATCAACACCCACGACACCTCTATAGAAAGCGGGGGAACCCCCGGGTTTCGCCGCCGTGAACCCGGAGATGTTATCGGTTTCAACGTCGGCATGGGTGATAACGACACCGGTGGGGGTGGCTACTTCGGACCTGGGAATCGGAGCAATAGCTACATTGCATGGGATGGCAGCAGTCTGAATTGGGTTTACTATAAGGAGGAGGACTGGGGACGACTCTACCTTGCTCCATAATCACCGGGGTTAATCATGCGATCGAGTCGAGCAGCCTTGCTGGCCAGCACCTCCCTTTTGCACATAAGGAAGCGAGGAGGACGAGCGCATCTGTAGGGTCGATGCGGATGGCGAGGGTGATGCGGCGAGGTGGCCGACGCAAGCCAAGAGGTCATTTCGGCCCGAAATCCGTGTACCTTGAAGATGGCAGCGCTGCCACGGAGAATATCCTGCTGGCTGCTTGCGCGCGCGGCCTGAGTTCCTGCTGGGTCGCTGGGGATAAGAAGCCCTGAGCGGCGGAAATCTGCCTTGAGACACCCCATGGCACCCAAGTGACGGTGCATCCGGAGCCAGTTCACTCGGACGTTCTTACGGCCTATACGGGGATATGCGCTCGATCACCGAACGCAGTCGGAGGCAAGATCAACTGCAAACGCCGATTGGGAATGGGAAACGTGAGTGAAAAACGGTAGTGAAACGTTAGTGCTTTATCGGAACCGCGCGGTGAGAGAGGGACGGAACCGCGCGAGGGGGCGGACGGCGCGCTTCCGATACAGTCGTTTGAAGGAAGCCGCATCAGGACGCAATGGGATTTGAATCGTGTTTCTCGTGCAGGGTGGGAGGGCGGTGGACAAGAAAGGCGTGTGGGAGGGGTGGCTAGGCAAGGCGGAAGAGGTGATGGGAGTGTGGATGGACCTTGATAGAAAGCGGTGGAGGGGCAGTGAAAGAGTGTTGCGGGCTCGGAGAGGCACTCGGCGTGTGGCATTTACGCCGAACAGGGTATACCAGCAGCGATGCCGCGTCAACATTGCCTTGGCTGATTGCCTTGGCTGATCGCTGTCCCTGGTTTCACTCGAAACAATACCACTCCCCAATGGTCTGCTGGTCGTGGGTGGAAACGCGGGCGTACAGACCCACGCGAAGCTCGGTCTGGGTACTTCGATAGGGGTGGCCAAAACCCTACTGGATTTTGATCTCGAAATCGCGCGTTTTGGGCTCATATTGGAGGGGTGAATCAGGCCGGCCAGAATCTATAGCTCCCGGCCAAGTGGGAGATGTTCCTTTCCCGGCGGTGTCTACGCGGAATCCTCGCTCGTGCCGGCCTCCGGCAGGGTCTTGGCGTAGTTCCAAGGCATCAACTTTGCAGAACACGTCGCCATCGGGTCAGGGCCCTCGTGAACGGCCGCCGACTCCAGGGCGGAACACCCTATTCGCGGACGAGCGCGGTGGGCGGGATACGAGTCCGCAGCCCCGCCTTCAGTTCCCGATCCTACCACGCAACCCTCAGCAATTTTCTGGAACCTCTATCAGGATCAAGGAATCGTGTGCGCTGTCCACCTGACACTGGCGACGGGAAATCTCCAGAGCCTTGCAAAAACCCAAACGAATATGCACCTCGTGTGGTGGATTAGCCTCAGCCCACGCCAGCGTGGGACTTATGAAATGTGCACCCAATGTGCACCTTGAGCCAGGAATCCTCCTCTTAAGGTTCGCTAAGTCTTGTAGAGCTGCGAATGACAGGTCTCGATTGGAAAAGCGCTGCGGTTCTACAAACCGTTGCTCTTTTACTTTTCATTTGCCCGTAACTTACTGAAACAAGAGGGCCTGGGGGGATTCGAACCCCCGACCTACGGTTTAGGAAACCGTTGCTCTATCCGTCTGAGCTACAGGCCCACATATTCTATTTCAACAACTAAGAGACAGGACGGCGTTTTTCCCTTGCCCATTCCTTACCCACAGCCCTCTCCAATTTCCTCATCGCGACCTTGGTTTCGGCGCGATCAACGATGATGTAATGCGTCTCGGTTGTGGACACATCGGCGTGCCGCAGAATCTCCTAGATGACTTCGGCCGGCACGCCAAGGCGATAGAGATTTGTACCGAGACCTCTGCGAAAACCATGCCATCTTTTCCATCCGCCTTCGAGCTCGGGGCTGAGCACGCGACGTAAGAGATTGCCGAGGTTCAGTGGAGCGCGGAGGCGATCCCCGGCAGAGATATAACCGTCGCCGGGATGGCACCGTCGATGCTGATCGAGAGCGCGCCGGAGAATGGGGATGACGGGCACGGGATTCTCGCCGCTCTCTTGCTTGGTCGGCCCGACATGCGTGCGCCGGACGTTGCGGACCACGCGGATTTCGTCGCCGGTGTAATCCTCCCAGCAAAGTCCGCGAATCTCGGATTTGCGGAGGCCTGTGAAGGCTGCAACCGCAACAACCGTCCGCGCGGGTTCCTCCAGCCTGCCGAGCATCGCGTGAATGTCTTCGGGCGTGTAGGCGCTCCGGCCAGGATTATAGCGCCGTTCCTCCGCCTTGACGCCCTGCATCGGGTTAGCGCCGCGCAGCACATCTTCCCCCCTCGCATAGTTGAAAACGGCCGACAGGAAAGCCTGCACGTGCATCAGCGTTTGGTGCGAGAGTCCGGGCGTCTTTTCAGCCATCGCATCGAACAAATGCTGCGCGTCCCTGGTATGGAAGTCGCGCATGCGAATGGCGCCCACGCTCGCCTCGATGTGGTTCTTGAAAATCTCGCGATAACCATTGATGGTGCTCGGGCGCAGTTTCTTCTCGCGGCCCCGAAAGTAGCGCTTCTCCACGAATTCTGCGATGGTCATCGAGCTTCCCGGCCGCACTAACCTGCTGTTGATAGGCGGCAGGATCGGATCGACGAGTGGCAGGACATCTCTTTTCGAGCGGTACTCGTCTGAGTACCGCGCAAGCCTCTGGCAAACGCGGCGGCGGACGGCCTTGCCGTCTTTAATCTCGTCTTCGTAGTACCTAACGCACCAGCTTCCGTTTTGGCGGAAGACTTGTCCTCGCTGCATTGGTTTCCTGCTCTGCCCCCGCAGTAATCCAGTTTACCACAGCGTTCCAATCGAATCGAATGTAACGGCCGAGGCACAAGCATGGCATCGGATTGGCGCGGCCCCCGGGGCATGCCCTACGAGCACGCGAACCGCCAATTCCCCTGTTCGCCGACAGGTGTATCATCAGGAACAAGCGGCAGGTCAGTAGCATCATTAGCCAGCTATGCCTGCCGAAGGGCACGAGGGTGCTGACCGACGACCACTGCCGCTGCCCGAAGTGCTTGCGGAGAAGGCTCAGGTGGAAGCAGGAGGCACACGACTGGGACTTTTGAGTGCTGCGGGACATCGCGTTTGCCTTCCGCCGCCCGATTCTCACCGAGGCCGAGCCGCTGGGGAGGGCGCGGTTCCCGAGGGAAGGTGACATTTCAGGTCTGCGTAAGCCTCACTTGAGGCGAAATAGGTGGCTTGCGTGCTTGCTGAGGCGCGCAACAGCCAAAGCCTGACCAGACTATTGCATTCAGAGGCGGTCGGGTATAGGTTATCGGTCGGAAAATGAAAACGGAAATTCTGTTGAGTTCTTTCAGGCAGCCAGGCAACCACAAAATCGCCTGGGTCAACTGTAACAGCTTAGCGTGACTAGCCTCAAAGACAGAAAACGGGCAGCCGACTTAACGTGCCAAAACAGTGACTGCCGCGGGAGGTGCAATGTGGGCGAGTTTCTTGTTCCGCAACCTGATGCATATGTCCGCATGATGCGTCGATTCGAAGATGGCACTTACGACTCGGTGCAAGACGAAACGTCGGTGCATCGTGCGCTCGCAGGGGGGGGCAGGTGTTCGTGCGTATGCGTGTGCAAGTGCTCCTGCACCCAATGTCAATGCTGGTGCACGTGCGGGCCACTTGCATCTGATCAGATTCTTTCGATTTGGCTCACAGCTTGAGACTGAAGCTGTCCCAATTTGCACACGTTTTCCAAGAACGAGATGTAGTGTGCACGATGAACCCATTGCGCCTAGAGCCCGTCTTCCTTTCACATTCTACTTACGCGACACTCCGAGAACGGCATGAGGATCTCCCACTCGTCAACACGGAGCAGACATTCAGCGGCGAGAGACTGGCAAATTTGGACGGCGTAGAGTCTGCGTTGCAAGGCGCTGGCGTTTTGGTAGGCGAACACCTCAATGGAGGGGCCGTACTTCGGGATTACAGGCATTCCCTTACTGGGCATGCGGCCATATATGTCTGTTACCTCATCGGGACGGAGGAATGTAACCTTAGGGTATCCGTCCTGTGAACCCATCTTTCGCGGTTAAAGCTCGCGCCTGATACTTCCCAACATATAAGCACGCGGGTATGCATGGAGTGCACGTGCGTGAATCGAAGACGGAGGTGCGGGATGGGGAGTCAGAAGCGCGATGTGGAGAAGGAGCGTTACTGGCAGAAGATCATTGGGGAGGCGGTGCGGAGCGGGACGTCGATTCGCGAGTTCTGCCGGCAGCGCCGGCTAAAGGAGAGTCAGTTCTACTGGTGGCAGCGCCGACTGAAGGCAGGCCGGGGGGAAGGAACGTGGCGCAGGCCCGCCGTGCACGGGGGCGGGGCGAGTTTTGCTTTGGTGAGTGACGAAGCCGGGGCGACGGATGCCGGGATCGAGTTGGTTTTGGGGGATGGACGTCGGCTGCGCATCCGCCCAGGCGTGGAGGAGGCGACCTTGCGAGTCGTGCTGGCGGCCTTGGAGCCACCCCGATGCTGAGTTTCCCGGCGGCGATCAAGGTGTACCTGTGCACGGTGCCGTGCGACATGCGCCGTTCCTTCGATAGGCTGTCGATGCTGGCCGAGCACGTCATCCAGTGCAATCCCTTCTCCGGCCACCTGCTGGTGTACTGCAACCGGCGCAGCGACCGGGTGAAGATTCTGTATTGGGACCGGGACGGGTGGGCGATTTGGTACAAGCGGCTGGAGGTAGGGACGTTTCAGTTTCCGTTTGCCGAGACGGGGCGGAAGGAGCTAACCCAACTTCGCCACTCATAGGCCTAATTTTCGCCCGTTCCGAAAGGTAAGGCTTTTATTTTGAGCGGGCCCTTTCCATGATCGGAAAATAGTGACGAACTGTACTAAACATTTAGCT
>JBEKLF010000361.1:0-8037 GCA_050010335.1 Terriglobia bacterium
ACCCTACGACACAGCCGCCACCCGTCTCAACACGCCCCCATTCCTGCGCCCAATTCCCCTCGTCTCGCCGCTCCTGCCTCCCGCCAGCCTCGCGCCCTCCCCCACTGTCTGAATCGCAGGAGCTAAAAAATGATGTCTTGACAAGCCAATGGGAAATGAATTAAAAAGGCCCAAGAAGAGTGGCTGGTATGTCAGAATATGTCAGATTGATTTTGACGTGACCGGTTTTTTTGTACCAGATGAAATGAGAGAGAATCTGTCTGAAGAGGAGGACCGGTCATGTCAACGAAGAAGTACAAGCCGGAGCAGATTGTGAATCTGCTGCGGCAGATCGAGGTGGAGGTTGCTAACGGGAAGACCACACCCCAGGCCTGCTGGCAAGTCTACCGGGTTGCTCTGCCAATATCCGATCCCAGGTGGTCGGATCGGAGAAGATCTGGGAGCGCTGGGCTGCGGTGGATTCCCCGGCTGCAATCGTTCGAGGCAGAGCTGTTGACCCAAGCAGACAACGGGGCCGGTCTGTGCGATCAACCGGCAGCGGGTGGCGCTAGAGATGGACAGTACAGAAGGCGAGAGTCCGGCCAGCAGTAACTTAGCGCCGCAAGCATCCCGGAAGCTCCCGGCAGGCGGCGGAACTTACGCATCACACAGAAACCCCACGGAGTAAGTCTATGATCTCGAACTCTATCTTAGGTCGACGATCGTTCTTGAGATCTCTCGCAGTTGTTCCGTTTCTCCCTACCACACGTCCCGAAGAGCTCTCAGCAGTGCGCGCCATTACCCGTGGGCCAAAGTATCATTGGTTTGGCTACTACGACAAGCTTCAGTTTGATCCAACCGGTCGCTGTGTATTGGGAATGGAAGTTGATTTATAAGGTCGTCCTCCGGCGCCGACCGATGTCATTAAGGTTGGGATGGTCGACTTAGAGGAGAACGACCGGTGGATCGAATTGGGTGAAAGCCGCGCTTGGTGTTGGCAGCAAGGTTGCATGTTGCAGTGGTTGCCCGGATCGAAGATAGAAGTCATCTGGAATGACCGGCAGGGTGATCGTTTCGTTTCACACGTGCTCGGCGTCAAGACCCGCGAAAGACGCACCCTCCCCGGAGCAATCTACTGTATTAGCCCGGATGCGCGGTGGGCTGTAAGCCCGGATTTTCGCCGACTTAACGATTGTCGGCCGGGATACGGCTACACCGGGATACCCGATCCGAACAAGAAGGTGCTCGCACCACGAGACTCTGGCATCTGGCGTATGGATCTCCGGACAGGGCTGCAGACGTTTTTGTTCTCGGTAGCCGAAATAGCAGAGGTACCGATTACCCGTGGGGACCAGCGAGGCGCTAAGCATTATTTCAACCATCTGCTCTTCTCTCCTGACGGAAGCCGATTTATTTTCTTTCATCTGTGGGAATGAGAGGGAGCCAAGTGGAATCGGTGAAACGGAAGTGATGTCGTCGGGAGAAAAAGTGTATCCCCAGCACTTTTGGGCGCGCATGTTTACAGTAAACCCCGACGGGAAAAAACTCTATTTGCTCACTCCGGGAGACTCCTCTCACTTCTGGTGGCGTGATCCGCTACACATTTTGGCTTGGGCTTGGCATCCCTCCTGCGGCGATAGATTTTACCTGTTTGAGGACCGCACTCAGACAGCTCAAGTTATAGACCTGAATGTGATGACTCAGGACGGCCATTGCAGCTATCTACCTGACAAACGTTGGATCCTCTGCGACACCTACCCGGGCAAGGAACGTAACCAGAATCCTTACAATGTGGAGACGAGAAAACGGCATCCACTCGGGCATTTCTATTCGTCACCGCAATACGAGTGGGAGTGGCGCTGTGACACCCATCCGCGATTCAGCCCGGACGGCCGGAAAGTCGTGATTGATTCCCCGCACGGAGGGAATGGCCGACAGATGTACCTTATCGATATTTCTCGGATCGTTAAGGTGGGTGCATGACCGAAGGATGACGTCAGTCGTTAGAACGCTTCGAGAAGGCCGATCACGGCATATCCGAACGCGTTTCAAATCGGCACGTTCTAAGAAGCGCTGTCGGAAACACCCGACACCCCAACTTCCGATGGGAGGGCTATTATGCACAGAGTAACACGACGGGAATTTACTCGCATTGCGGGTCTTGCGACCGGTGGCTTGGGTGCGACCGTTGTGCACCCGGACTGGGTCTCGGCCGCGGGCGAACAACGAGGATCTCCAATTCCGTCCAACCAGCCGAAGGCAAATGGAAGTCTGTACTCCGAGCTCTTAAAAACCTGGTGCGACGGATTGGTGTCGTTGCAGGTGGTGGCGACTCGCAATCCTGCCCTTTACGGGGCAATTTTGTGTCCGGCCTGCGGAATCATCCATGGGCGCTGCGGCGACGCAGTTTACCCGCTCTTGCGAACGGCTCGAACCACCGGGGACTCCAAATACATCCAGGCTGCGCTTCTAGTGCACGAATGGTCGGAACAGCAGGTAAGCCAGCGCGACGGCAGTTGGATCAACGAGGTCAGCTTGGACGCGTGGAAAGGGATTACGGTTTTTCACGCCATCGCGCTGGCCGAAACTCTGCAGCACCACGGCTCGCTGGTGGATGCAAGTACGCGCCGACGCTGGCTTGATCGTCTAGCCCGGGCGGCGAAGTGGCTCGATCTCAACATGAATATTGAGATGGGGAATATCAATTACCCGGTAACCAGCGCCTTCTGCTTTGCGATCTGCGGTCAGGTGCTGGAGGATACGCACTATCTCGACCGCGCACGTCAAGTTGCACACACAACCCTGGAATATTTCACCCCCAACGGTTTGCTGTTCGGAGAAGGCCACCCGCTTAATGCCGTCAGCCCCAAGGGGTGTCGCCCTGTGGACCTCGGCTACAACGTTGAGGAATCGCTGCCCTCGCTGGCGCTCTATGCATTGGCCACAAACGACCAGCAAGTCCTTAACCGGGTGATCAGTTCGCTGCGAACGCACATGGAGTTTATGCTCCCCGACGGCGCATGGGACAACAGCTGGGGCACCCGCAACTTCAAGTGGACTTGGTGGGGAAGCCGCACCAGCGATGGTTGTCATCCGGCCTTTGTACTGCTGGCGCACCATGACCCAAGGTTCTGTGAGGTCGCGTGGCGCAATCTTCAATTGATGGCGGAGTGCACTCACAACGGCCTGCTTTATGGCGGGCCGCACTACTTTGCGCATGGGGACTTGCCATGTGTGCATCACACCTTCACTCACGCAAAAGCCCTGGCAACAGTACTGGATTGCGCTACCGACGCTTTACAACCCGCGCAGCGCCTGTCTCTGCCTCGAGAGGAAGCTTATGGCTTAAAGAGGTATCCCGAAGTCGGCACCTGGCTTGCGGCAATCGGCGCCTGGCGGGCCACCGTGACTGAGTATGACTGGGGTTATGTGGAACGCGAACAGGTCAGCGGCGGGAGCCCGGGTGGCGGGCACGCGAGTGGCGGAGCTTTGTCGCTGTTATATCACCGCGCGCTCGGCCCCATCCTGGTTGCCGGAATGACGAAGTACCAGATAATAGAAGTCTGCGACCAGCAGGCGTACCGTGACTATCCGCACATGACACTGACCCCACGGGTAGAGTGTGCTGCCGATGATCAGATCTACACCAGCTTAAGCGACTTCGAAGCGACTTTAACCGCAAGTGCTGACCAGCAGCAGATTACTTTCGTAGCTCAAGGCAAGCTGCTAACGGCTGCACACCAGAGTTGTGCTGAACGTGACGTGCACTATCACCTGGTCTACCGACTCACTGAAGGTACAGTGGAGATCGTCGCCACTACAGATGCTGCGGGACCCACTCCGGTGCGGTTCATCCTTCCGGTGGTCTCACCGCATGGGGAGGCTGCCGAGCAGGTCGATCCAAAGACGGTTCGGATGACGAAGCGAAACGGATATCTACTCGTTCGTACAGACGCACCTCAAGGCTTCGACATGCCGTCCAACGAACGCACCTTTGATCTGGCTCCGGGGTTCGAGTGCCTGCCGCTCGCAATCGCAATGCTGCCCGGCAGAGAAACTCGGGTGAAATTGAGCGTAGAGAGCGCGGGTTAGAATCCTATTACAAAGCGAGGTTTCCAGTGGATGAGTTTTCTCGCCGTGAATTCATGACGTGCGGTTCGGCAGCCGCCCTGAGCATCCTTTTCGGGGCGCAGAATTCCCGGGCTTCTGGCCAAGGGCCTCATGTGGAGTTCCCGACAGATCCGCTGGCGCGGCTGGCGGACCAAGCCCCTGGGCTTTTGATCGGGGATGTCACTGAGTGTACCTTGTCCGCTCAGTGCCTTCCCACGCCATAGTAGGCAGACCGCAGAAAATTCAATGGAGGAACCATGAAAGCACTTGTACTGCAAGAAAAGTTGAAGCTATCCCTTCAAGAAATCGATGTCCCGGAAGAATTGGGGCCCGGCGATGTCAGAATCAGGGTCATGCGTGTGGGCATATGTGGCAGCGACCTTCACTACTACAAGCACGGGAAAATCGGACACTATGTGATCACCGCGCCGATGGTTCTAGGTCACGAGGCAGCGGGAGTTGTAACTGAAACGGGCTGGGAGGTCAAACACCTAAGACCGGGCGATCGCGTGTGCATGGAGCCAGGCATCCCCGATGTGAGTTCAAGGGCTAGCCGCCTTGGACACTACAACATCGATCCTTCTGTCACGTTTTGGGCGACACCCCCAATCCACGGATGCTTGACCCCTTCCGTGGTCCATCCGGCGGCGTTCACCTATAAGCTTCCAGACAACGTGTCTTTTGCAGAAGGTGCAATGGTCGAGCCCTTTGCCATTGGTATGCAGGCGGCAACCAAGGCTGGGTTGAAGCCAGGAGACACCGCAGCGGTGGTGGGAGCCGGCACGATAGGGATCATGGTGGCCCTGGCCACCTTGGCAGGAGGTGCGGCACGAGTCATCCTTGCCGATCTGGCGACTGAAAAGCTCGCCGTCGCAGGGCGATACCAAGGCATTATTCCAGTCAATATCCGAGATACATCTCTGACTGAAACCGTTTCTGAGCTCACCGGCGGATGGGGCGCGGATGTTGTGTTTGAGGCAAGCGGGAGCCCGACGGCATATGACAATCTCATCGACTTGGTCGCTCCTGCTGGCACTCTAGTCCTTGTCGGCTGCCCAGTGAACCGCGTTCCTTTCGATGTGATTCGCGCACTGAGCAAGGAGATTCGAATCGAGACAGTTTTTCGTTACGCAAATGTCTACGACAAGGCAATTTCATTGATCTCGTCAGGCAGGGTTGATCTGAAACCGCTGCTTTCGGGCACCTTTCCCTTTGGGCAGGGTGTGCAGGCCTTCGAGCGTGCGGCTGAGGGACGACCGAGCGACATCAAGCTTCAGATCGACTTGGAGGATATCGGGTAATATCGAACCCTCGGGCACAGGATTCTGCAAGAGGGCTCTTCTTCCTCCACTTCAGTATCGCATCTTGCGGTGGCGAGACGACACGATGAATGTTCCGATCAAGAATCGCGCGTTCTTGGGTATGCCAGTTATCCTCTTGGGGGGATACATCGCAATCGTCTTCTGCATGACAGGAGACGGCATCGAGCAGGCGTTCCTTTCGAAGTACATTGTCAACCTCGGCTTTAGCGGAGGAGATGCATCCCTGGTATTCACGGTCTATGGCGCTACTGCGGCTCTTTCCAGTTGGGCCTCTGGCGTACTTGCCGAGGTTTTCGCACCGAGGAAGGTGATGTTAGTTGGGATCGCCTGGTGGTTGTTATTTCATGTCCTTTTCCTGCAGCTTGGACTGAGTCATCGCAACCTGAGACTCGCGCTGATTTTCTATGGAATGCGCGGCTTCGCATACCCCTTATTCTTCTATGCTTTTTTCGTCTGGGTTGTGAAGAAGACTCCAGGTCATCGATTGGCGTCGGCGATCGGCTGGGTGTGGGCGATGTTTACGATAGGGTATGGAATTGTCGGCTCTTACTTGCCCAGCTTCACGATTCCCGTGATCGGATTCATGGGAACTTTGTGGATGTCGATGGCTTGGGTGCTCGTGGGAGGGCTCGTCATTCTCTTCGCTACGAAGGAATCGACGGAAGAGAAGAGGCAGATTGCAGAACATGGCCTCGGCATCAACGGCAAACTGCGCGAGATGAGCAAAGGCTTAACCCTGATTTTTCAAAACAAGGACATTGCTCGGGCCCTCATTACTCGCATCATCTGTAATCTGTCACTCTTCGGATTCCCGGTAATCATGCCGTTGTATTACACCTCGGCTCGCATCGGCTTTACGACCCCGCAATGGCTCCAGATCTGGGGGACATTCTTCCTGTTACAACCTATTACGAATGTGATGTGGGGCGTTGTTGGGGACCGCATTGGCTGGATGAGGCAGATGCGTTGGGTAGGTTTCGTCGGCTGCGGAAGCGCGACATTGTTGTTCTACTATCTGCCTTCCCGCTTCCCCCACAACTTCGCCGTGGCTGTTGTGGCAGCGCTCCTATTTTCACTCACCATAACCTCCTTTGTTCCAATGGGCGCGATCTTTCCCATGATAGAGCCGGATCACAAGGGGGCCGCCATCTCAGTACAAAACCTGGGCGGAGGGTTAAGCAATTTTGTCGGACCGGCACTTGCCACCCTCCTTCTGCCAAAGTACGGATTTGAGGGAGTAGTCATCCTCTATGCAGCCTTATATTTCACAGCTTCCGGCATCACGTTCTTCATAAAGGTCGACCAGCCTGCACACTCGGACATTGTTGAGTTTGTGAGCCACTAGCGTAGAAATCTTGAGGTTTGGAACTTGACCTTTTTGATCAAGTTTTCAAAATCGCGCAGCTCAGGTTCGAGACCGACTTGCTGGCGCGCGAGGAGAATCTGACTGGTTTGGTGAAGCTCAATCGGCAACAGGTGGCCCGGGCAGAAGGAGTCGGCTCGTCGCAGCGGGTCGTGTTGAATATGGATAGCAGTGAGAGCCCGGTCTATGGAGAGCAGGAACAGAGCGCTTACAACGGATATTTCGAGTCGGTCTGCTATCATCCGCTATTTCTGTTCAACAGTCAGGGAGACTGCTTGGCGGCGAAGTTGTGACCTGACCGGGGTTTCTTGTGCCAGGTGAAATGAGAGAGAATTCACCTGAGGAGGAAGACCGGTCATGCCAAAGCAAAAGTACAAAGCGGAGCAGATTGTGAATCTGCTGCGGAAGATTGCCAACGGCAAGACGACGCCAGAAGCGGCCCGAGAAGTGGGGATCACTGAACAGACGTACTACCGCTGGCGGAAGGAATTCGGAGGGCTCAAGCTGGACCAGGCGAAGCGGCTGAAGGAGCTGGAAAAAGAGAATGGCCGATTGAAGCGGTTGGTGGCGGAGCTATCCCTGGAGAAGCAAGTGCTGCGCGATGTGGCGCAGGGAAACTTCTAAGCCCCGAGCGGCGGCGTTGTGCGGTGGAGCATGCGCGTGAGCGGTACGGCTTGAGCGAACGGCATGCCTGCCGGTTGCTGGGGCAAGGGCGAGGCACACAACGGTATGCTCCGATTCTGCGCCGCGATGAGGATGGGTTGACACGGGCGATCATCACGCTGGCGAGCCAGTACGGGCGCTATGGCTATCGGCAGATCACGGCGCTGTTAAGGAGTGCAGGGTGGATGGTAGGCAAGGACCGGGTGCAGCGGATCTGGCGACGGGAAGGGCTGAAAGTGCCGCAGAAACAGAAGGCGCGAGGACGTTTATGGTTGAACGAAGGCTCCTGCGTGCGGCTGCGGCCAGAACGAGCGAACCATGTTTGGAGCTACGACTTTGTGAGCGCGGTGACGCACGATGGCAGGGCGCTACGATTGCTGACGCTGATCGACGAGTTCACGCGGGAGTGCCTGGCGATCCGGGTGGGGCGAAGACTGGGCAGCCAAGAAGTGATCGAAACGTTGGCGGAGGTGATGGTGTGGCGGGGAATCCCGGAGCATCTGCGCTCCGACAATGGTCCGGAGTTCATCGCCCAGGAGTTGCGGAAGTGGCTGGGGAGCTTAGGAACGGGAACGCTGTATATCGAACCGGGAAGTCCCT
>JBEKLF010000362.1:0-7186 GCA_050010335.1 Terriglobia bacterium
TCAACCGATCATAGGTTTTAGGATGCAACCGCAGCAGGCGAGGAAGCATGGCTACTCCTCCTGCGAGAAGTATGCCATACAGGGGCCGATTATGTCCCTTTAATTATGCGCGGATGTATAGTGGGGCGCGCAGAAGATACGCGCGAGGCTCTTCGCCGCGCACAGGACCTCGAAAAGGCTGGGCAAACCAAAGAGTCGATTCTCGGTTACCGGGAAGTATTGCACACAGACCCTCAATGCCCAGAGGCAGAAGTGGGATTAGGGCGAAGCCTCTATTCCCTCGGCGAATATGCACAAGCTGTTGCAACCTTCGAAGAGGGGCATCGGCTTCGACCTGACGACCCCGAGATACTCCACTGGCTGGGCAGAAGCTACCTTCAGGAAAAACAAGCGGAAAAGGTCCTGGAACTGGTAAGCCGCGAGGGTTCAAGCAGCGGCCAGTCCGCTTCGATGCATTTGTTACTAGCCCGCGCCTATGACGAGCAGGACAAATTGGACGAGGCCGTTCGCGAAATCCAGCAAGCCCTAAAGCTTGATCCCCATTGCCGCGGAGCGCACTTCGCCCATGGGTTCATGGCCTGGGGCACAGGTGACATGGCGACCGCGGAGCACGAACTCCGGCAGGAAGTGGATTTAGATCCACGCGAGAGTCTGGCCGCACATTACCTGGCGGAGGTCCTGGAGAAGCAGGGCAAGCCTACAGAGGCAGAGGCCGCCAAGGGTCTGACTTAGGAAATGTCTGCGGCCTCGGAGGCCGCCACGGTATTGGTCTCAGGTATACTCGGGGATGCGGCCTATGTGGTGTCATTGTATACCGCGGCGTCAGTTGTGCGTAAAGTACATACTTCCGATCATGAATTGTGGTGCACTACCTCAGCCCCCAGCCCCGGCCCCTACCACCTAACATCCGTTGGAAGCGCAGACAGCGTGATAATCCCCAAGTTTTGCCGGGCCAAGCACGCCGAATCCGTCGCTAGGCCGTTAACATACCACAAACAAAAGGGTTAATTTGTATCCCCCCAGTCGCACGATTCATGGCCCCCCTCTTGCTTTCGCTACCGCCGAGGCCATTACGGAATTATGCGCAAACTCAACATTGTCCCCCCTGCCGAGAAAGAACCATCGCCACTTTTGCGGCCGTCGAATTTGGCACATCGGCACTTGATTTCGCTCCATGATCTGACGCCGCTGGAGATTGATTTCCTCTTGAAGCTGGCGCAGGCAGTCAAGGCCAATCCCGAGCGGTACCATAACGCGCTCGAGGGTAGTTCGCTGGCGATGATTCTTGAGAAACCGAGCCTGCGCGCTCGCGTGACCTTTGATCTGGGCATCAGCCAATTGGGTGGACGGGCGCTTTGCCTGAGTTCGGACGAAGTGGGGCTGGGCGAGCGTGAAGCCGTCAAGGACGTGGCGCGTAATCTCTCCGGCTGAGTGGACATCATCATGGCGCGCGTACATTCACACCAGACGGCAATTGAGCTGGCCGAGCACGCCACTGTCCCAGTCATCAATGGCCTTACCGATTTCGAGCATCCCTGCCAAGCGCTGGCCGATTACTTGACGTTGCTCGAGTGCAAGGGTAGGCTGGCGAATGTAACTCTTGCCTGGGTGGGTGATGGCAACAACGTGGCGCATTCGCTGATCTACGGCGCGGCGCGGCTGGGTGTTCGCATGCGCATCGCGACACCGCCGGGCTACGAACCGGACCGGTCCGTGGTGGCGGACGCTAAACGCGAGGGGGGCGACGTGACGCTGACGCACGATCCGGCGGAGGCGGTGGTGGGCGCGGACGCGGTTTATACGGATGTGTGGACGAGCATGGGCATGGAGCACGAAGCGGAAACTCGCCAGGAGGTGTTTCGCGCCTACCAGGTGAACTCCCAACTGATGCGTGCGGCGGGCCCGCAAGCGCTCTTCATGCATTGCCAGCCGGCGCGGAGGGGCCAGGAAGTGACCGACGACGTCATGGACTCCCCCCGTTCGATCGCTTATCACCAGTCGGAAAATTGCCTGCACATGCAGAAGGCCATCTTCCTGGCCCTGCTCTCCTGAGTCGCGTTATGCCTATCGCCGTGGTGGCCATTGGTGGCAATTCCCTGGTCAAGCCGGGTGAACGCGGCACCTTTGAGGAGCAGCGCGCGAATCTCTCCGTAACCTGCGAAGGCATTGCCGCCGTGATGGCGGCGGGCTATCGGGTAGTAGTGACGCATGGCAACGGCCCGCAGGTGGGCGACGCGCTGCTACGTTCGGAAATGGCCGCGGCGCAGGTCCCGCCCCTCTCGCTCGATGTCTGCGTCGCCGAAACGCAAGCTACGATCGGGTATCTCCTGCAACAAATCCTCCAGGAAACTCTTCAGCGCCACGGTTTGCGGCGGCCGGTGGTGACCATGGTGACGCAGGTGCTGGTGTCGCGGCGCGATCCCGCCTGGCGCAATCCCACCAAACCGGTTGGCCCTTTTTATCCTCAGGAAGAGGCGGACCGCCGCCGCGCGGCGCAGGGGTGGACGATGATCGAGGACTCCGGGCGCGGCTATCGGCGCGTTGTGCCCTCACCGGAGCCGAAGTCGATCATGGAGCTCGCTGCCATTCAGGGCGCGCTTGCTCATGACGCGCTCGTGATCGCCTGCGGAGGCGGCGGGATTCCCGTGGTCTTCAAGCGCGACCGGTTAGTCGGAATCGACGCGGTCATCGATAAAGACCGGGTCTCCAGTCTGCTGGCGTGGGAACTCGAAGCCGAACTCTTTCTGATCTCCACCGGTGTCGAGCAAGTGGCGCTCAACTTCGGCACAGCCCAGGAACGCACCGTTGGCAACCTGACGGTTCCGGAGGCGCGCCGCTACCTGCGCGAAGGTCAATTCGCCGCTGGCAGCATGGGACCGAAAATCGAAGCCGCCCTCGCCTACCTTGAACGCGGCGGCCATCTGGCCATCATCACGTCTCCGGAACGCATTCCCGAAGCCATGCAAGGTATGGCGGGAACCCGCATCGTCCCGGTGGAGTGAGGAAAGCCGTAGACGGAAGGCAGCGACCGCTCGGGGGCCACCGCCACCCGCGAGCGGACGTTTGAATTGTGGATAAACCGCTATTAACCAACACAGCCAAACATTGCCCACCATAAGGGCTGGGTGACCCTTATTGATCAATGGACAATAAGTCATTTTCACCCATTTAGCGCCCAAAGGATCTTCGGACATTACCAACCTCGTACCGGAATAGTTACACCTGCGGGGGGGGGGGCAGCGCCCAGCGACCATTTGTCCCCTGACAGGGCACCGAAAGCCTACATTCGCAGGTGCCTCGGGGCGTTGTCCCCAAACAGGCTAGGGAGCCATGGCCGCACTTGCTGTGCTTGCCCTGGCGATGGCCGCCTGCGGCGGCGGTGGTGGAGGTGGGGGGGGCGGGGGCAACAGTAATCCCGGGACTCCCGCCGGGACGTACACCGTGACCATTACCGGAGCCACATCGGGATCGGCCAACTTGCAGCACAGTATCTCCCTCACACTGAATGTGAGCTAACGCCCTGCGCCAGGGATGATGGTACTTGTAGCGCGGACCCCCGGTTTTGGGGTCCGCGGCTCTTCACTCGCAATAACCACCAATCTCGAAGACGTGCGCCTGCCCACATGTTGGGAAGCAGGAGTCAAGGGAAGAGCCGCAGACCTCAACGATGGGGGTCCGCGCTGCGCTTGCTATTCTCCATGCGGCAACGACGTTCACTCGGAACGCATCTGACGGGAGATGAATCACCCGCGGTTACCAATGTTCAACTTCGGCTGGTCCACCCTCACACTGGCCCTGGGAGCGACACTCCTATTCGCCCGCTTGGCGTCGGGTCAAAGCACTGGTAACGTCGACTCCTCTCATGGCCAAACCGACGCAGAGAATTACAAATTCACCACCCACTCGAACCTCGTCTACCTTCCCACGCGGGTTCAGAGCAAGAAGGGCGAGACCATTTATGGGATCCAGCCGGAACAATTCATTGTCGAAGACAATGGTGTTCGCCAATCCGTACAGGTTGACGAAGATCCTGATTCTTGGGGCGTGTCCCTGGTGGTAGCGGTGCAATGCAGTCGGTCCGCGCCCTTGGAATTCAAGAAGCTCAAAGGCCTCGGCGCGATGATCGATGGAATTGTCGGTGACGCCCCTCACGAAGTTGCCATCCTCACTTACGGCGAAAGGCCTTACGTACTCGACGACTTTTCCGGGAGTCCTGAAGCCGTTCCCCTCGCTCTATCGCGGATTAAGGATTGCGGCGACTTCCATGCCGCTTCCATCGACGCTGTCTATTACGCCATCAATATGCTGAGGCGCCGGCAGAGTCATTACCGCCGCGCCATCCTGCTTATTGGCGAAACGCGCGACCACGGGAGCCGCTCGAAACTCCAGGATGTAGTCGCCGAACTCGGAGTCACGGACACGGTGATTTACTCTGTCGCATTTTCCCCATCTCGAGACGAGATCATCGAGGATCTTCGCTACGACGATAAACCGCCTCAGGCCGCGGTCTCCACTCCGCCACCTTCGCCTTCGCACCAACCGCCACCAGCGGAGGCGAACTCATCCCCGCCCCCTGTGCCGGAGCCCGTGTATACGGAGCATCCTCCTCTACTTGTGCTGCCCCCGGAACTTCAGTTGGTGGTGAATGCTTTAAGGCGCAACGCCGCTTCCGATCTCGCCTCTCTTTCCGGCGGAGAGTACGTCAACTTCACCACCCAGAGAGGTTTTGAGGCGAGCTTACAGCGCATCTCCAACCAGATCCACGATTACTACGTGCTCAGCTTCAAGCCGACTTCCGCCCCCGCCTTGAGCCTCCACTCCCTACGGGTTCGCGTCGCCAACTATCCGGACGCAGTAATACAAACCCGGAGAACCTACTGGTCGGGAATCTTGGAGTCATCAACAGGCGACGCCCAGTAGTTGATCCGCGAGCAAGCGTAGCGCGGATCGCCGTTCTTGGGGTCCGCGGCACTTCACTTGCAATTACCGCAAATCTCGAAAACGTGCGCCTACCCACATGTTGGGAAGCAGGAGTCTAGGGAAGAGCCGCAGACCTCAACGGCGGAGGTCTGCGCTACGATTGCTAAGGCCAGTTCTGTGCGCCATGCAGAATGCGGATGATTTCAATGAAATCCTCGCGAATACGGTAGACGGCTGAGAAGGGCAAGTCAGGAAATACCAATTCACGAGTCTTCGGCCTGCGGCCCGGACGACCGCGGAACGGAAAGTGCGTGAGGGAATCTACGCCTTGGTAGATTGTGAGTGCTACACGCCGAGCCGCCGACGGGCCGTCATGTCCTTCGATGTAGTCGGAGATCTGTGTGAGGTCGCGGGAAGCGGGCTCTGTCCAGCGAATGCGCATTAGCCGGGATACCGGCGATCTATCAGCTTGCCGATTTCCTCGTGTTCGATGAACTCGCCCCGGTCAGCGGCGGCTAAACCCTTCTCAACTTCCCTGATAAACCATTCGTCGTAGTTCACGAAGCGTTCCACCGCTTCGCGCACGAGCGCTTTCGTGTCGCAGCCCTGCTCGACGGCAAGCCGGGTGAGTTTGGCTTCAAGATCGGGGGTGAATTCTACTTCCATGCGCTTCCTATCGTAGAAGTGAGGTACCCTGTTGTCAAGCGTGCGAGTTGCGCAGAGACTTGATACGCCCGCAAAGCCCGATTACTCTCCCGCGCAGCATGGTGGAAGCTGATCGCTGATAGCTGACAGCTTTCTTTACCCCCGCTTCAATTCATACAACGTAATTTCCGGCGGGGAGCCGAAGCGGACGGGGGAGAAGATGGTTCCGATGCCGCGGTTGACGTAGAGTTGGGACTCGCCTTTCTGAAACCAGCCGCGAACATAGGGGGTGATCAGGCGGGCGGGGGAAAGGTCGGGGGAGATATATTCCAGGGTTATTTGGCCGCCGTGAGTATGGCCGGCCAGGCTGAGATCGATACCGAGTTCAGCGGCGCGGTCGAAGGTGTTGGGATTGTGGCTGAGAAGAATGTTGACGGTGCCTGGCAGCATGAGAGGTTCAACGCCTTCCAGATACTGTTTCACGATTCCCTCGCGCGGTGGGCCGAAGGGCACGCGGGTTTGGTAATCCACGCCAATCAAATTCAAACGCTCGCCGGCGGATTCAATCGCTGCGTTTTCAAGGCGAAGCATCCTGGCCCCGCGCTCGCTGAAAAGGCGGGTGATGGAGTTCGCCACACCAGCCCACTGCTCATGATTGCCCAAGCAACCGAAAATGCCATACGGCGCCTTGAGACCGGACAGAGCTTCCACCACTGCCCCTTGCGGGGAGCCCTCCCAAGTGACGAAGTCGCCGGTTAGCGCCACCAAATCCGGCTTCAACTGATTCACCATCGCCACGTATTTACGGATGTCCTCGGCCGGCATGAAGGGGCCGATATGAATGTCGGAAAGCTGCGCGATGCGGAAACCGTCAAAGGCTTTCGGCAACCGCCGCAGCGTGATTCGCTGGCGCGTGGTCTCAATCTCCGTGCGTTCATACATCAACCCATAGGCGCAGGCCGCAAAGGGCGTGGCGCTGATGGCCACGGCGCTCCGGGCAAGGAAGTGGCGCCGCCCCGGAGAGAGCAAACGCTCGCGTCCAGGGTCGGAAGGGGGGAGAATCTTCCGGTATAGCCAATAAGCGGCTCGCCCAAGGAAACCACACAGGTAGAATCCTGCTATTGCCGCGAACCCCAGCAAGGAAGCGAGCATCCACCAGCGAAAAGGCGCTTGCAGCAGCGCGGCTCGAAGCGTCAGGCGAGCAGGCTCAGGAGTGGGGGTCGGCAAAAACAGATTCAGGGCTACCAACGCCAAGTAGATGCCAAACCCACACCAACCAACCCAGCGCCGCACGGACAGGCTGCGAATGAATTTCCTGCCTACTGCGCGCACCTGCCACACCCAAAAAATCTGGCTGGGAACAAACAACAGAAAGGCCAATCCAATAAAGAGGTGTCTAAACAACTTTTCTCCAAGCCCGGCCGGAAATACCCCTCCCCTATTATACGATGCTTTGCACGGTTTGTCCGATGCTTTCCCACAGATTTCACCTTCTTTCGCTTCTGCGATTCAGACAGTAAGAAACCAGGCTGGGCGGCCGACCAGCGCTCGGTCTGTCAACAGGTCTATCCGATCCGCCCGCACGGCTCTTGACGGCCTTTCCGACGGCCAGTTGTCCACC
>JBEKLF010000363.1:0-7137 GCA_050010335.1 Terriglobia bacterium
CATAGCGTCTCCGTAGGCCCGCGGTTTAGTACAACCGATTTTTAGCTGAGCGGGCGCAGGCAACATTGAAGTGGAGTCCAACATTCCCCCGTCGCGCCCGCTCAGCTAAAAATCCTCTGCATAATGCCGCCTCCCAAATTATGCCGAATCGGTTCGTGCCGCAACCCCTTTTCCCCAGCGCTCGTTGTTCATTTTCAAATGGCAAACCCTTCGATAAGGCGTCGCGACGAACGTCTTGCAGACGTGCCACGTCCTCGGGATGAAAGATTCGGCTACGAAAATCCGGCATCACCACCTCTTCCAGGCTCAGGCCGGAATAATCAAGCACCCATCGATTGACATGGAGAACGGCCCCCTGCGGATCTAAGACGGTAATGGCCTGAGGGATGGCGTCCGTGATGCCCCGCAGCTCCCGTTCGTCCTGACGTAGCTTCTCTTCCACTATCTTGCGTTCGGTAATCTCTTTTCTCAGCTCCCCGTTCGCGGCGGCAAGTTCTCTGGTCCGTCGCTCAACCCTTTGATCGAGTTCCCTTGCGACCCGCTTCTGTTCGCTCAAGATCCGTGCCTCTTGCAGCCCGATCACCGCTTGATTCGCCGCTACGCTCAGAAGAAGTCCCTCGGTCGGCCCCGGGAAATCCGCTCGCTGAGACCCGGCTACGATTACGCCGATTTCACCCTGCAACCCCAGTCGCAAGGGCACGATCGAAATGTCTCCGTCTCCAATAGGGTTCCGTACCAGCGGAGGCCATCTCTGTGGGTCAGCTCCCAACCAGGGGTTGAACACCTCGCAGATCTCTTGCGGCCGGGGCATCAGTTTTCGCGATTGCGCGACCCGGACCATCTCGATGGGCGCCTCGCCGACGTGGTCTTTCAACCGCACATAGACGAGATCCAGGGGGAGCATACTTAGGAGCGCGTCGAGCAAGGTATGAACAATCTGGGATGGCTCGCCGCCACTCCAGATGGCGGGAAGAGTTTGGACGCTGACCAAATCATTAATGCAGCGCTGAAGGCGCTTGATCTCGTCGGCGGGATGTTCGAGTTGCACTTCCATGTTAGACCGCCGTCGAGGGTGACGTAGTCCGCCTGGCCCGCCGTTCGCGAACTTCCCGCAGGAACTCCTCCGGCGGTACAAAGAACGGATTCTGCTGAAGAATGCCGCCGATGATGACCATCGGATGCGTCCGCATGATGTCAATCACGGTGTCTCCTCCAAATTTGGCAAGATTGTACGTGCAAATGACCGCGTCGTCGTGGCGACGCCACACCTCATTCACGCGCGATTCGAACTCAACGAGATTGTCGACATGCGATCGACCTTCAACCGCCCAGTCCATGTGGCAGACAATGCGACTGAGCGGAAATCCTCCTTTGGCGTTGCCGCTGGCCAACTGCTCGAACACCTCGAGCATCCGATCCTGATCGAAACGGCCGTCCCGCAGGTACGTTTCGGTGTTGGTCCGAAGCTCTAATTGCCCGCGCTGCTGGGCGGCCGTGGGGTCGATCCCGACCGCTGCCAACCGTTGCAGATGGCCGCGACGTTGATCCGGATTAACGACGTGAACCGCCTTGTCGCCACGCTCGAATCCGTCCTTAATGAACGGAAGCAACACGCGATACTCTTCGTCGTCGCTATTGAAAAACGCGCAGACATGGCGTGCTTCGCCGAGCTGGGAACCGGCAAAGGAAATGGGTGCCGCGGCCCTCTTCATGGTGTATTCCTCCCATGGTTCTCCTGCAAACCTGGTTTTGTTCCATAAGCATGCGCCTGAAGAACTCGAATAGATCGTTCGGGCCAGAAAATGGTGTGCTTTGTCCCGACATAATATGTTCTACGCGGCCGGCGGAGGGGAGTGATGAGGAATGAATGGATTCACGAAACTGGACTACGAAAGCCCATTCCGGCCGCAGCGACGAAGTGTCCGATGAAGGATTGACGGTTTCAACCTCTCGCTGCTTTGGATTCTTCTTTTCCCGCCTGAAAGCTTTACTTATTATATGACATTCGTCAAAATTTCGGGGGCCCGTCACAATTGTTTATAAAGGGAGCGTGAAATCGCAAGGGAGTTTTCGTGAAATCTCCGTGAAATCTCGCGCGTGGGTATGGGAGGGTTGTGCCACGAGAGATTCTTCCATTCCCGCCTTTTCGGCTCGACATAGCGAATCAACAACTGTGGCGCGAATCCCGGTTGGCTAGGAGTCTGTCGGAGATAGATTTCGCTGCACGTAGAATCAATAACTTAGCGAGATCAGACTGTGTGTAAGTTATTGATTCTTCGCTGAGAAATCGTTGTTTCCGACACGCTTCTAGGCCGGCGGCTTTCTCGAGGTCCTAATCGAGATGCTTTGTGCGCAGGAACTCGCGCACTACTTCCGGAAGGTCCCTGTGTTCGCCGTCCACCGCATAGTTCAGCCGCCGCATCTCCTCATCGGAGATTTTCCCGCCAAGCTGATTGATCGCTTCCCGAACCGCGGGATGGCGCCTCAGCGTCTCGCGTCGAACCATGGGCACGGCCTGATAAGGTGGGAAGTAGTACTTGTCGTCCTCGAGCACGGCCAGGTCGCGGGCAGCGATAAGGCCGTCGGTGGAGCTGCCCGCCACCAAGTCAACCTGCTTTTCCAACAGTGCGCGGTAAAGTAAGCCCAAGTCCATAATGCGCGGGGGCTGGCCAAACGTGAGGTGGTAAGCCCGCGCAAGCCCCGGATAGCCGTCGGGGCGCTCGATGAACTCGTAACCGAACCCGGGCCGCCATTCGCGAGCGTAGGGCCCGGATTCGGACAGCTTATGAATATTCAGGCGGCGCGCGGTTTCGCCGCGAATTACGATGGCGAAAGTGTTATTGAAGCCGAGTGGGTCCAGAACTTCCAAGTCAAAGCGTGAGGCATACTCCCGTTTGACCTTGTCATACACGTTCCCGGCGTCGCTTTCCACCGGCTGCTTCAGAATGGCGGTAAGCGCTGTGCCGGTGTACTCCACGTAAGCGTCAATACGCCCCGCCAGCAGCGCCTGATGACTGATGTAAGTGCCGGCGAGATAAAACCGCCGCTCCACGTGCAATCCCGTTTTCGCTTCCAGGTGCTGCGCCAGCATTTCGCCCAGGATCACTTGTTCGGTGAAGTTTTTTGAACCGATCACCAGCGTTTGCTGCCTCGCGGGTCCGCAGGCCGTGAAACACGAGGCCGCAAGGAGGGCTCCCAAAGTCGCCGCGATAGGAAGCCACGCAGGGGAAACACGCCAGCTCATAGGGATGCCCTAGACCCCAATACACACGTCCTGTCACTTTTGCCTTTTGACTTGCTTTGGGGCTCCGCCACGAATTCAATGGGCGTAGGTCAGCCTGCGCTCCGCAAGTCCCAGGAGCAGGTCCATCAGCAGCGCCAGCAGTGCAGCGGGGATGGCCCCGGCGAGAATCACCCGGTTATCCACCATCGCCACGCCGCGGAAGATGAATTCCCCCAGCCCTCCCGCGCCGATGGCGGCAGCGATGGTGGCCGTACCCACGGTGATGACGGTGGCTACGCGCACGCCCGCGAGGATAACGCCCATCGCCAGTGGCAGCTCAACCTGAAGAAGCACCTGCCCGTCCGTCATGCCCATGCCGCGCGCGGCTTCCCGTACGCCGGGGTCAACGCCGAGGATTCCCGTGTAGGTGTTGCGAATCACGGGCAATAGCGCGTAGAGGGCGAGCGCCGTAATCGCCAGCCGATCAGCGCGCTCCCCCAGCCAGGGAGCCGGCAGCAGGAAGCCGAAGAGCGCCAGGCTGGGAATGGTCTGCACAATGTTTGCCGCGCCGATTACGGGTTTGCTCAGCGCCTGCCGCCGCGTGAGCAGAATCCCCAGGGGCAGGCCAATGGCAACTGCCAGCAGCATGGAGATTCCCACCAGCCACAAGTGCTCAAGCGTGAGCTGAAGGATTTGGCCTTGGTTTTTGACGAAGAAGTTAAGCGTATCCATCCGCCGCCTCGATTCACGAATTCGCGTTCCCATCGCTCGTGCGGAATGCCGCAACGTACGCGGCCACGATGGGGTCAGGAGCATGCAGGAACTCGTCGGGTGTGAAGACGCCGACCAATTTCCCCGCTTCCAGAAGCGCGATGCGCGTGCCCAGCAGCAAGGCTTCGCGCGTGTCGTGCGTCACAAAGACGATGGTTTTCCGGAGGCGCCTCTGGAGCGCTTGAAACTCGCGCTGGATTTCCGCCCGCGTCAAAGGGTCGAGCGCCCCGAAGGGCTCGTCCATCAGCAGAATCGGCGGGTCACCCGCCAGAGCGCGCGCCACTCCCACGCGCTGCCGTTGCCCGCCGGAAAGCTCGCGCGGATAGCGTAAAAGAAACTGTTCGGGTGGCAAGCCGACAAGTTCCAGCATCTCGCACACCCGGGCGTGGATTTTCTCCGGCGGCCAGCGTTCGAGTTGCGGCACCAAGCCGACGTTTCGCTCCACCGTGAAGTGCGGGAAGAGCCCCGCCTCCTGGATGACATAACCGATGCTTCGCCGCAGACGAATGGGATCCCATTCCAGGGTCGAGATCCCTTCGACTTGTATTTCACCTGCGCTTGGACCCAGCAGACGGTTGATGAGCTTGAGCGTCGTGGTTTTGCCGGACCCGCTTCGGCCGAGGAGCACGAGGGTTTCGCCTCGGCGCACACTCAGGCTCAGTTCGGAAAGGAGCAGGTGCGCATTCGCCGCGTGACAAGACACGTTGCGGAACTCAATGACGGTTTCTGGCGCTTCGTTCATGGGAGTGCCGGGGCGGCGAGCGCCAACAGGAAATGGCGGACGTCTTTCACAAAGGTCTCAGGATTCCTGAATTGGCCCCCACCACCTGCTGCCCGAAAAATATCAGCGAAGGCGCGGAAGCTGCCTTTCTTTGACCGTCGAAGACAAGTCGGTGCCTTTCCGGAATGGGAGGGTCATACAACGCATCTGTGCGCACCCGAGGTAACAGGTCATCGGTCACCGACCGCGATTCCGCCAAGCGGACCAAAAGCTCGTTACATTTATCCAGTTGCGTCGCCGTCGCATTCATGGGGTGACCCCCCGTTCGACCACAAAATCCGGAATGGCGCGTCTTAGCCCCGTCTCGTACCTGCCGCCTAATGTGACTTGATGCTTTAACCCACATTTTGGTTCAGGTTTCTGGTCGAAGCAGGCTGACGATTTGGTGGCGGCAACACTCCGCGGGCACTCTAACGGCAATACTGTTCGCTTAGCTGTGGTCGCTGAATAGGAATTCTGATTGCGGGCGAAGCCCGCCTTGGACTGCGGTAGCAGCAGCTACCGCCTTCCGCCTTCGGTTCATCCGGCAAAGGCGCAAGGGTGCGGGAAGAAAGGCGGTAGCTGCTCCCACCGCAGTCCAAGATGCTTCGCGCAAGTCCAGATGAAAACGTCAGCTAAGTGAACAGTGTTAGGGCTAAGGGGAAAAAACCTTCGCGTTGCCGCGGCTTCTAAACTGCCACTATTGGACTTTCACACTGGGCAAGACGGACATTTAATGCTGTCCGCGCTATTTACTTGAAAAAGATCCTGTCGATTGATAGCATAATTACCATTCTAGGTATTGTTTAACTCAGGGCGTAGTTTCAGATCAACAACCAGGGGTGACTTCATGCCAACGAGGAAGTCTGGCGTTCAGCGTTTCATGGGGGCGAGTGCGCTTCTTCCCGCACTGTTAGTGCTCGCGTTTGCACCCGCCTGCCGCCAGGCGCCCCATTTGCGTACGTATCGCATTGGGCTCGGCCCATTCGTAGGGTATGGTTCGCTGTACCTGGCAAGAGACAAGGGGTTTTTCAAAGCGGCCGGAATCGATGCGGAGATGGTCGTGCTCACGGGGCTTGCCGAACGGAACAGTGCCCTAAAGGCCGATCGCATCGATGCCCTCGCGGCGCCGGTGGACTACTTTGTCTTGTCGGCCGGCAACAACCTCAAGGCCACCATCGCCATGGCCATCGACGAGTCGAATGGCGCCGATGGCATCGTGGCCAACGCCTCGATCAAAACCATCGCCGACCTGCGTGGAAAAAAGGTGGCCTTCCAACGTGGGCTGCCCAGCGAGTTCTTTCTCCGCGCATTGCTCCAGCAGAGCGGGCTCAGCCTTCAAGACCTGAAGCCTGTGGATATGGAAACGGCTCAGGCTGGAGCCGCCTTCATCTCCAAACAGGTGGACGCTGCCGTAATCTGGGAACCCTGGTTGACCAAGGCGCGGGAGGATGGCCACGGTCATATTCTTGCCTCGTCGAAAGAGTACCCAAATTTGATTGTCGATTGCCTGGCTTTCAACCAAGGCGTTGTTTCACGCTCGCCGCAGGACGTACAGGCCATGGTTGACGCTGTTCTACAGGCCATCGCTTACTGGAAAGCTCATCCGCAGGAAGCGGACGCTGACATGGCGCCCTATTTCCAGGTGGATGCCGCCAAATATGGCCAGATATTGAAGGGGATCAACTTCTGCGACCTTGCCCGCAACCGCGAGTATTTTGGGACGCCGCAGGCGCCAGGGCCCATCTTTAACGTTGCCGAACGTGCCTCGGCGATCTGGCTGGACGCCAAGGCCATCGCAGCGCCGGTCAAGCCGGGGGAAATTATTTCAGCAGACTTTGTATCGAACGCAGAGGAGTAACATGGACAAGGCGGCGCCCAAAAGCGGGCCTATATTCATTGTATCCAGCGCGAAGTTTCTCCACTTGGCAACGGAACTACAGCAACAACTCACCGACCTGAACGGATTCTCCGAAGTTCGCCTGTGGGAGACGGCCCTTGGCGAGGGTCTGCCGATCATCACGGAGCTCATGAAGCAGACCAGGGAGTGCGACTCGGCCGCCGTCATCCTAACCGAGGACGACTTCCGACTGGAAACGAAATCGGGCACGGAAACCCCCTCCGGAGTGCCACGCCTTGACTGCGTGTTTGAATGGGGACTCTTCGACGGAGCCTTTGACCTCGAAGCCAATCGCGTTTTTGTACTAACGCCGCTGCCGCTGAAAAGTATTCCTTCCGATATGCACGGGGTGAATCATATCGAGCTATACATCCGCGCATAATTAAAGGGACATAGGTTGCCCCTGTATGGCATACTTCTCGCCGGAGGAGTAGCCATGGTTCCTCGCCTGCTGCGGTTGCATCCCTTGACCTATCGCCGGTT
>JBEKLF010000364.1:0-7131 GCA_050010335.1 Terriglobia bacterium
GCCTTGGTCGGCATGAGCCCAAAACGAATCGCACAGGGGGAAAGGCGCGAGAAAAACCCAACCGCCACCCCCACGGAGAAGTTTTGCTTGACAACGCCGATGCCGTTATAGACGCGCTACGCTGGCTCCTGGGCGTCAGCCGGTTCTTTTCCCCACAGCACCGAGCCGCCTCCCAGCATGCGCCCGATGCGATATCAAGAACCCCAAAAGACAAGCCAAAAAGGCGGGTACTAAAATGACGCAGAATGCGAGGAGAAAAACGCCGGTAGGTAACAAGCTGGGCATCTCGATCACCCCTTGGCTCACGGCCGCACGACGACCGTACCGGTCCAAAACTACACCTTTGCTGTTTGGCCCGTCAATTTCATTTTACCCACGGCGAACAAGCGGCGCAGGTTACAGCAGGTAGCGCGGAGGCAGGCGCAGTTTGCCTTCCTCCGCGGCACTTAAAATCGAATGCTCGACCTGTTCATTGCCGGGCGATGAGAAAGTATGGGAAGTGCCGCGGACCCCAAAAACGGGGGTCCGCGCTACGAATTCATCGGGCGGCACCCCATACGCGGTCTTTCCTTTACTATGACGACCATCCAAAGGCAATCGTAGCGCGGACCTCCGCTTCTGAGGTCCGCGGTTCTTCCCTGAACTCTCGCTCCCGAACTGTGGGGCAAGCGCCCGCTCCCTAAAAAATGTTACCCTATGCAAAACGACGACGGGGGCGTATCAAACTAGTGTAAGGATTCGAACGGCACGAGCGAGGTGAATCATGGTCCAAAAGCGATGGGCCCGGCTCTGGATATCCATGACTCTGGCAGGCGGTTTGTTGGGTGCGGCAACAGCACCGCGCGCCGCCGACGACACGGCGCGTTTCTATGGAACGTGGAAAACGGAGTTTCCCTACTTCGGCGTAACGGTCACCATGGTGTCGGTGCACGACAGCAGCGGCTACAAGAATTTCGTTCTTGTGCCCGACGGCCGCACTCCCATGGGCCGGGCGCCGGTTGGGGATGGAAAATTTTCCGCGGCCAACGGGAAGTTCCCCGCCACCGCCGACAAACCCAATGACTCCGGAACGTACCAATTCACTGATAACAACACCATCGTCTGCACCAACTCAGCGCGGCAGACGGTCACCTGGAGACGCGACCCGGAGAAGTTGCCGCCGGTGGTGGGAACCGCGGCCCCCCAATATCCGAGCCATGTGAACGCAACCATGGCAGCCGTTCTGGCCGAGTCGCGCAAGCGAGGGATGACCGACGCCGTCGCTAATTCCATTGAGTTGCAATGGTATCCGCCGAGGGTGCCCGATTCGGTGAAGACCTTCTGGCTGAAATTTTCGGTCTTTTCTCCTTCGACTCGCATCCAGTGCACCGTGGATGTCGGCGGCCCTAACAGCGGGAACCCCTTTTGCGCCCCCCCCATGACGGGTCCCATCGATAGATCGCTGCCTCCCCTGCCGGCCAGTTTTAACCTCGACCTGCCCGATTTCATCGCTTTTGTCCGGCATTCGGGACTCCAAGGGCCAATTCAATCTTTGCAGTTGCGAATGGCGGGCGCCACCGGCACGTCGAAATTCCCCGCGTGGGTCTTGGAAATCCCCGACGGCCCGGCGTGGGTTCCACTGTTTGTTAACGCCCAGGACAGCAAAGTTGTTTCATGGCAACGCGCAATGGATCCTCCGAATGGCAGCGACCAGCAACTCGGCCAGATTTATGGCCAGCTCCTGAGGCGGGGTCAACAGGCGGGACGCGATCCTGGCTATGATGCCATGGAGTGTGTGGTGGAGATTCAGGAAACGGGAAACTGCGCCCGCTAATGAGAGGCCGACGGCCAGGACCGGGTACTGCGGTGGTTGGGTAGCGCGGAGGTAGCCGCTGTTGGGCTTCCTCCGCAGCCCTTACCACTGGCTAATCCTTTCCATCCTGCCCATCCATGTCTAATTTTCTTAGGCCCGGGGTTCCCTTGGGGGTAGGCGTCGGTCCTTAAGATTTGGTGTATTCGTATGGGAAGAGCCGCGGACCCCAAAAACGGGGGTCCGCGCTACGGTGGTTGATGCTGTTGATCCTGGCTATCCATGTTCAATTCACTTCCCCCGGCTCAAGCTGGGCTCGAGTTGGTGAACCAGCATTTTGGCAATTCCCAGCCCTCCCCGGCTGGCCAGGGCTGTCGATAAAGTCTGAATGGCCAATGAGTTCAAAGTATCTGACCCTGCCATCGGGGTATCGCCTTCAATCGAGGAGAGGCTTGATTTAAACTCTCCCCAAAGCTGGGAGATAAGAATGCCCTCAAACTCCTGGGCAGCTTTCCTCAGTTTCTTGTGGGCGGGAGTTTCGGGCGAATTGCCTGGGGAAGCGGCCATCTGGCGGTTCGAGATCGTCTGTGACCCGAGATTCGTAGCTGTGAGCGTCATAGGATTTCCAATTCCGCCTGTAGGGCCCCGGCCGCGCGGATCGCTTCCAGGATGGCGACGATGTCGCGGGGTGTCGCTCCGATGGCCTGAAGGCCGTTAATCAAATCGTCGACGCTTGCGCCCTCGCGGAGTTCAATGCGGTGGGCAGGACTTTCTGTCGCTTTGACCGTGGTTTGCGGCACGACTGCGGTCTGGCCCTGGGAGTAAGGAAGAGGCTGCGACACCTTGAATTCCGTCGAGATAATCACTGACAAATTGCCGTGCAGGATCGAGCAAGCCCCCAAGCTCACGTCCTGGCCCATGACGATGGTTCCCGTTCTTTCATTCACAATGACTTTCGCTTGGGGGTGAACCGGCACCATCAGGCCTTCCACTTTCGCGAGCAGGCCTGGAACCCTATCCGGGCTTTGGGCGGGAAGCCGAATCTCGATGCGGCGACTGTCCACCGCCCGCGCCGACCCATCCCCCAGTTCGGTGTCAATGGCCGCGGCCGCTTCCGTGGCCGTCTGGAAATCCGGGTCACGCAGCGACAAATAAAGCTGGGTCAAGTGGCTGAGGTCCACCGCGCCATCCCGCTCGACAATTCCGCCTCCGGGTATGCGCGAGGTGGTGGGGTGATTGACTTGGACGGAACTGCCCCTCCCCCCCGCCGTGTAGCCACCATTAACCAATGGGCCTTGCGCCGTGGCCCACATTTGACCGTCGGGACCGTGCAGCGTGGTGAAAAGGAGCAATCCGCCATCGAGGCTCTTGGCGTCGCCAACCGATGAGACCTCAACATCAATCGGCGTGCCCGGGCGGGCAAAGGGCGGAAGCGTGGCGGTGACAAAAACCGCGGCGACGTTTTTGACCACCACCGCCGAGGCGGTGAATTGAACTCCCATCTTTTGAAGAAGATTGGCCAGGGTTTGGACCGAAAACACCGTTTGCTGGCTGTCGCCGGTGCCCTTGAGCCCCGCAACCATTCCGTATCCGATCAGCAGGTTGTCGCGCACGCCCTCCACCATGGTCACGTCGCCCAGGCGAACTTTGCGCGGCTCAGATTCCTTGCCCGAAAGAATGGCAGGGAGCAAGAGCATGGGCAGAACGAGAACGCATAACTTGGATCGCATGGCTTTAGAACCCCACGATCTTCAAAATCAGCCGCACCAATTTGTTGGGGGGCGCGACCCCATCGCTGATGACGCCCTTGCCTTTCAGCTCGACTTCCAAGTTGCTGATGGCGGTCGAAGGCACAGCGTTATTCGCGGCGATGTCCCCGGGACGCACCACGCCATGGATGATCACCGTTTGGTGCTGGTTGTTCATGAACATTTGTCGCACGGCTTCAATCACCAGGAACCCATTGGGCAAAACATCCACAACCCGGCCGGAGAGGCTTGTGCTCAGGGAGGAATCGGAGGACGTTTGCCCCGAGCCGTTCAGTGTGCGCGAAGAATTCGGCGAAAAGATGTTTTGAACGCCTGCGCTAGCGCCGGCCGTGCCAAAGGCAGTGATCCCGGAACTGGCGGAGAAAGTGCGCGCCGTCTTCACCGCCGCATCCTCGGCCGCGGTGGTCGATTCCATCACTTGGATCACGATCAGGTCATTGATATTACGGGCTTTGTAGTCGCTCGCCATGTCGGAATAGGGGCTCTGCGGAGTCCAAAAACTTCCCGTGTTCGGCGTTGAGGCTTTCACCGATTTAACGCGCTCGATGTATTGCGCCAAATAGTCCTTCGTCGGCTGAACCTTCTTTTTGAATCCGATTCCTAAAGCAGGACGGGCAAAAAGGCAGATTGGGACGATGAATGTGAGGCAAAATGCGAAACGGGAATATTGAAACTCGGGCAGCGAATTTCGGGTTTCCAGTTTCCAGTTTCCAATTTCGATCTTCGAATTTCGAGTTTCAGGTTTCGAGTTTCGAATTTCGATCTTCGAGTTCATCGCCAACTCCATCTCAAAAACTGGTCTGCAACAGACCTTCGTCGACAACCTCCGCGGTCATTACCCGCCCCGTGGCCGGGTCGCGGACAAGGATGCGCTGGCCCTTGATTCCTGGCTGCAAAGGGACCACGGTGGTCGTAACTCGCACATTTTGTCCGAGCATAACCAGGGTCGCCAACCGCCCTGGCTTGGCCAGTAGCGGGGATTGGCGGGGTATCCACAATGCCCCCTGCGCTGTCGCCGGATTCCCGTCCCGCGATTGGGCCACAAGGCCGCCCTTGTCCCACTCCTGCGGCGGGGTGAAGCCCCAACTCTGCGGATCGCGCCGCGTGGTTACCTGAAACGGAAGATACTGCGGCTCATGGGAGGTCCAGAGTTCGAATACAGTTTCGCGCCGGATGGAGTCAAAGCCGATTCTTTCAACTCGTAGTCCCATATCATCTTGGAGTGCCGGGACCGAAGATTGAATCGTCAGGTCACTGGGCTGAAGCTCCTTGCGCTCCGCAAATCCCCGTTGGGCCAAATCGTTTTGAATAACTTGGAATATCTCCCGGCGTGAAATCGGGCGGGGCACGCGCCGCGGGATCACCTTACGTTCGTCGGACGGGGCAGCCACTACCTTGCGTGTTGCAGCTTCGGCTGAACGTACGCTCGCGAGTGGCCATAGCATCAATAAAAGCAATAGAGCGCTTACGGGTCGAGTTTTAGGGACTTGCCACATGGGTTGCGCGCTCCACTAATGGGACATGTTATTGACGTCTTGCAACATCTGATCTGCGGCCTGCACGACCTTCGAGTTGGACTCATAGGCCCGCTGGGTGACGATCATCTGGATGAACTCATCCACCACGTTGACGTTGGAGTCCTCCAGCATGCCCTGCTGCAATGTGCCCAAACCCTCCGACCCGCCCGGCGTACCCACAATAGGGTCACCCGAGGCCGTGGTCTGCGTAAACAAACCACTGCCATTACTCAGCAGGCCCCCGGGATTGGGGAAGGTGGCCAGTTGAATGACGCCGACCTGCTGAGCACTCGTTTGCCCCGGCATGGTCACCGTTACCGTTCCGTCTGTCCCCACACTGATGGCGGTGGCAGCGGTGGGGATGGCAATCGCCGGTTCCAGGGGATTGCCGTTGGCGGTAACGACATTCCCCGACTGGTCCAATTGAAAGCTCCCGGCGCGCGTATAGGCGATTTCACCATTCGTCAGCTTCACCTGAAAGAAACCCGCGCCTTGAATCGCCAAATCCAGAGAGTTTCCGGTGTTGGCATATTCACCTTGTAATTGCAGGACCTCAGAGGATGCCGCGCGGGTGCCCAAACCGATTTGCAAACCCGCCGACACGGTGGTCTGTTGCGTCGCCGCCGACCCGGGTACCACCATCTCCTGATAAACCAAATCCTGAAACTGCAGCCGGGTCTCGCGAAAACCCACCGTGCTGGCGTTCGCCAGGTTATTGGCAATGGTATCGAGATTCAGTTGTTGTGCGAGCATTCCACTCGCGGCCGTGTATAAAGCTCGGAACATAACCACTCTCCTTTGTCGGGCCGAACGGCATTCGGCCTTGGGCGAGCGCCGCTCGCCCCTACGTCACGCGCGAAAGATCCTGCGCGGGCGCGTTGTTAAAGACCGAATGAAAAACCGACAGGGCCTGTTCCAGAAGCTGGGCGTGCCGCTGAAGTGTAATTAAACTGACCGCAGCCGCCACGGGATTCAGATTTGAACTCTCCAGAGTTCCTTGCGACAGGCGCGGGTCGTCTGCGGGTAGCTCCGACTTATCGGGTGCCTGGTAGTAGGAGCTTCCCTCTGCCGCGAGGGAAGTCCCGGGCTTAAAGGTCACCAGCTTCAACTGCGCCACCACCGCGCCCTGCTGCGATATCGTTCCGTCGGAGCTGATCGTAATCGTCCCGCTGGGAAGTCCCACGGGGCCTTGTTCACCCATTACCTGGTCACCCGTTGCTGTTAGGAGGCGGCCAGCGGCGTCTGTGTGGAAGTTACCGTTGCGGGTATAACGAATTCCCGCCGGCGTTTGGACCACGAAGAACCCCGCGCCTTCCACCGCCAAATCCAGGTCATTCCCTGTCTTCTGGAATTCCCCGGTCTTCAGATCCACCGCTGCTCCTCCCAACACCCCATAGTCATTCACGGCCTGGTTGAGAGGGCTGAGGCGCCGGTTACCCATGCTGGCCTCAAGCGAACTATAAAACTCCAACTGAGCTTTGTACCCGGTGGTGCTCAGGTTGGCCATATTGCCGGCGGTTAAATCCAAAGCGTCGGTCTTGGCAAGCAGCCCTGTGCATGCGGCATAAAACCCACTGTCCATATCAATCCTCCTCGCAATGTCTTATGCAGGGCGGGTACCATGAGTAAGGTGTTGCGCCTTACCGTTGCAAGTCGTTTGTAAAGATTATTTTAGTGGATAGGCGGGGGGGACGAGAGGAAGAAGACTGAGAAGATTCTGCCGAGCCCAACCGGTTGACTCGGCAAGATCTTCCCAGGCAGTCCCCCGCGTGGAACGAGGGAAACGGGGGCACGTGGATTTGCCTCGATCAGCTACTATGGAGGTCGATGGTCATCCAGATGAGGGCACCCTCAAAGCTTTTGGA
Source organism: Terriglobia bacterium (assembly GCA_050010335.1). Lineage (GTDB taxonomy): Bacteria > Acidobacteriota > Terriglobia > UBA7540 > UBA7540 > Bog-366. The sequence goes on from JBEKLF010000364.1 coordinate 6,941, forward strand.
CACTTGGATTCGCAAGCCATCAACGAGCGGATACAGTTGGTAATCCTTCCCGCTCACCACGGTCGGCACTGATATACATCCGCGCATAAATAAAGGGACATGATGGCTAGCAAAAAGGTAGCAGCCGGGGTCGGATCAGCTCCGGGTAGGATTGCATATCCTCGAAGACCCGGGTCAAAGTGGCGACCAAT
>JBEKLF010000365.1:0-7122 GCA_050010335.1 Terriglobia bacterium
GGCTTTCCGCTTTTCTGTTCTCCTCCTCCTGACTCGACTCCTTGCGGACGTGTCGGCAAACCGCGAAAATACGCACTTGGAAAATAGACGCCGGCTGGCTGTGCCACCGCGATCAGCCCTCCAACGCACCCCAAGCCGAGACCCAACGGCTCCCTGCGTGGGGATTCCGAAGCTGCTGGCCCACTGCCTGCTGATTGCGTACGGTCGGGGCAGGGTGTAGTATTCACTGGAATGACATCTTATGTCTAATGCGTTTCGCCCATTTTGCTCGCTCTTTCCAGCGCTCTGCGCTGGTGTATTTCTTCTGCTGTCGCTTAACGCTGCGGCCGGAGACCCTCCGATCCGGGTCGCCATCGTCGGACTCGTTCACGGTCACGTCAAAGGATTTCTGAGCGCTCTGCCCGGAAACCAGAGCGCGACCTTGGTAGCCGTTGTTGAACCACAGGAAGCACTCGCAAAGGACTACGCCTTTAAGTATCACCTTGATTCCAAGTTATTCTACACCGACCTAGAGCGGATGCTCGCTGAGCAGCACCCGGACGCGGTCCTGGTTTACACCACGATTGCGGACCATCGGAAAGTGATTGAGATCGCCGCGCGCCACGGCGTGAGTTCCATGGTTGAAAAGCCGCTTGCCACAACCTTGGATGACGCTCTGGCGATACGCTCCATTGCCCGCCAGCATCATGTTCAGGTCCTCGTCAATTATGAGACGACCTGGTATCCCAGCAATCATGAAGTCTTCGCAGAGGTCGGGCAGGGCAAGTTGGGTGATATACGAAAAGTGGTGGTGCACGATGGGCACGAAGGCCCCAAGGAAATCGGAGTCGGCACGGAGTGGCTCCCTTGGCTTACCGACCCCACACAAAACGGCGCGGGCGCCCTATTTGACTTTGGCTGCTACGGAGCGGATCTGATGACCGTACTGATGCACGGCGAAGCGCCGATCAGCGTAACCGCCGTCACGCAAACCGATAAACCCGAAATCTATCCGAAGGTGGATGATGACGCGACAGTCATTCTGCGTTATCCCAAGGCACAAGCTGTGCTGATGCCTTCGTGGAACTGGTCCTTTGCGCGCAAAGACCTGGAGGTCTACGGGAACGCCGGCTACGCGATAACGGTCGGTTCCGATCGCCTGCGAGTCCGTTATCATGGCCAAGACGCAGAGTCCGTAACAACCGCTCCTCCGTTATCGAAGCCGGAGAGCAATTCGCTGGATTACCTGGCTGCGGCCCTTCACGGTCAGGTCGATCCGGATGGTGATCTCACCTCTCTCGATACGAACATCGTTGTGATGCAGATCCTCGATGCCGCGCGCCGATCAGCACAGACGGGCAGAACGGTCTCCATAGCGCCTTTATCTAGGTAGCGGCGCAGCGCGGCCAAGGCGCAAAAGAAATTCAAAAGGCAAAACCCAAAACTCAAAGCGCGCTTGCTGCATCGCCGCGGCATTTGTAGGAGCGCCCTTCGGGGCGGCGGCGTTTGTCTTCCCTCAAGGAAAGAAGCCCGCCTGAAGCACGTACCAACCGTTTGGTTGGGCTCCGCTACGCTGGGCTACCGGTATCTCCACAGGCGCAGAAGGCGCAGGTTTGGGGAAACAGCACGACTCGATGTGACCCGCAGAGTTTCAGATCTGACCCACGGTGTCGGCGCGGGGGGACCGCGGCCCGCCAGTCACTGCCTTACCGTGGGCTCCTGTGGGGGGTGGGAAGATTCGTCGGCCCCCTTCGGGTTCCCGATCTTTTCCGAAGCGTCCACGTTGAAAAGTCTGAAGTCGGAGTACGTGTGCCGATTCCGGAGTATTTTGCCGTTCCAATCGAGGGTCACCGTGACGCTTTCCGGCAGCCACCAGGCTTCCTTGCCTTGTTTAAAGTGGACCTGACTAAAGTCGATATTCGTGCTTTCCTTCTCCACCCGAAGTTCAGGTATGGGCGCCAGAAGTTCCGTGTAGAGCCGGGTAATCTGGTAAGTGGCACTATCCATCCAAGCCAAGCCTTGGGTAAAGGTTATCGAAGATTGGTCGCCATTTTGAAAGGTGCCGGTTAAATGGGAGTTCGCGGGAATTTGCGCAAATGCGACCACAAACGTATTCCGGCCATTAACCCTCTGTTGTCCGAGGTAACGAAAAGTGCTTTCGGAGCGATACTTGGGATGAAAAATGAGCGCTGCGGAGGTAAACCCATTCGTCAGCATGAACCCCTCGGACAGTGCCTTCGCTATACCCCCATTTCCGGCCATACCCGCGCGAGATTCGATGAAGCCGGGCTCCAGCGGCTTGGTCGACAATAAGCAAAGGTATCGGAATTTCTGATTAAGTGTGTCGCCGACTTTCCCTTTGCGGTTAAGTTTCTCCTGCTGGACCGCTTCGATCGAGCTCGTATTGGGAAAGTTTTTGGTCAGTTCCAGGATATTCGTACCGACCCCATCGAGGATGGCGCCCAATTGTTCCTGCCCCTGTGTGGGCTCGAGTCCAGTAATCAGATCCGCGGGAGGGTGCCGAAGTAGGTCGACAATTTCATTCCCCTTCCGCGGCTTGGTCTTGGCATTGACATGCATGGCCTCCACCTTTTTCTGATCCTGAAGGCTTACCCACAATTTGCGCACCCGAAGAGGCATCGTCTTCACGTCCGGAAGCGTCGGACAAGGCTTGCTTATTGACTTCACTTGCAGCGGTCCAATTGTCGTCTCCGAAACTCCTGAGATGCAGTGTAGGGAGATGCGGCGGACAGTGAGGGCAAGTGTGCGACTTCGGTGGAAACTTCATTTCATCAGGGTGAAGTTATTTCCTGCCTCGTCGCGGACCTCCATCCACGTAGCGGGAGGAATCTTGAGGAACAGTTCCACGATGTGGGGGTCAAACTGCCTTCCGCTGCAGCGCAGGAATTCCGCCCGCGCGGCCTCAAACCCTGGGCCTTTGCGGTAGGCGCGGTCGCTGGTCATGGCGTCCAGCGTGTCGGCCACGGTAAAGAGCCGGGCACCCAAGGGGATTTCAGGGCCTTTAAGGGAATCGGGGTAGCCGGTCCCGTCAAAGCGCTCGTGATGATGCCGCACAATGGCGCTGGCCGGACGCAAGAAAGGAACTCGCTTCAGGATTTCGTCACCGGCGGTGGGGTGCTTACGCATCTCGACCCATTCTTCCGAGGTGAGCTTGCCGGGCTTCAGGAGAATCGCGTCGGCGACGGCAACTTTGCCGATATCGTGCAGCAAGGCGCCTTGTTCGAGCGAAGGCAAAAGCGCCGGAGGATAACCGGCCCGCCGCGCCAAGCAGCGCGTGTAGGCGCGCACGCGAAGGGAATGCGAAAACGTCTCGTGTTCGCGCGCGTCGAGCGCCGCCACCAGCGCTTCCAAGGTCATCTGGTAATTGGATTCCAGTTCGCTCAGCGCCACCTCGATCTCGCGCGTGCGGCGCTGGATGCTGGTTTCAAGCGAACCTCGATAAGCTCGCGCCTGCCGCATCGCCGCCAGGCGCTCAAAGGCGCGCGTCACCGAGCGCGTAACTTCTTCTGCCATCAGAGGTTTTAGCAGGAAGTCAAACGCTTGCATGCGCAGTGCCGTAATGACCGTCTCAACCTGAATCTCTCCCGTCACCAGAATAAACCCTACGTCCCACCGGGTTTGCTGCGCCATGGAGAGGAGGTCCAGCCCGGAGGCGCCCGGCATCCAGACGTCGCACACAATGATGTCAAAATCCCCGCTCTCGATCGATTCCAGGGCGCACGCGGCATCAGCGACTTCGGCCACTTGCGCAGTAATGGGTCTCAGCGCGGCGCGGAAAAAAATGCGCACGGCCGAATCATCGTCCACTACGAGGACTTTCGGAAGCAATCGGTCAATCATACGTTCTCCCGGCGCACAACTCTCCCGGTCCGGGTCAGTACCTTTTCTCTGGCCCCAATGAGAGCTTCCCCATAAGGTTGAATCGGCTCGGTTCCCCAATCCCTTTAGCCGAACCTCCTTTGAGATTTCCTCATCCTTCGCTCCCTTCCTGCCGAAATAGGATGTGATTAATGAAGGCAAGGTCTTCGGGAGAGAGTCGAGACCGGCGAAGTTGCCTCGAAAGCAAAGCCCGGGCGCTAATTTGGACAGCCGCGGCCGGGGACCGCCGATACACCTGGATGCGCAAACAATTATGGCGCGTTGCAAATCCTCGCTACACGGGCGGTGAATGCTAAGTGGGGCAACGCAGGGCGCTGCGGCTGCTCAAGAGGGGACCGCCGGATGCATGCGGCGCGAAACTATGAAAGGTTGGGTGGCAGGTCAGTTTGGCCCGTTTCCGCGCAGGCGTCTTTGTTCCCAATCTGGCGAAGCCCCCTTGCCGAATCATTTCCGGGTGCGCCATGAGAAACCATCCGGGGAACGTAGGCGCCACATCACCGATTAGGCCTCCGGTACGTCTTCTGCGCCTCGCCCCCAGGAAGTCAGGTCACTCGGCGCGCAGGGATTCCACAGGGTCCACCTTTGCCGCTCGCCGGGATGGCAAGTAGCTCGCGAGCGCGGCAGTCGCAATGAGACCCACGGATACCGCGCCATAGGTGACGGGATCGGCGGGGCTCACTCTAAACAGGAGCGATGACATCAGCCGCATCAAGGCCATGGCTGCGGCGAGGCCGCAAGCCACCCCCGTGCCGGCGAGCAATACGGCGTGCCGAACGAACATTCCCGTGATTTCCTGCTGCCGCGCGCCGAGCGCCATACGCACGCCGATTTCGCGCTTTCGTTGCGAGACCGAATAGGCGATCACGCCGTAGAGACCCACCGCCCCCAGCAACAGCGCCATGGCCCCCGCCAGGCCTAGCATGACCAGCGTGAACGAAGTCCGCGCCATGGACTGCTGGTAGTAGTAATTCAGGGAGTGGATGTTGGCAATCGGGAGATTAGCGTCCACCGACCACACCGCCTGCCGCACCTCCTTCAGAAAGCTCTCCGAGCCGACCCGGGGGCTGCGGATGACGAAAGTCAGGGAGCGGCGCACCATCGGTGTTTCATTCCAGAAATGCCGCATCATGATGGGCCAAGCCACGAAGGCGGGAGCTTCCTGATTTACCCCGTCCTGATGAATGTTGCCCACCACGCCGACGATCTCGCACCAGTCGTCGGCGGAACCCATCCGGATGCGCTTGCCGAGCGCGCCGGCCGGGTCGCCCCAATACTCGCGCGCCAGATTTTCGGAAACGATCGCAAACGGCCGTTGGTGGTAGATCTCCATCCAAGTGAAATCGCGCCCGGCAATGAACGGAGTGCCCAAGGTTCGGAAGTAACCCGGCGACACGAACTTGAAACGTCGCATGGGGGGAAGTTCCCCCTCGTGATAGGTCCGGTCCTGGGCGAAGATCGGATTGCGATTGACGCTTCCATCCATGGGGACAGTGGTGCCCATGCCGACCGAGGAGATGCCCGGAATGGCCTCGACCTTGCGCAGGATCTCCTCCTCCATGCGCACCACCCGATCAGCTTCAGGGACCTCAGCGTCGGGGATAGTGAGCGAGAGGGTCTCGACTTGGGCCGCCCCAACGAATCCGGGATGGACTTGTGTCAGTGCCCGGAAGGTGCGAATCATAAGACCTGACGAGATCAGCAGCACCATCGCCAGCGCCACCTGGACGATAACCAGGGCGTTGCGGGCGCGGCGCCGCTCACGGCTCTCACTGAGCGTTCGACCTCCCCCGCGCAGGCCGGCTCCCGGATGCGCCCCGGCATATTTGAGGACGGGAAACGAGCCGAAGAGGAGGCTCGCGAAGAAAGAAGCAGCCAAGGTAAAGAGCAACACTGGCCCATCAATTCCGATCTCATCGACGCGCGGCAGCCCCGCCGGTGCCATCGCCGCCAGGAGGCGCAAGGCGGCATAGGCAAATCCCAACCCCAGCGCGCTGCCGAGAAGACCGAGGATCACGCTCTCGAAGAGCATTTCACCTGCAATCCGCCCGCGCGTGGCGCCGAGAGCGGCCCGGACCGCTAACTCCTGCCGGCGCCCTTCGGCTCTGACCAGGAGCAGGTTCGCCACGTTCGCGCAGGCGATCAGCAGCACTATCCCAATGCCTCCCATGAGAACCCACAGGAGTTCACCCACATCGCCCACCACGACTTGTTTCAAGGTCTCCAGGTTCGGTCCGATCCGCGCCTCTTCGAGCTGTTTCACGCTGATGCCGGGTGGCGGCGGAAAACTTCGGTTGACGATCGGCAGCATCCGCGCCACGTCGACGTTGGCTTCCGCCAGGGTAACTCTGGGCTTGAGTCGGGCCAAGGCGGGGTAGCTGAAATCCGCCAGGGTAGTCTTGGCACGGTTTAGCCTGAAGGGCATGATGAGCGCAGGGTTGTCGTTATCCAGGAAGTGGAAGCGCTCCGGCATTACGCCGATGACGATCCGCGCCTCCCCGTCCACTCGAAGGGTTCGCCCCACGACAGACGGGTCGCTGCCGAACTTGCGGCGCCAATATCCATACGTCAGCATGACCGTTTCGGGACCGTCCGGCGAATCGTCCCTGCGGTCAAACCCTCTCCCCACCATGGGCGACATGCCCAGAAGGGGTAACGTGCCACCGGTGACCAACATTGCCTGCACCCGTTCGGGTTGCGCGACCCCCGTCACATTCGCCGTATTACTGCTGTAAAGACCAACATCCCGGAAGACGCGGCTCTGTTCACGAAAGATGAAATACGTGGAGGGCGAGAGAGGCACGTCCCTGATGTCAGCCCCTGGCGCCGTGAGCTGTACACCCACCAGTTGCTCTGGCTGGGGATAGGGCAGCGGCTTCAGCAGCACGCCCTCGATCACACTGAAAATGGCCGTGTTTGCTCCGATCCCTACGGCGAGCGTCACTAGCGTGACCGCCATAAACATAGGCGCCCGACTGAACCTGCGCAGAACCTGTCTGAACTGACTGTTGAACGGTCCCATGATCCGGTCTCCTGGCAGAGCTTTCTTGGGGCTGAGTGCTTGTGAAGCATCCCCCGTAACCTCATACGTTTGAGGGTGCGGAAAGTTCCGTGTACCCTCTTGGTGAGGCTTCGGCAACCTTGCATGACTACGCCAGACCGAAGTTGCTAACGTCCGTCCCATGCCCTACGAGGGCGAGGAGGACGGACGATGGCCAGCGAGTTATCTGATATTCCCCATAACAT
>JBEKLF010000366.1:0-7121 GCA_050010335.1 Terriglobia bacterium
TTGAGGTCGAAGATGAATCGTCTGGCGAACCTGGCGCTCAGCGTGGGAGAAACACTCGCACATGAAGCTGGAAGACTGCTGTTCGGACTTGCTCTCGGCAAAGCGAAGGAACTTCTGGGTACACCCGAGCCGCTCGGAACCCGCCAACTCGCCTTGAATCGTGCCCTGCAAACGAAAGCAGTAGATGGCGCTCTGCTGGCGGGTCCCCAGACTGGGAAGGAATATGCCAAGTTTACCCTGAAGAAAGGTCTGCCCACCGACCAACGGCGGAGAGCCTTGGCGGTGGAGAATGGGCCTCACTCCGTCGATGATTTTGACGGGGTCATCAAGGAAGGCTACGGAAAGGGCGAAAAGAGGCTTATCTACTCCGGCACGGGCGTTATCAAGGTTGGTGGAAGCCGCCAGCTTGCCAAGATCAATGTTCACGAACACGATGCCCATAAGGCAGGCTTCCACTACGACTTCGTTGCTGAAGGCATCGACCCGCACACGGAATCCTTCGAGGTCAACATTGCAAACGGTGCTTTCAAGGGACGCTATGCCTTCCGGCAAGCCTTCGAGAAGAATCGGTATCTGGCTGTCCGCATGAAGGACGAATCTGTTCTGGTGGCGAAGCCTGATATTCACCTCAAACCACCGGAGTTCCTCAACACCATCCGCCAATCCGATCGCCCCGTCAGCGTCGAATGGAAAGACGACGGCGGTCTCGCAAACATGGCAATCCACAACCTGCGTGCTGTATATCGCAGCCATCGGCCGGAAGGAGAGGCTTATTACGATAAGCTCCCAGCCATTGAAGACCTCCGCAATCGCTCTCCCGTGTGGCTTGCCCGCAAGCTCTTCCCAGGTCCTGAGCAGGAAGGAACGGTACTGCGAGGTGAGCTTCACCATCCCGACGGAGCTGCCCGCGTTGGCGGAATCCTGAATGCCCTGCCCGAGAAGTCCATCCGCATTCAGCAGGAAAGAGGTCCAGTCGAGTTCTACGCCTGGGACATTGTGAAGTTCAAGGGCAGGAACGTCAGCCAGATGCCCTATGGACAGCGGCGTGAACTGTATGAAGCCGTGATCGAGGAGATTCGTTTGTTCAATAGGCATCTCCGTGTCGTTCCCGCCATGCCCGCGGGCGGTGACCCTGTGGAGTTCTATCGGGACATCATCAATGATCCTCGCGGCCTGCCCTTCAGTGAAGGGGTCGTTGTGAAGTACCGGGATGCCGTGGACCAGTGGTTCAAGGTGAAGGCGAACGACACCCTCGATGTAAAAGTCACACGTTGCCTTGAAGGCGCAGGCAAGTTCGCCGGCAGCCTGGGAGCCATGGTTGTGGAAGGACCGACCGGTGTGCAAAGCGAGATTGGATCCTTCCAGTTGACCAATGAACAGAGGCGGTGGGTTTGGCAGCATCGTGAGGTGCTAACGGGTCAGATCGCCGAAGTGAGAGCTTTGACAGTGAATGAGAGCGGAGCAATCCGGGCAGGAGTGTTCGTGCGGTTTCACCCGAGTAAATCGGAAGCCAGCCTTGTGATGTATGCGGAAAGCTTGGCGGGCAGCACGAACCCTGAAGAATATCGCCCACTGGTCTTTGCCCTCAAGAATGCAGCGGGTTGGAGAAAGAGCTGAACGAAATCGCAGTCCAACGCAGAGCACCGCGGAAGACGCTCACCGAATTGACTCTCAAACTAGTCGAGAAATGCCAAACCTCGCCACAACCTAATTCGCACCTATGTTAGCGGGCGACTGAAGAAGCTTTCCGGCATACCCTCTTGCCGTTAGCGTCTTGCACTTTCGACTTTGAATAGCCTTCCCGAAGCAGGCTTTGCATCGCCTGTGAAGCATTTTCCCGACCACAAGCAACGGGCCCAATGGCTGAAGAGAGCCGGCCCCGACAGGCTCTTCCAGAGTGACGGAGGTTCTTATGGCAACTCCAGCAGTCCCCGCTTTCCAGAAACGGAGCGGCGCGTCAACACTTCCCTTCGGGCCGATTCTGCGCCAGCGGCCCCGCCTTGTGCGTTCCAAGCGCTCCAAGGCCCCAAGCGAGGGAAAAGCAGTCCAGAATAAGCCCGAGCTGCTGGCCGAAATGCTCCCACTGGTGCAGCGCGTCGCTTTCAACATTCGCAAACACCTGCCTGCCCACATCGAGGTCGATGAATTGGCGGCCAACGGCGTCTTGGGATTGGTGGATGCCGTCGCAAAGTTTGACCCAAGCAAGGGAGTGAAATTGGAGACCTACGCGCGACATCGGGTTCGCGGAGCCATTTTGGACGGCCTCCGCAGGGCCGATGCCGCTAGTCGAGACTTGCGTCGGAAGAACAAGAGAATCCAAACGCTCTATCACGAACTGGAGAGCAAGCTCGGCCGACCCGTCCGGGATGAGGAGATGGCCAAGGCGCTGGGAATAAATCTCGGCCAGTGGCACCAGTCATTAAACGAGATTCAGAACGTTGGTATTGACTGGGGTTCGCGCATCCTTTCGGCAGGCCCGACCCTGAAGCTGCAATCCAGTGACGTGGAGCTTCTGGCTGATGGTCGAGACAATCCTTTTGACTTCTGCTACCGCCGCGAACAGCACGAAATTCTTGATCACGCGCTCTCCCGGCTGCGGGACTGTGAGCGCGAGATCATCACGCTTCACGATCAACACGGCCTCACCATGAAGCAGATTGCCGTGCGAATGCATGTGGACGCATCACGGGTCTCGCAGATCCATTCGGTGGCTCTGGGGCGGTTGAAGGCAAGTGTGGATTCCGTGCTAAACCCACGCCAGGCTGAAGTCTCAAAATCACCCACTCTATCCATGGCAGCCGGTGCGGGGGGCTGAGGAACAATAATCCATGCTCCCGTACTGTTCTCCGGCAGGTGAACTCCACATGAAGAGGAGGATTCTTTATGATTATTGGCGTCACGCATGACCAAGACGGCCGTGTCGTCCAGCGGCTATCCGTATCTACTAAAGTCTCCATCGGCCTGCCACCCAATGGCGATTGCAACCATCCCACCAAGCTCGACCACTTCGTTTTCCTGCGCAAGAAGAAGTCAGCCAACCGGGTTGGGTGGGAAGTCGATCCGGAGTTGACCGAGCACTACGGTGAAGAATGCCACGATCTCCACATTATGTTAATCGACGATGACATCGAGAACGTCTTTCCCAGCTCTTACGCTTGGTGGACGGCCATCGAGAGGAAGTGCTGGGGTGACGGTAGTACTGCTACTCGACGAACGGTTGAGAAACCCGGTGGTGGGCCATGGACCACCTGCGGGAGCGGTTGTCCAGAGCTTTCGAGTGGGCAGTGCAAGCCTGGCGGTGATTTACGCTTTGTGTTGGCGGACTTCCCACGGCTGGGGAGTGTGTGCCGCATCCACACGTGCTCCTACCGCTCCATTCGCCAGATTCATTCCGCCTTGCAGGAGATTCAAACCTTCACGGGTGGTCGCCTGGTAGGTATCACTGCCAAGCTTACGGTTCGCCCGGAGGAAGCCACATACTTCGACCGCAAAGAGAAGAGGAAGAAAACATCATCCATCTGGGCGCTGAGTTTGGAGGTCGAAGGCGACGACATGCGGAAACTCATCGCCAACCTGACGGAGAATGCCCGGCTGTTCGCTGAGACACGGAAGCTTCTCGGGTCGAGTGGCAAGGTATTGGAGGTGGTGGAGGACGAACAGGAGCAGGCGCCCGAGGTTGCGGCTGAGTTCTATCCATCGTCGCCGAATGGGTCTTCTCCGACCGAATCCACCGAAGCCGCTTCTCCCACGGAGGCAACTCCTGGCAGTGCTCCGTCGAACTCACCAGCTGAGACTCCGCCCCCTGGGAACGGCACCAGAGTTTCCGGCGGGAACGGGTCTGCCAAACCAAATGCTGACCGACCCCCCTCAAGTCCTGCCTCAAACAATGGCAATGGATGTTCGGGATTCAATCAGCTTCGCAACGAGTTCCTGACAGCCGCACGCCGTGTTGCCACGACCAAGAAGCAAGCCATCGGCGAAGTGGTTGAATGGGCCAGCGGGGGCACCTTCAAGTACGGAGATGTCGGCCGCATGACGGAGGCCGATATTTCGAAGCTGCGAGCGGCCACTGAACTCATGGCGTCAACGCTCGCTGGCGCACATCGTTGAGCAGTGCCCCTAGGTTCTCGCAGATGATCAACTGGGGAATTGCAGGTCAGGCAGGTCTGAGGAGCTTCCTTAAAACATGCCTTGCGCCGATGCTCAGGAGGAAAAAGTCAGGTCTCAGCAAACCCGCATTCGCGAGCGCCTCCTTCCCGCAGGCTATGCCTTCGCCATCAAGGGGAAAATCCACGGTTAGAACTGCACTGTGTGGCTATCCGCTATCTTCCGGTGGTTCCCGCCTCACGCAGGTCTTTCGCTGCGACCTCCGGTGGGGGTAGCGAATTAAAGTAGACTTCTTTAAAGGAGTAGGAGCGGGACTTCCCAGGAATGATCGGCAGGATTTCAATGTGCCAGTGGTAGTCCTCGGTGAGGGTTCGCCAGGTGACTGCTCGGTAAGGCTTAACGTTGAGGTTGGGCGAGGTATGAAGAACCAGGTGATATGCCTTGGCCACAATCGATAAGCGGCGTAAGGTGGATTTCAACAAACGCGCAAGCTGCAACTCCTTTTCCGACGAGGTCACATCCTCCTCGAATGAGGCGTGGTGATAGATCGGCAAGACCCAGGTCTCATACGGGACACGAGAGGCAAACGGACAGAATGCCAAGAAAAGTTCATTCCGCTCCACGGCTCTCACCTGTTGGTCCAACTCTTGTTTTACGATGTCGCAGAAAAGACAGCGCTCTTTGGCTTCGTAATGCGCAAGTGCAGCGCGCAACTCGTAGGCGCTGCGCCGCGGAATAAAAGGGGTGGCCGTAATCTCAGAGTGAGGATGATCCAGCACTTGTCCGGCCTCTGGCCCGACATTGCGGAAGAGGGTTACATAGCGGAATCTGAGGTCCTTCTTCAAATCCGCGATTCTCGCCACGTAGGCGCGCAAGGCCTGGATAACCTGATCATCGCTGAGATCTGCAAATTGCAATGCATGATCGGGATGTTCGATCACCACCTCGTGAGCACCCAGGTTGCGCATCTTGTCGTAAAGACCCTCAGCTTGTCGCGCGGCGTCTCCTTCAATTTGGTAAACGGGATTCCGGTGGGGAATCACGCGAACTTGCCAGCTCGCTGGGGCCAACGGATACACATAAAGATTCGGCGGGCACAGCGATTCATGGCCCGGACAAAGAGGACAGATTCCGGCTTTGGTCCAACTAACCTCGGTCATCTGCTGTATGACCCAGCTCTGCGTAATCGGGTCTCTTCTTAGTTCCATAAAACCATCCTCACGGACAGAATTTCCTGCCGTCGTTCGATTCTACAGTAGGATGCGCCCAGACAGAGATTGGCGGAATCAAGGTGCTCCACATCGAAAAGTCTCTCGGTCATAAATCCAATTCGAGGGCCTGCTCAGGTTGCTCTCGCTTCCGTTATCATAAGGTCTTCAAGGTGTTCCAGGTGAAAATTCCCTGCCCAAACCTTTCGAGCTAGAGTAATACGCCAGCGGGCTACAAGCAGCGTAGTCCCGACCGTGGGGTTTTCTCGTGCTGATACCCCAACGGCATCCCCGCACTGAGACGTAGTAAGCATTTAGTTCGTGACCATAACCAGTCGTCCCCGGTACGAGAAAACCCTTATCGTTTCCCCACCAATATGAAGAAACGATGCCGTCCACCTGACTTCAGGGAGGAGAGAATGCGGAACCTTCGCCGTAATGCTCCCGCCTGTTTGGTGGCGGATTACTTCCATCTCTTCGTCAACCGGCGTGCTTACACCCTCCAATCCAACCGGCCGCACCCGGAAACTACCCGTCATTATTACTATCGCCCCAAGGACAAGCGAACCGGCCAGGGGTTCAGTCTGACACTGGACACAATCCGTCGCCACCTCGAAGGCGAAATCACTATTGGTCTCTACGCCATCAACCCCGCCACCCAGTGCTCGAAGTGGGTGGCCATCGACGCAGACTATGAGGATTCGCTCGTGGACCTCCTGAAGCTTCGCCTCCACCTCAGGCAAGATGGGGTGGAGTCGGCTCTTGAGAATAGTCATCGGCGTATGGTCAAAATATTCGACCGGACGATTTAGCGCCAGATCACGTATGATGTACGGTCACCATGCAAAACAAAAAATGGGCGCGGTTGTTGGCCTATGTAACAGGTCTGGTAAACCAGCAGTTGCTGCGGCAAAACGAATACCTGGCGGCCGAGAACCGGATCTTGCGATCACACCTTCCCGCCCATCTGAGGCTGTCCGATCCGGAGAGATCCACACTGGCTGAAATCGGCAGGAGACTTGGCCGGAAGGGGCTGGAGAAGGTGGCCAGCGTCGCCCAGCCCGACACGATCCTGGCGTGGTACCGGCGGCTGATCGCCCGCAAGTTCGACGGATCCAAGCGCCGATCCTATCCGGGCCGACCGACCATTGATGGTGAAACCGAAGCCCTGATCGTACGTATGGCCAGAGAGAACTCCGGCTGGGGGTACGATCGGATCGTGGGAGCTTTGGCCAACCTTGGCCATCGTGTATCGGACCAGACGGTGGCGAACGTGCTCAGGCGGTATGGCATCGCACCGGCACCGAAGCGGTGCCAGAAGACCACCTGGAAGGAATTCATTTCCGCCCACCTGGCTGTGTTGGCGGGGACCGACTTTTTCACGGTCGAAGTGCTTACCTGGCGAGGTCTGGCTACCTACTACGTTCTGTTCTTCCTCCAACTAGAGACCCGACGCGTAAGCTTGGCGGGTATCACCCCGCATCCCACCGAAGAGTGGATGACGCAAATGGGGCGCAACGCGACGGACGAGGCCTGCGGGTGTCTGCCCCGACATCGGTACGTGCTCCACGACCGCGACACGAAGTTCGGCGCGGAATTCCGGGAGACACTGGCCGCAGGAGGAGTGAAGTGCCTGCGACTCCCTCCGCGGAGCCCGAACTTGAATGCTTTTGCGGAACGCTGGGTGCGATCGGTCAAAGAGGAGTGTCTATCGAAGCTGATCCTGTTCGGGGAAGCTTCGTTGAAGAGAGCGCTAACCGAATTCCAAGAGCATTACCACGCCGAAAGAAATCATCAGGGCAAGGG
>JBEKLF010000367.1:0-7071 GCA_050010335.1 Terriglobia bacterium
CCCACCTCGGAATAAGAAAGGTCGGCGATTGTCGAGTGACCCGTCTTGAAGACCCCCCCGATCACCCCCTCGACCTCTGACCGCAGGCCAATCTGGTTCACCGCCCTGCGCAGCGTCTGCATCAGGGGCACAGCCAGAATGATCAGAACCAGAGCACTGACCGCCACCCGCTTGTGAAGTTTGGCCCTTCCCTCTTGGGTGTCCTCGTGGGGAGCGAAACCCATGAGCCGGAACACCAAGGCGGCACTGATCATGATGGACACCAAGTTCGTCACGAATAGCAGGAATCCTCCCCAAGCCATGGCGCCATGCTGCCCGCTCAACGAAAAACCCACTACGGCAAGAGGTGGGATGACCGCCACGGCGATGGCGACGCCGGGGATGATCGTCATGCTCACCGGCCCGCCACGCAACGCCAGCGTGCCCGCCAACCCCGCCAGTACCGCCACAAGCAAGTCCAGCAGATTAGGATTAGTGCGTGCCAGGATCTCTGGTGTAACCTGCTTCAGCGGAGTGAGCCACGCGACCAGGCAGGTGAGGGCGATCACGCCCCCAATGCTCCACGCCAGCACGGACGCCGCTCGTCGGCCCAGGCTCCAGTCCCCCAGAATCAGAGCCAGCGCCGCTGCCAGGACAGGATTCATCAAGGGCGAGATGAGCATGGCCCCAATGATCACCGCCACACTGTTCTGCAGCAGGCCGAAGAGCGCGATCAATCCCGCAAAGGCCAGCATGGCCACATATTCGAGATCCAAATGGCTCGAATCCAGGACCGACTGGTAGATTTTTTCTCGCGCGGACTCAGTGAGCTCCATCTTTAGGTTTTTCATTGCCCACCTCCTGTGCCTGCGTTGTCCTGGGGAGAACAAGTGACCTTTGCGAACCCGCCACTCAGGGCACTTCGAGATTAGAATCGCATCCAAGGTACCCTTGGTCAAGCGTGCTGGGGTCGTGTTCCCTTGAATCGTCTCGGGCCTTCTTCACGGTAGGCTTCCAGGATACCCGCAAGGGTCACCACTCATCGGTGTCGCAATTACCAAGTCATACTGATAGGCGTCAGCTTTGCCCCTAGCATCTAAATGGGTGGACCAGCAATACGGTGGTTTAAGCTGCCGTGATGGTGGCGCGGAAATTTGCACTAAAACCGACTTGCCGATCCAAATACAAGGAAGCCGAAGCCTGGCGTGGGTGACTCACGCGGATGCCGCGAGGCTTCGAAGACGGAGATCTGGGTGACTATGGGGGGACAACAGCCAAACGATTACCCTTTGACCTTTTTCTCAAACGTTACGCCGCCCGCCGCCGCGCCGGCGAATCCGGCCAAGCACCAGCGGGGCGATGAATATCCGGCGGACGAGGAGATGGACGCTTTTGAGAGATAACCCGGATCTAATCGACCACATCCCTGATGTAGTCGTCACAGTAGGCGTCAACGCGCAAGGCGGCCTCTCCCTGAGCCCTGACGCGGTCTCGGAAACGCGCCTCTCGCCGGATGAGGAGGGGATGCTCCTCATGAGCTTTACCCATTGGAGAGAAACCGCGGGGGACCGGCGCGCAGAGGAAACGCTGCGGCAAGGAATCCCACTTACCGTGAGCTACAAGCTGATAAAGGCCGCTCAACATCTGCGGGGGCGGATCGAAATCAATCGAGCCCTGCTGCGCTCGCTTCCCAGCGATGAAGAACGGCTTGGCTTGGCGCCGAATATTCTCCAAAGGCTGCCCGCCGAATCTTCCGAAGACCGCCAACTTTTCCTCGACAGCGTCGTTTGGCACGAGGGAGTTCACCTCCTGAACCCGAATCGGGATGAAGCTTGGCTCCTTGAGATGACGCTCAGCTACTGCCGGTCGCACCCGGACATCGCGGCGGCGGCTCGGCGCGTGCTGAGAGGAGGCGCGCCCGGTTCCTCCGCCCGATGGATTAGCGCCCTTCCCTGGCTGGTCATCCTGGAGGACGAGGCCGCGATCGATCTGGTCCAGTCCGGGAAACCGGAAGAAGCGCTGGAAATTCTCAAAGGCTTGCTGGACGCGGAGCCTGCGGCCTGGCTCTCCTGCGACGAGTTCGCGATCGCGCTGGAAGCCTTCGCTCGCATCGACAAGGCGCTCCAGGGAAAAGAACCAGTGGCGGAGCGCAAAGCGCGATCCCTCCGCCTGGTCCAGGTGGCGCAGCGATTCGTGGCACTCCAAGAAAAGGGTCTCTCCAAGAAGAGTTGGGCAGAGCAAGCTCCATTCTATTGTTTACCAGAGACTCGACGGTTGCTGGCGCGGGCGTATCTCGAAGCCGGCCAGCCTGACGAGGTGCACCGTCTCATCGACGCCGGATTAAGGGATCTCGATTCGCTGCTGGGAATTGTCGTTCGGCCATGTCGCTGGTTGGTGTTGGATTCGCACGCACAAATGTGCTGGCTCAGGGCAGAATCCCTTCTCGAAGAGTATGAGCGGACCGGCAAGAAGGGAATCCTCCACAGCGCGATCGACACGATTCAAGCAGGGCTTCAAGACGCTAAGGACGCCGTAACCGCTCTGGCGGCAAGCGGCGGTGGTCGAAGCCAATGGAATCTGCTCACCTTCACGCCGGCGGATCTCGCCCGGGCGCGCCTGCAGCTAGGTCTTGCTGTTTCCTTGCTCGCCTGGCTGGAACCCGCCCGCCGCGACGAATTCTTGCAAACCGTCCAGACCTCCGCCGCGAGCTTGACGGACGCTCAGGCCGAGCTCGTGTCGGATCCTTCGTGGCCGTTCTTCCAAGGGATGCTCGCGGCTCTGGAAGGACATTGGCATGATGCCGTCGAGAAGTTGGAAGCAGCCTGGGCCGTGAAAGCTGATCCGCTCGTCGCGGAGTCCCTGGGAATCGCTTATCTGCATACCCAGCGGCCTGAAGACGCCGAAACGAGCTTTCAGAAAATCGGGCGGCCAGCCTGGGGAGCCTCGTACGAACAGGGACTGTATTATTTCCAGGATCGACAGTACGCTCGCGCTTCAGAATGCTGGGCGCCGCTATGGAATAGGACCAATGGCCTGGAACCGGCAGACCGGAAGGACCTTCTGGACCTGGGCCAGAATCTGCTTCGGGCGCAGCTGCGTCTGGGGCAGACGGACATGGCGGTGGATACGCTGGCTTCCCTGGTCCAACGGAAGGCGAGAAAACGAGGCCTGGCCGAGTTGCTGGCGAAGGAACTGGAGGGGAGTCAAGACCCGGCTTCCTCCTGCGACGCCTTCGCCCGTGCGTGGGCGGCGCGCGTTCCGGAGGAATCGGCAGCCGAGCTGATCCAGGCCATAGAGGACTTGATCAGCGGCGCGCCAACCAAAACCTCGTTGCTGGAGTATTTTGTGGGCGCCAGCACCCAAAGAATGGAAGCCCGCCGCCAGCGTTGGGGAAATCTTATTCACCAAGAGCGGCCGCCGAGTCCGCAAGGGCTGCAAGTGGTTTTCGGACAGGATTGGAACCGACTGCCTGCGGACGTTCAGGCGCGCTTTCTGGCGGATATCGCATCTGCCCTGATCGAACGGCTCGTCTCTCCGGTCACGGCGCGCGAATTCTTGAAGGCGGTGGCGAACGTCTTGAAACGGAATTTGTCGCCTTCGGGCCTGGCGGCCCTGACGCAGGCGTTTGACCAACTTCTCGATGGCCAGGGTCGGCCCCGCCAAAACATCAGCCGGCTCCTGAGCAAAGACAGCCGTTTGCTGATTGACATGACGGAGTACAGCCGGAGGATTCACGTGAAGTCCATCGCTCGATCGGACCACGAGCGCACGGAATCCGCCTACGAGCGCGCACGGGACGAGTTGGCGGCGCTGGAAAATGAGACGCAAGCAAAGGGCCTCTCCGGCTTTGCCCTCCTCGACCTGGAGGCGCGCACGGCCGCACTGGAAGAACTCCTGGCGGCCCCGCCCGATCCGGCCTACTCGGAGCGATATCACGGGCTTCGCGAACGCTTCACCGCGCTCCGAACACGGATCGGCAAACAGCGGGCGGCGAAGTCGCAGTCTCAGGAAGCGTGGGAGCAATGGCGCCGTCAGCAGGAAGAAGCCAAATGGAATTGGAAAAATTCTCCCGAAGGACAACATTGGATGGCCGAGCGAGCGCATCGTGCGGCGGCGGCCGTGGAAAAGGATTCGCTCCGAGCGCCGTATCGAAAAATACTGCAACGTCCGGACCCAAAGGCCGTTGCGGAGGACCTGAGGAACCAGGCGGGCTTCTGGATGCGAACCGCCATGCTGATCGCAACCCAGAAGGGCAAGGGAAAATCGGTCGAGGAACTCCTGGAAATCGTGCTCGAGCTAACGGCGCGCAAAATCCTGCCTGCCCAACAATACGATGAAGCCCGGGGCATGCTCGGATTATCACCGACGAGCCCAGAAACACCTCCCGCCGCGCAGGGAGGGGCGAAGGTTGAGACGTCGCCGAAAATAGAAGCGATCACGCTGGCCATGGTTATCTTGCTCGATCTGGCACTGGCGCCATCGGTCGTCTTACATCAGCACCCAACCGGGGTGATCCTTGCGTTGTTGACCGCTACGGCCGGCGCCAGGTATTCGGCAACTGCAATAACGCCATTACTTGCCAAGGCGGCCGAATGGACAGGGAAGTTCTTCAAAAGCGCTGTCGCGTCTCGTCCACTCAAAAAAAGGCCCTCTGGTTCCATCTCCGCCGCCGCTTGATTGCAATTTCCTTCGCAAAACATCTCACCTAACGACCCTACGATACCGCTTCTGTACCCGGTCGGCGTGGAGTGCTGCCGTTACTGGCCGGCCCAGGCGTTTGCCGTTTTGGCGGGCATGAGCCAAGCCGGCGCGGACTCGTTCCCGGAGAATCTCCCGCTCGAACTCCGCGAAGTCGGCCAGCAAGCCGGCCACGGCTCGGCCGGCGGGTGTCGTCAGATCCAGGCCTTCGGTCAGTGAAACGAAACCGACTCCCAGATGCTCCAGTTCCTGAAGGGTAGCGAGCAGGTCGGTTACCGATCTGCCCCAACGATCCAATCGCCATACTAACACCACGTCGATCTTGCGGGGGGCCTTGCGCTACATCTTCTCATGCGCGGCTCCCGAACTGGAACACGGGAATCCTGTGCGCAAGGGATCGGCGAAGCCGCCGGAAGATGGGCGGTGGTCGAATTACAACCGTTTTGCTTTGGAAAAGGCGACGGTAGCGAGGTCCCCTATTCCAGTTGACGACGTGCGGTTGCCGCAACGGTATCGGGCATAAGAAAATCGGCCGGTCAAGACTGCGGTGACCGTAGCCCGCTGACTTTGATTTGACGGGGGGGCTGGTGTATGCTTTTGACCGAACCCAGAGCTCATATCGGGAATTCCGGCCGAAGACTTCTTGTTATCGTCAACTGAGTGGGGGCGCAAATGCAACAGGCCTTTCATGTCTACTACCTCGTGAATTTTTGTGCCTTCGTTGTGGCTGCCTTCCTTTTCAGCTTTTTCTAGGCCAGGGAGCAAAAACAAAGCAAATTCCTTGCGATTCTTCTTGCCGTAGGAATTATTTTCATCGCGGTTCTTCTCACGGCTAGCACAAAAGGATGGGCACTGCCCATCGCCGCCGCTGTCGCCGCGGATTACGTTGCAGTGCGCAAAAGCCGAAGCCGAAGAGCATGGTGGGTACGTACTTTTTTCTTGGGGCCAGTTTTACTCGTGATCCTGCTGTTTTTGCCCAGCCTGATGGGCCGGAGCCGTTTCCCAATCCTTCCAAGCCAATTGGAAAACTTGGACAAGCCCTTCCTGATGCCTATTCAACATACTCGTATCCAGGCCAGTATGCTGCCCACTTTCGCGCCCGCCGCTCAGGGGATGATCGCAGCCGGGCAGGTGGAGCGGGGCAAGGTGAGGGTCGGGCAGGAAGTGCAAGTTGTCGGGTTGCGTCCGGAAGCGCTCAAGCAGGTCGTGGGACGGATCGGAAACGGAGCGCTTCGTCAACGTGTAGATGAAGGATGGCCGGGAGACACCGTTGGGATATTCCTGAAGGGGGCACAGAAGGAAGATGTGAAACGCGACATGGTTTTGGCCACGCCGGGGTCCATCGCAGCGCACACGCGATTCACGCCAGAGATTCACCCCAGCACAGAACAAGAAGGCGGGCGGGACGTGCCGCTGCTTGCACCGCGCACGCTACAGTTTACTTTTCGGGGTTTCGACGTCACGGGATTGGTGAAGCCGCCTCCGGGGACCGGAACGGTTACGCCCGGGAGCAGTGTTGTCGTGGAGGTTGAGTTGACCACACCCATTGCCATCGACAAGGGGCTGCAGTTCCCGGTCCGCGAAGTCGGCGGCGATAACGTCGGCAATGGCACGGTGGTGGATATCTTACTGTAATCCCGCGAAGGCTGGGGAGGTAGCGGACGACAAAAACTGCAACCTGCCTCGCCCAGGACGGGCACTTGCCAGCGCAAAGGCTCGACGAGCCCGATGACATCACCGACCAGAGACCGAGGCACAGAGCGACGGGCCGAGACTGCGGTCTTTGGGTGGCTGGTTTTGCCGCGAATGCATCATTATCGCTTTTTGGCGAAGGAGAACCCGTGGTCAAGCGGGCTGAGGTCGTGTTCCCTTGAATCGTCTCGGGCCTACTTCACGGTAGGCTTCCAGGATACCCGCAAGGGTCACCACGCCTTCCAATTTGCGGAAGTCCGCGCGGTTCACAACGGGCAGAAGCGGCAAATCACCCAGCCGTCGCAACGCCTCTTCGAGGACATGGTCGGGATGAAGATGCGGCAGCGCCTCTTCGGGCAGCAGGCTGCGCAAGGTTGCGCCCTCCGGCATTTGCGCGGCCTGGCGGCGAAGTTCCTCTTTTTTGATCCCGCGCCATTTTCCCGTGCCATCCTCGACGAACACGAAATCCTCTGCAGAAGCGTCGGCACGCGCTAGCGCCGTGCTGAGGGGCTCCTCGATATTCAGCACCGTGCCTTGATACGCTCGCATCGCGTTTTCCACGTGTACGGAAACTTCTTCGCGCCGCTCTTCCATCGAAGGCAAGTCCGTACCATCCTGCCGGGAAAGGAGATCGAAGAGCGCCGTGGGTTGATAGTGACGAGAGATGAGGTAGGCAATGGTATTGGAAATCATCACGGGAAG
>JBEKLF010000368.1:0-7040 GCA_050010335.1 Terriglobia bacterium
ATCCATGATTTCGCAAAGGCGCTCAAGAAGGAACGGCGGTGAGGTCAGACGGTCGGTTGGCAACACACCGCCGGCGCTACCCGGAAAGTAAGGTTGCAGCTACCGCGTAGCGGTTTAGTACAGTCCACGTTATTCCGAGTCCCAGATTATTCCGAGTCGAATCTGTGAGTTCCGGCGGGGAGCAGTAGCAGAGCCATTTTGTAATTTTCACAGTCGGAATAATCCTGTCCTCCAGGGAGCCAACCAGGCTCCCAGGAGGACACTGTGCTTCAACTTTACTTTTGCCAATCTGGAGGTCCGCGAAGACCTCCTTGCTGGCCCCATGGGGCCATATCTTCCCGCCCTCGCGGTCAAGCTTTCCGAATTGGGTTATTCACGCGGTCAGGCCCGGCGTCTAATCGTGACCGCAGATGCTCTCGGTTGTTGGCTGAAACAACAGGGAGTGACTCCGACTGAAGCGACGGCGGATGACGTTCGTGCCTACGCTGCCAGCCAACAGCGCACTCCCGCCGGCAGGTTGCGCGACACCGCAACGGGATTGACACATCTGATGAAATATCGTGAGCTTTCGGGAAGCGTGCGTAAGATCGTTTGGGCGACCTGATTTGGGGTTATTTCGCCAGGATGAGGCGTAGGGAGGCGCGTCGGATTTTCAACCGGCGGGCGATTTCGGCTTTGCTGATACCGGCACGGTACAGCTTTCGTGCTTGGTCGGCGTGGGGGGCCGCTGTCAGCGGCCTGCCCGGGCGTTGAGGGTTGAAGCTTTTCTGGAGATAAAGCTGGCCGACCATCTGAGCGTAGTAGACGCCTCTCCCAGGACAAAGGGCATTGAATAGAGACTGACTGAAAAAACGGGACTTGTCGGTTTTTGATGTCTTGTGGCAAGGGCGACGACGACGCTTGACGGCGAAGGTCGGCTCCCCCGTGGAAGAATGGAACCCGCGGGATCCAAGAGGATGGTCGTTGGTATATACTGAACCAGTGCCGAGAAGTGCAAGATGGAAATTCTGGGTGAATTGTCGTGATTGATTCTGCTACTTGTCTGTTTTGCTCGTTCGAAAATAACGGCAAGTTGTTTGAAAGTACGTTGAGCCGGCCAGCCGGTTATTTTATCCTTCGTTTTGACCCGCAACGGTCATGGGTAACTCCTATGGAAATCAAGGTTTTGTCAAATGACCCTGAGTTAGTAAAGACGCTGGCCACAATGCGCACGGAGTCGATCCCTGGCCATGAAACGGTACCTGTCGACACCGGGGAACCGCGATTTATTCCGGGTGCCTTGGGTAGCTGGTGGGAAATAGCCCTTACGCTAGGCGTTCTCTCCATCCCCGCCCGCGTCGCGGCAAGCCTCGTCGCAAACCGGATATGGCTGGCGTACTCGAAATCCCGCTCCGAACCCGACCGAACTCCGCGCAGCCGTCCTCCGACGGTCAAGCTAGTGCTACGAGAAGGCGATGTAGTCGCCGAGGTTAAGATCGAATCATGGGAGTTTGAAGCTATTCGAGAGAGCGTGAAGGCGGCGCTTGTACATGTCTACCGAAAGCAATGAGCTGGCCCACTTGCTTAGTCAGACCCCTGTGCGCTGCGGTTCCCCAAAGACGCTGCGGAATCGTTAAATCCAGCCGCTAAGTTCAAGCGAGGGCGTTGCCGATTTGCTACACTTTCGAAGGTAATCAAGATGAGTGCCAGCATGTCAGCCCCTAAAGAGAACTTTCCGAGCCGTCCTAGGTTATACACCCGCGATGGGGACAGTCTTTCCCGGCTGGAATCGAAGCCTCGGACCACTGATGGCTACGCAGACCTATTTGCCAAGATCACCAGCCGACTTCTTCCGTTCGTGGCGGGGAGAATGGGCTGTCCAGTCGACGAGGTCAAATCCCGTTTGAAGGGTGTTCAACGCACAGAGGACCTTACTGTAAATGCGTGCGCCTACACTACCGACGCCTGGAAAACCTTTGAGATCCGCGTCAACGAAGGATTACTGCTGTTTTTAATAAAATTCGCCAAGCTGTTTACAGCGAATTGGTCCGCCGAGCCAGCCGTGAGAGGATGGCCTCAACAAGAGGTGTTGGACGCTGGAGCATCGCAAGCAATACTCAAACGGTTGATAAAGGCTTACTTTAATAATACCCTTCAGCTAGACTTTGGGGTCCAATATAGCGAACTGAGCAAACTACAGCTTCAGTGGGCGGCCGGCCTCGCAATCTGCGCAATGCATTTTGTAGTGGCACACGAGTTCGGACACATCATCCAATACACGAGACGAGATCTTCAATGGGAGCAAACCTTCGCACGAAGCCTCGATGAAAGTTTCTTTGACATTGACTGGACGATTCAACGAGACCGCGAAAATACCATGGCGCACTTCCGTGACGAGACCACCGCGGATTTGATTGGTTTGGATATGATTCTTAAGTCCTGCGAACAATTCGATCTTGAGGCAAAGGGCTGGGAACAGTACTCGGCTGCGGCTGGATGTGAAACGTTGTTGTGCGGTTGGAGCATAATCGAAAGATGTCTGCCGCAAGACCCAACTCACCCGCCCACACGCTCGCGGCGCAAGGCTCTTAGATTGATTGCTCGATTGCAAGGATCCCCTCTTGTCAATGCTGTCGGAGAATCCCTAGAAGCCTTTACGGAGTCAATGTTATCCGGTCTTCAAGTCGACCTGGATGAAAGTGATCATGCATAGAGATTTGATATCAGGGCAGGAATATATGTCTCCCAAAGCAAGACAAGTGTTGACTTCATTAGAAACGAATCCGTTGTATTGCCTTGAAATCGCAACTCAACCAGACAGATTGGTTGACGGCACCGAGGCAAGCCTTTCATTCGAAGACGTTTTGGCGTTGCACATCGCTGCACAGCTGCGAGTAACGGCTGATCGGAAAGAAAACAAAAGTGCTCTCAATCAGCGTTGGCTTGAATTGGCCGCGATCGAGAGGCAGGAGGGGCATCCGCGAGCGCTGGCAACGTACTACACCTGGATTTCGATTGATCGTTACCATGCTGGCAGCCATCAAGGATGCTTGATCTACGCACTAAAGGCGTCGTCAGCAGATTCCTCATTCGCTGATGCATGGGATATTCAGGGCGCCGCTTTGATGGCGCTACGACGCATGGATGACGCTTTGAACTGTTTCGACCGGGTGCTTCTCCTGGATGGTAGCAGGGCGGTCAGCTGGTATAACAAAGGGACTTTGCTTCAAGATTTTGGCCGAAATCGGGAGGCCATGGATTGTTTCACTCAAGCAGTCAAACTAAAGCCTAATTACCCCGAGGCGTGGTACAACCGGGGTGTTACCGCCGAAGCCCTAAATCTGGTCAGCGAAGCGCATACAAGTTATGAGAGATTTCTCAAATGTGCTGCTTCAGAGCATTCAGAGCAAATCAGGCGAGCCAAGCAGGTCATCGCGAATCTTTGAGCCGGAACAGCAAAGCACACTGGTGTCACTTTTTCCATCGCAGACCATTTTCGTTGTTCGTTGCGAGCCGGGGGCCATGCGCAATAAAGCATGTCCGCAGGCAAGCACAAAGCCCGAATCAGAGATAAGAGCGACGCCATTGCGAAGGCTTAATTAGCCAAACAGAGCGGAAATTGAATTATGAGTTCTGATCTGAGGTGTGCTTTCGGCAAAGCTGCGTAAATAGTGATTCGGTGTAGACCCAGGACCAGCGAGGCACGGGCGGATGACCGGTGCGCTACGTGTACTCCGCAAGGATATCGTCCGTGCTGTCTCCGACGCCATAGCCGAGGTTGTGGAGAAACTCGCACCCGCGCAAGGCCAAATACATCACTTTCAGCCCGAAGACGAACTACTTCGGTTCCTTGCCGGGCTCTGATTATTCCGAGTCGAATCAGCGAGTTTCAACCTCGACCAACGACACAGCCATTTTGAAATTTCCACAGTCGGAATAATCCTGTCCTCCAGCGAGCCAACCAGGCTCCCAGGAGGACACTGTGCTTCAACTTTACTTTGCCAATCTGGAGGTCCGCGAAGACCTTGTTGCTGGCCCCATGGGGCCCTACCTTCCGTCTCTCGCGGTTAGGCTTTCCGAATTGGGTTATTCACGCGGTCAGGCCCGGCGTCTGCTCGTGACCGCAGATGCTCTTGGTCGTTGGCTGAAACAACAGGGAGTGACTCCGACTGAAGCGACGGCGGATCACGTTCGTGCCTACGCCGCCAGTCAACAGCGCACTCCCGCCGGCAAGTCGCGCGACACCGCAACGGGATTGACCCATCTGGTGGAATACCTCAAGCCGTGGGGAATCCTCTGCAAGCCCCTGCCTTGCTCACCCGCCGACGAACATCTCCAGCGATTTGACGATTATCTGCAGCGAGTTCGCGGACTTGCCCAGAACACACGCCACGGGTATGCACATTACCTTCGCCGCTTCCTAAAGGACTTCTTTGGAGAGGCTGCTCCGGACTGGTCTGCGCTTACGGCCTCCAGGATCTGCCAGTTTGTTCAGACTGAGATCGAGCGCACTCCGGGCGGCAAGGGACAGGTCGTCTCCTCTCTCCGAACGTACCTCCGCTTTCTTGTTACCAAAGGACAGATTTCAGCCTCGTTAGTTAGGGCCATCCCTCGCGTCCGGCGTTGGTACGATGCCACCCTACCTCGTCCACTTTCGGCCGACGAGCTCGAAAACGTGCTCGCCGCCTGCCAATCTCCTTGGGGCGGAACGCGGCGCGAGCGTGCCCTCATCCTGCTCCTCGCCCGGCTGGGACTTCGCGGCGGCGAAGCGCGCCAACTCCGCCTGGAGGACATCGATTGGAACGAAGGTGTGATTCATATCCGGCGTGCGAAGACCAACCGCGAACGGACTCTGCCGCTGCCGAGTGATGTGGGTACTCTCCTTACGGAGTACATACAACATGAGCGGCCGCGCAGCCCGCATCGGGAAGTGTTTCTCACGGCTAGTACGCCCCATCAACCGCTCACCAAAGCCGCGGCGACCACCTGGATCACCCGCCGTTTTCTCGAGCGTGTTGGACTGCACGGGCGGCGCCTGGGAAGCCACTGCTTCCGCCATACGGCGGCGAGCCAGATGGTTCGCAATGGCGCGGCATTGAAAGACGTGGCCGACGTCCTGGGTCATCGTTCACTGCGCAGCACAGGTCTTTACATTAAGCTGGACGAAGCGTCGCTCGCCAGTGTTGCGCTCCCGTGGCCAGGAGGTGCGCGATGAACAGCAACGGCCTTAATTTTCAACTGGACACTTATCTGGGTCTCCGTCGCGCCTTGGGGTACGGACGATCGGTCTGGGAAGCCAAGCTGCTACGCCAACTCGCCGATTTCCTTGGCACTCAAACACCCGAGGTCCCGATAACCTCGCGACTCGTTCTCGATTGGCTCGACTCGAATTTCCGTGATAGTTCACCGGCTCTGAACGCACGCCGGCTGGATGCGGTCCGTCAGTTCCTCACGTACTTGAGCGCCGCTGTCCCCGGCACGGAGATTCCCGAATTGCGTCTCTTCGCCCGCTACCCGCGTCCTAAACCGTTCCTCTTTTCGGCCGAGGAAATCGAGTCCATCCTTCATGCTGCGACCGCTTCGTGGCAGAAAGGTTCGCTCTTACCTTTTACCCTCCAGACCGCCTTTGGGCTGCTTGCGTGTACGGGTCTCCGGGCGGGCGAAGCGCTCGGACTGGATCTTGTCGATGTCGTCTTGGACCTAAAGCCACCCCGTCTCTGTATCCGTGAAGCGAAGTTCCACAAGACCCGACTCGTGCCGTTGCATCCTACCGCGGTCATGCACTTAACGGCTTACGCCCGGCAACGCGCCGATGTCGTTCCGGGCAATACCGCTTTCTTCGTCGAAGACGACGGCCAGCGCCTCCGGTACGAAACCTTGCGGAGCAGCCTGCAACGGCTGCTTCTCCAAGTCGGCTTGGCCGAACGAGACGGCTGCAGCCGGCCCACTCTCCATTCGCTTCGTCACAGCTTTGCCGTGACACGCCTGACGCGTTGGCATGAGGAAGGCGTTGACGTCCGAACCCGCTTGGCTCACTTGGCCACCTATCTGGGGCACGGCGATGTGCGCGACACTTACTGGTATTTGACCGCGACGCCGGAATTACTCCGTGGAGCCGCCCAGCACTTTACTGCTCCCGCTGGAGAGGGAGGTGAGTCATGAACACTTCCCCCAGCCTTTCCTCTCTCGTTCAATATTTCTTCACCCAACATCTTTGCGAGCACCGGCGCTCAAGCGCCAAAACCGTTCTTGCCTATCGCGATACCTTCCGCCTGCTGTTTAGCTTCCTACAATCGCGTACCGGTCATGCCCCTACCGCCTTGACTATCGCTGATCTGGACGCGCCGGCCATCTTGGCCTTCCTGGATCATCTCGAATCCGGGCGGCACAACCAGATCCGTTCCCGTAACGCCCGCCTCGCCGCCATCCGATCTTTCTTTCGAATCGTCGCCGTTCGCGACCCCGCCAACCTCGGCCTCGTGAATCGCGTCTTGGCTATCCCCACCAAACGCACAGACCATCGCTTGATCACTTATCTCACCCGGGTCGAGATGGACGCTGTACTGGCGGCTCCTGATCCCGCTGGCTGGCTTGGCCGCCGTGACCATGCCTTGCTGCTGACGATGTATAACAGCGGCGCCCGAGCCTCCGAAGTCCTCAACCTGCGGTGTGGGCAAGTCACGTTCGGATCGAATACTTACGTTCAACTGCACGGCAAGGGCCGTAAGGAACGAACCGTCCCTCTGTGGCCGCAGACGGCACGCGTCCTGCAACGCTGGTTCCATGAGTTGGAAGCGACGAACGACTCGTTGGCTTTTCCCACCATCCGACGGACGGTAATGTCGGCGGACGGCCTCAATCATCTCCTTCAACAAGCGGTCCAACGTGCCAGTACCAACTGCCCGAGCCTCCTCACCAAACGGGTCACTCCGCACGTGGTGAGGCACTATCTACCCTCTCTGACTATGTCTTGTGATCGCTCGCCAGCCTAATGTTTACGGCCCGATGCATGTAACGGCATCGACATAGTATTGACTCCTCAACCCTGTACAAGGGGAGAA
>JBEKLF010000369.1:0-7037 GCA_050010335.1 Terriglobia bacterium
GCTCCTTCGGAAACCTTATCCGGCTCAGACATTAGCCATTATGGGTTTGGTCCGGATTTGGGAACAAGCCCGGGCAGGAGCGGTGATTGCGGAGTGCGGTACGGGCAAGACGCTCATCTCACTCGGAGCAGTTCAAACCCACGCTGAGAACCGACCCTTTACGGCTGTCGCAATGGTCCCACCACAATTGGTCGAGAAGTGGTGCCGGGAAGCGATGCTCACGCTGCCGCGTGTTCGCGTGTTCATCATCGACGGGCTACGGACGCCTACCCCCTCCAGCAGCCACCACGGCGTGAACGAAGTAAAGCTGCGCAATAAACGCATTGTACGGGAGGGATTGCGGACCAGCTTAAGCGAATTACGTCTGCGCAAGACATCTTCCTCAGCCAGAAAGCGTTGGGATTCGATTTGCTCTTCTCCGGCATTGTTTGTGGTCGGCCGAGACCGCGCCAAGCTCGGGTACTTCTGGCGGCACGCCTACCAAGTCGCCCGATGCGGCCGTTACCAGGGCAGCGTGGTCAATCCGGACAGTGGGTCTCCGGTCTACCTTGGAAGTGAAGGCGAGCGCTTGCTCGCAATGGACTTTAAGAAGGCGAAGCTCAGCGAAATGTTGGGCCAAGGGGAAGGAACAAATCATGTCCGCCGGTCACTCTACAGCGCCCTTTGGCAGGCAGATGGAAGGAAGATTCGACGCTTTGCACCGGTCGACTTCATCGGCCGGTACATGGACGGGTTCTTCGACTACGCCATCGCTGACGAGGTTCACGAGCTGAAGGGAGGAGACACTGCCCAGGGCAATGCTCTGGGCACACTGGCTGCATCCGCCCGCCACATCGCCGTGCTCACCGGGACACTTTTGGGCGGCTACGCGGACGAACTTTTCAATATCCTGTTTCGCCTCGGGGCATCACGAATGCTCGAAGAGGGATTTGAATATGGCGATGAGGGAGTTCGGGCCTTCACCGAGATCTACGGCCTACTGGAAAAGATCACCGTAATTGAGCCAGCCGATAACGCCTGTTCCGAGGCACGGGTTACAACCCGGGTCCGCCATCGGCCAGGAGCCTCACCGCTGCTCTTTGGCCGCTTCCTGATGAGCCTTGGGGCATTCGTGTCGCTGGAAGATATCTCCGATGCTCTCCCTCCGTACCGGGAGGAAATCGTCAGCGTGGAGATGGATCAACCCCTGCAAAAGGCTTACGAGGACATGGAGGAGGACATCAAGAAAGCCCTACGTGAGCATCGAGGCAACTCGTCGGTGGCAAGCGTCGCCTTGAACGCCCTCCTAGCTTACCCCGACCGGCCCTTTGGCTTTGGATACCTGATCGGGCGTGAGTTCAACCCCGAGACCCAGCGTCGTGAGCCTTTCCTAATCGCAGCTACCCGTGACCTGGATGAGAACTTTGTCTATGCCAAGGAACGGCGGCTGGTGGAGGAAATCAAAGCATCGCTTGAGCGCGGCAGGAAGGTACAGGTCTACGCGGTTTACACCCAGAAGCGGGACGTTACACACCGGCTGGAGAGCATCCTGGCAAAAGAAGGAATCAGGGTTGAGGTGTTGACCACGGAGGTGGCTCCCGAGCTGCGGGAGTCCTGGTACGAAAGGCAACTGCGGGCTGGCGTTCAGGTCGTTATCGCCCACCCGCGTTTAGTTCAGACGGGACTGGACCTGTGGTCTTTCCCGGACATATTCTTCTACGAGACCGGCTATTCCATTTACACCCTACGGCAAGCCAGCCGACGCTCGTGGAGGATCGGACAGTGGGCGAACGTGAACGTCAAGTTCTTCTACTACGCCGGCACCATGCAGGAAACGTGTTTGAGGCTGATGGGGAAGAAGCTCCTGGTTTCACTGGCGATGGAGGGGAAATTCGCAACTGACGGCCTGCAAGCGATTGATGAGGGCGACGACATCCTAATGGCGATGGCGCGGGAGCTGGTGACGGAGAAAGGAATCGGGGAGAGTGCGGATGCCGTGTGGAAAAGGCTCGTGGAGAAGCATGCGGAAGTGTTCGGAGTTCGAGCCGTGGAGGCATCACCGTCAGAAATGGAAGCAGAATCTCCGGAGAGGCATGTTTCAGAAGTCATCATTCCACCGCCAGCACCGATGCCGGCATTGGTAACGCAACTCCTCATGTTCGGTGGGTCCCTTGAAAGTGCGCCCAGGCGTAAAGCCTCCCGCAGGCCATCGAGTGCTGCCACGACGTCAGATCAGCTGGGATTGTTCCAGAGCTAAACCTTCCCCATCAATCCTCATCCTTAGAATACCCACCCAAGTTTCTGCTCTATATCCGGCCAGAATTCGGCCGCCACGTTGAAGAATGCTGTATTGCCGAGGTCTAGCCCCATGCGGTTCAAACTTGGGCCAAAACCGCGGTCTTGGGTGGGGCAATAGAGATTCGACGCGGCACCCGCAATGACGGAGCCAGCAAGCGCCGAGCTGAAAAAGACAGTGCGACCGCTGTCCGCGTGCGTGAGAATGACGCGGGATACCGCATACAACACACGCCTGCCAACAGAGCCTTCCCCGCGGCGGAAGTAACGTGAATCCTGGTGCATGATCACGGGAAAGAGAAAGTCGCCGAAGAAACTGGAAATGTTGGCATCCAGTTCCATGGATCCGAAACACTTGCCGTAGCTGCCCCAATGTTTTCCATAGCCACAGAAACCATCTCTCGAGGAATGTTCCAGCGTCGCCGCCTCAAACGCATACAGGCCGAGACCCCGCAGATCGTAGGTCCCAGGGAGCCATTCATCGAATTTCTCGCGCGGAGATAGTGGCTTGAATTGCTTCTGGTAAGCAACGTGGAAGGCAGGCACTACCAAGAAAATGTGTTTTGGTGAGCCCTGCTCGGTAGAGGATTGCGCCGGTTGGGGGGCGGGCGGGCTCTGTTGGTTTTGGGCCCATAGATTGACCCCCGCGAACCCGAGGCTGCCAAGTCCCCTATCGTTCTCAGTCGAGACGAACGAATCTCCCGTTCGATCCGCATTCACATCCGAGCGACAGCAGTTGGTGCTGCCTTCTTGACGAGACGCGAAGGGAGAAGGCCACAAGCGGCCAGAGGCCAACCCGTCCTGCATGCTGTAAGAATCCCGGCATTGGAAATTGATGAAGGATTTGTATTGGAAGCCTTCATTACACGGGTGGGGAACGGATCGAGAAACGTCACGAGGGAGCAATCCCAAGTTACAAGCCGTGTCGCCCAGTACACCTGAGCAGGCGATTGGCGGCCCTGGCTGCTGAGAGTAGAGCGTAGCAGTCAACGCCCCGCTGATCGCGACGAGTCGGATGATGTGCTCGCCAATAATACGCATGCCCTTCCCACAGGCCGTTAAGAATGTCCCCAAAGATGGCGCCTCCGGAACGCGTTTTCGAACTAATGGGGAAAGAACAGCGACATCAAGGACCCGCTTTATGGATTTGAATGAAAGTCATCGTAGAGATGAGAATGGCGCTCCTAGCGCCTATCGCGGTCACCGCCGCAACTCCTTTTTGCCTCCTCAAGCTCGTGGCGACGTTTCTCCGCCTGGCTGCTGTGCTCACCGTGCCGGTCAACTGCTTTCCGGAGATTTTCCTCGGCCTTGTGGATGCGTTGGTCGCATTGACGGTCATTATCGCTTGCCTGCGTGCGCGCCACGCCGCCAGCCAGCAACAATACTCCTAATGCGGGAGCGAGTAGAATGCTCTTCCAACGATTTACCTTCTGCGACATGACTTCCTCCTGAACAATATTGTTTTCTGCCTTTGCTGAACCTTAGTCCGGATTTCCATTCAGGGTTCCTTATCGGGTGACAGTCCACCCGGACCTCCCAACCTGAAATCCCAGACAACTAAATGTGTCCGAACCCTCGGTGACGTGTCTGTTCACAATTGCTCACTGCGATGGGGAATTATCTCCTATTCCTGCCATAGCGGGCGGACATCATTGGTGTTTTCGCATGAAGGGAGGTTCTGCATGCCCTTACGATTCGTTCACGCCGGTGGCTTCCACCTCGATGTGATGTCAGCTCGACTGGCGTTGTGCCATCGCTAAGCGTGAAATGACCCACCTATTATTGGTGAGATCGATATCTCGACCGCTTTGTGAGAGCATGTTACTCTGACTTCCGTCCAAACATTAACTGAGTTAACCCAGGAGGAACCTTTGGATATCCAGGCTATTGTGAAAGAGCTTAAACGTGAACGTGACCGACTAAACAAAGCCATCGCAGCTTTGGAAGAAACAGACTTACCCCCCACTCCTCGGAAGCCTCCCCCCGCTGCCAATCTTCCTGCCAAGCCAACCAAGAGGGGTGACCGCCTCACGCCGGAGGGCAGGAAGAGTCTCTCGGACAAGATGAAGAAGCGATGGGCAGAGAAGAAGAAAGCCGCTAAGAAGGGCAAATAGGCCTACATCTCGTTCGCTCATCAATCCAGCGATGGCACTGATCTTCTCGCTAATAAGACATGCCTTGCGCAATCAGTATATCAGCAGAGAGAACCGGGGATTGCCATTGCGGAATCGTCGATAAATACAAGGCGATTACCCATCGATGATACCGGGCCCACAGGAGTCTGGGTCGCTCTCAAAGCGCAGACGCCCCATCCCCCCGGGAAAAGCCCTGCGAACCCATGACAGGCATCTTCGACGAGCACCAACCGAGCGTCTTATGGGTTCTGGGGATCGAACGGGGCATTAGGCCCCGGCGACGTGTCAAAGTGCCCGACCGTTGAATTGGGATACCAGTTCCAGTGCCACGCCCACAAAACGTAGTACTCGACAAGATCGCGTACAGCTTCGTTTCGATGAGCGGCATGAACGGCAAGCAGTTGTTCCGGCTTTTGGCTGATGTCAGTGTTGTTCATGTGGACGTCGGGCGTCGCATAGTCCGCGTCGAATACGATGAACTGCTCCGTGTTTTCAGTCCAGGGTTTCCACTCCACCGGCTGGCCATCCCTTTTTGCGATTCGGCCCTCGCGGTCTTGGAAGAACTCCTTCAGATAGGATTTGATTGCCAGGGAAAGCGCTTTCCGACCCTCGACGTTGCCCGCCGTGTACTGGTATTCGTCCTCCGTGTGGTTCCCGGTCAGTCTGGGAAAGTTTTGGTAAAAGAAGTCGAACTCGGCTACGTGGATGGCACCCTTGTAGAAAACCCATGCATCTTCAAAGGGAATATTGTATTTCTTGGCCGGATTCGACCCCCAATCGAACCTGTAAACGTAAATGGGAAACCTCGGCGTGGTTTTGATTGCGGCCATGTGCCTGGCCGGCATTTGCGCCCCGAGGTAGGTATCCACCTCGTCGATTAGTTCGGTGGCAAACTTGTAATTCTGCTTGAAGGTATCGGCGTTGCGCTCTCCGAACACGTCGTAAAACTTCTGAAGGCGGCCGTAAGCTGGGTTGGTTCCCTCAACAGCCTCAGTGACCAGGGTCGTCAGAGATTTCCCTTCCTGGAAATTGAATGGCCAAGTCGCATTCCACATGTTGTTTTCATTCTTTGTGGTACCGATGACCATCGGCTTGGGGAAGACGTGCCCCTCAGAGAAATCCGCGAAACTCATTCCTTTCGGCAGCACCGTCCCGTCTCCAATGACATACACGAACTCGGGTCGGTTCTCCGGGCACTGGACCAGTGGTGGAGGCAAATGATTAGACCCCACGCGGATGTCATCGCGGTACAAATCGCCCCAATTAATGGCACCCATGTCAGCGTTGAAGTACGCCTTGGTGATCTCCTGCGGTGTTTTGCCATAGAGATAGTTGCGAATCTCTTGATTTGTCATCTGCGACTCGACATGAAGTTTTGCCGCTTTTGCATTCGGGCTAGTTCCATCGGTGACAAGGAGGTTGTACAGCACCTGCTTGGATGATTTATACGCCGCGCTCACCGGGCGGATCCCAGGGTAGTTGCTCTCGATGATCACTTTTTGGAATAGATTCTTGGCGAGGGCGGAGTGCATCAAATAAGTAACGTTTTGAGCCCCAGCCGAAGCCCCAGCAAGCGTGACATTTGTCTTGTCGCCACCGAACCTGTCAATGTTCTTCTGTACCCAATCGAGAGCCTTGATTTGATCCAGCGTCCCGAAATCTCCCGAATCGTCCTTCGAATCCCCAGAGTGTAACGCGGGATGCAGGAACCAACCCATTGGACCCAACCGGTAGTTGAATGTAACGACCACCACTTTGTAGTAGTGGGCCACGGTTTCCCAGGAGCCGTTTCCGGAACCGTCTATGTTGCTTCCCCCGTGAATGAAGACAAACACCGGCAGCTTCTTTTCCTTGCTGTCGGGCCTCCAGATATTCAGGTACAGGCAGTCCTCACCCGATTGTGTGCCCTCTTGATAGCATGGGCTGCCATAAGATCTGGTAACCAGTAAATGGTCCCTCGGTTCCGGTTCTTTCGGCGCCTTCCAGCGGAGGTTCCCGAGCGGAGGTTTCGCGTAGGGTATACCAAGCCACGCGACAGTATGAAAATCGCTGATTACGAACCCTTCAACCGCGCCTTGCTGGGTCTGAGCCAGAGTCCCGAACTCCTGCTCTTTGGCCTGGGCAGACGCGATAGCCGCAAGCATGGCGACCAACGCCAGCAGGACAATAGGTCGTGCCCTCGCAGTGACAGCTATCCTACCGGAGCAGTCCCCAGTCATTGCTCAAACCTCCACCTTGACTGCTAGGCATACCGCCTGCACCGATCGGTACAAGGATCTCGTAAGGACCGAGGTTGTCGCCCGCAGAAAGCAGCATATGAGTGAACCAGTTAAGTTTAGCCGATCAAAGAGCGGATTATACCTGGATTACATACTCGGAAACTATTCCGGGCCAGAACTCGCCTGTGAGGACGCGTGCATGATTGCAGGCCTCGCCGGCGGATGTCCCTTAAGTCGGCGATCCCTTTGCACATCACAATCCCCATCAACAGAAGGATGCATTGATCTTTTTGTGGTTGGAACTAAAACTTGGCCGCGGCTGGAATCATAAATTGGCCAGAGAGCGACTGGAGAGGGTCTATTTTCAATAAGGCTAATCCGGAGTCTTTGGCTCGCTGGAACCATAATG
>JBEKLF010000370.1:0-7031 GCA_050010335.1 Terriglobia bacterium
TATGAGACTCATCGAACTGTAAGCAAACTTCCTACGGTGACAAGTCATGGCACAAGAGGAGTTCGGGCAGCGGGTCTGGTTCTTCCCCGACGGCGATCTGCCGCCGGCCGGCGATGGATCGTTCAAAGGTCACGAATCCCTGATCATCTTGAATCCGAACGATAGGGATGCCGAAGTGACGTTGACGGTCTATTTCGAGGATCGTGAGCCGGTAAGTCCACCGGCCCAGACGGTAAAGGCAAGGCGGGTGCGATGCGTCCGGATGGACCAGCCGATTGGGTCGTTTCGAACGCCCTTCGGCCAATACGCTCTCAAGGTGGAGAGTACAGTGCCGGTGATCTGCCAGGTAGGTCGCGCGGACGTGCGGCAATCGAACCTTGCCTACTATACGGTGATGGGTTTTCCCTCGTAGCTCGGCGGGGGCGACCCTTCAAAAACGGGGCATTCCAGCGAGACGGGGTACCGGCAGGTCGTGAGCGAGGCTGATCCGACACCACTTGTGGGTAGACGCCCCCGACTTCTTGACGCTTTTGAGAGTTGGAGTCAATATCGTAGAGAAGCGGGTATCGATTCGGGTGGAGGGGCCCTGACGGCCTACTTGGCCACCCTCGACCCACGCATTCAAGCGGCGGCAAGTACTTGCTATATCACGGATTGGGAAGACCAGCTCCAGGGAACTGGCCCTCAGGACGCGGAGCAGCAATTTCCCGGCCAGCTCAAGAACGGGCTCGACCACGGCGATCTCATTATTGCGTTCGCTCCAAAGCCCTTCCTGATTTGCTCCACCACCGAGGATTTCTTCCCGATCGCGGGGGCCCGGAAAACATTCCGGGAAGTCCAGCGGATTTATCAAATTCTCGGCACCGGAGAAAAGATCTCCCAGTTTGTCGCGCCAGGGGAACACGGGATGCCCAAACCTAGGAGAGAAGCCATTTACGGCTGGATGAATGAGTGGCTGAAGGGTGCTCCACCTAGCCCCGCGCCCGAGCCGCATTTCGAGACCGAGTACGAACAGGCTCTTCTCTGTACAATGGCTGGCCAAGTTTCTACCTCCCTGGGAGGCGACACCGCCAGTTTTCTGAACATTCGTCGGTTCTTGCCTATCTCTCCGGCTCGTCAGCCCCTCAAGAGTGGCGCGGATGTGGATCGATTGAAGTCCGGAATCCGAGAAGCAGTCCTTCAAATGACGCGCTACGAGCCACCGCATTCTCGTGTGGCGATCCAAGAGGAGGAGTCTCGCCGGAATGGCTATGTGATGAGTCGCCTGACGTATGAAGTCTCGCCCGGCCGCTCCGTCCCTGCTCTGTTGGCTGTCCCGGAGTCGGCGCGGAGGGAGACGGTGCTTTTCGTAGACGAGCAGGGTATGGACGCGGACGCGCAACCCGGCGGCGACCTGGACCAACTCGCGCAACGGGGTTACACGGTCTTGGCACTGGATCCATCGGGTCTCGGTGAGGCGACGCCTGACTGGTCTGGCTGGTCCGGATATTGCTTCGGTCGAGAGGAAAAAGGTATCTTGGCTGGCCCTTATGGTGGGAAGACCGCTCGTCGGGATCCGGATGGAAGATATCGTGGGCGGAATGAATGTCCTGCGCGAAAAAGGGCTCTTACACGGCGGGGCGTGCATCGGGTTTGCCAAAGGGCTGGCTGGTGTTGACCTTCTCCATGTGGCGGTGATCGACGAGCGAATCAGCCGTTTGATCCTGCAGGGGAATCTTGTTTCCAATGGCGCCATAGCGACCCGGCCGATTCACAAGCAAATTCTCGATGCGGTGCTCCCTGGAGTTCTGAGCAAGTATGATTTCGTTGACTTGGCGGCGGCTGTCGCGCCACGCCCGGTGCGGATGCTTAACTTGCGATCGCCTGTAGGCCACACAATTTCTCTCCGGGACGCACAAAGAGCCTACCGCTATGCACGTGCGAGCTATAGGGCGGCAGGGGTTCCGGGTAATTTCAGCACTGGCCTGCGCCGGGAGGACGAGGGGGTGGCGTCAGCTTATCCCGAACTTCACTAGTTGGTGCCGAGCGATGTCGGGTCGAATAAGCTCTGTACCGCATACTTTGAGGCGAAATGGCGCGCAGGATCAAGGGGGGGTGTCGCCAAAGTTCAATCCGGTCGCAAGATGAGCAACTTTTCCAACGGCTTTCGTTGCGGACCATCGCAGCCCGGAATGTAAACTCCCCCGATAATCCGATTCTTCTTGAGTCTCGTTTGTTGGTTCGGCGCATTCTTCCGGTCTCGAGACGCTCTCAGGCTTGAGCCTGTCGCCTTGCGTCATCAAAGGAGCGTGCTCAAGCGCAAGAAACCTCAGCGAAGGTTGGACCGGTGGGATCGGCTGTTTTGTCTGGGGCTTCGGCGGATGTCGTCAAAGTGGGCTGATGTACTCGTACTCAGGAGGCCGGAGGCACTCCTCAAGTGGCATCGTGCCGGAGGGCGGCCTTGGGGACGAAAGTCACCTACTTCACCCCTAAAGATGTCAAGGTAAAGGAGGCCATTTGGCGTCGGCTTCACATTGGGTTCAACGGGTCGATGGTGGAGGTGGAAGCGTTGCTGGGCGGTAAGTGTCCGGTGGACCCATCACGGCGCCCGCTGGACACGGTTGGGAGGTCGAGAATTTCGGGGAGATTCAGGATGTGGCGGCGGACTGGTGCCCCGCCCTCCACTGGTGGGGGAGCAACTCGGCAAGTCGGTTCTTCGGATGATTGCTGATGTGTTCGAAGACGTCGTGCAGGTAGGCGAACGGGTCGATGGCGAGCCTCTTGGCGGTGGTGATCAGGCTGGTGAGCACGGTCGCCCGGGGCGCTTCCACAACGAAGCTCACCTGCGGCGGCTGGTTCGTGTACGCATCCGCGACTACCTCGCTGATTGCATGAACAACAGCCCTGGTTTCATCTCCAAGGTCCTCGCAACAATGGTCCGGGGTAAAGAGTCAGATTGCTCGCTGAGAGGCTCTCTCGCTCGTTTCGTCTCAAGGCCCGAGAGGTGAGGCGATGCTGTCAACTCCCGAGACAGAGCCCGGTTCCGGCACACAACCTGCAATCCTTTGAAACACCTCAGGAAGGAGCATATCCAATGAGCCTAAGTCGAAGATCTTTTGTCAAGTTTCTCGGTGTGAGCCCTAGTGTTCTTCCTTCACTTTCATTTCCTGAGGCAAATCCCGTCCACGTATCTTTCCCCGCAGCGTCTCTGCCGGAAAGGTCCGATCACCCTCTGCAATTGCCGTTCCGGCATATTCACCGGGACTTTCACACCTCTCCCGCCATCACGGGCGTCGCGGAGGATTTCCGCGCGGAAGAATACGCCCAAACCCTCAAAGATGCGGCAGTCAATTCCATTACGGTTTTCGCCAAGTGTCACCGTGGGATGGCTTATTACCCTACTAAAGTTGGCATCCCGCATCCGAATTTGAGGATCGATCTCTTGGGAGAAATGATCGAGGCCTGTCACAAGGCCGGCATTCTGGTCGTGGCTTATATCAGCACGATGTACGACCAGTACATGTGGCGTCACCATGGGGACTGGCGGGTGCTCGACGAGAATGGCGGCGAGGTAGGGTTGGAGCAAAACACCGGCCCTATGAAAGTGGAGTTGGGGAGGGTCTGTATTAATACCCCCATGCTGGATTACCTTGCGGCCCAAGCCGAAGAGGTGGTGAAGAACTATGACATCGACGGCATGTTCTTCGACAACATGGACTATCCATCCACAAGCGGCTGCTGTTGTGCCTCTTGCATGCTGGATCGGGAGAAGTTGGGATTGGACTCAACCAAGCCTGAGGACCGCGTTAAACACTCGCAAATCGTACTAGACCGGGCGATGAAGAGGCTTGCTCCGATCGTGCAGGACAAAAAAGCCAACATCCGCGTATTCTTCAACGGACCCAGCGGCTTTGACCGAGTTCCCTTTATCCGGGAGAGCTTGAAGTACTATACCCACATCGAGATTGAGTCCTTGCCCGGCGGTGGCTGGGGTTACAGCTTTTATGAAATTGCCTCGCGATACCAACGCAACCTGGGCTTGGACACGATGGGAATGACGGGTAGCTTCCATCGCAGTTGGGGCGATTTCGGGTCGGCGCGGAACCAAGCGGCACTGGATTACGAATGCTTCCGTATGCTCGCGGTGGGAAACCAGTGCTGCATCGGTGACGACCTCCATCCCCGGGGCAAACTCAATTCGGTGGTTTATGAACGCATCGGGCGGACTTTTCGCAGCGTGGCGGAAAAAGAGCCGTGGTGTCGGGATGCCAAACCGGTCGCGGAAATCGGTATGCTCACCAACCTCATTCACGGTTACCATGAGGGCCCATCCGGTTCAGACGTGGGCACAACGAATATGCTTGAGGAGTTGCACTATCAGTTCGACGTCCTCGATTCAGAGTCGCCCTTCAACGCTTATAAGCTCATCATCCTTCCGGATAGTCTCCGCCTTGATGCGGCGCTTCTTGCCAAGGTGCGGCAATACCTGGCGGGAGGAGGTGCGTTGATCCTCAGCCATGAATCAGGACTGGATGAAGAAGGGAAGGAGTTCGCACTCGCGGAGGTCGGCCTCAGTTATGAAGGGCCCTGGCAGCATGAAGTGCAATACCTGGAAGTCACCGATGCTTCGCTGAACCAAGGGCTGCCGCATATGGTCCAGATATTATATGAAAAAGGAGGGACGGTGCGGTTACAGCCAGGTACCCAACTGCTGGCGCGCGTCTGGAAAGCCTATTTCGATCGTAATTACTTGCACTTCCAGGTGGAACAGACACCGTTTTCAGAGCCCACCGACTATGTGGGGGTTGCACAGCGCGGGAAGGTGATCTACATCGCTGCGCCGATCTTTCGCATGTATGCTGATTATAGCTATCAGTTTTATCGCCTACTGATCGGGAATTGCATTTCGCGCTTTCTATCGAACCCGCTGATCACATCGACTGCCCCTTCTACGGCCCAGATCACGGTGACTGAGCTGACTGGTCGGAAGATTGTCCATATCTTGAATTATGTTCCGCAACGGCGAGCCCCCAATCTGGATATCGTCGAGGATGTCATTCCCTTGATCAACCTCAAGCTCGCCCTTCGCTTGGATGCACCACCCAAGCAGGTTTATCTAGCGCCTCAGCGGCAGAGTCTGAAGTCTGAATTTCGTGACGGCTACGCTCACACCGTCGTCCCTTCCGTCGAGGGACACCAGATGATCGTGTTTGAAACTTGATCGACGCGACGAAGGCGGGTTCAGGAAAAGCAGTCCACTGCGAGGGGAGGGAGTCGACGTGGCAAAAATCGGCGTAGGTATCATCGGTGTAGGATCGTTCGGAGAGTTGCACATTCAAGCTTACAAGGCACTTTCCGATGTGGAAATTGTAGCCATATGTGACGTCCGCGAAAGCCGCCTGCAAGAGATCTCCAGCAAGTACAATATTGCTAACACTTATACTGATGCGAGAGAACTCTCCGCGCGGAGAGACATTGAAATCGTAAGTGTCGTCACCCCCGCGGCTTTTCACCTTGAGCCGGTTCTGGCGGCGGCTCATGAAAGAAAACATATCCTGCTCGAGAAACCTATCGCCACCACCCTGGAGGATGCTGACAAGATCATCCAGGCGGCGGCAACGGCCGGGGTCCATCTGATGGTGGGTCACATCCTGCGCTTCGAGAATCAGTATGGGACTGTCGGGCGTGAAATCCAACAAGGTAACCTGGGGGGAATAGTTTCGATCCACGCTCGCCGGAACCGACCGAGGTGGGTTTACCGAATGATTTTGCGCGGGCATCCCTTTCTCGAGGACTCTATTCACGACATTGATTTGTGTCTTTGGTATACCCAAGATAGGGTCACCAATGTCAGGGCGTTCACACGAAACATCCAGGGGGGAGAGCTTCCCGACGTTAACTGGGCTTTTCTCGAGTTCAGCGGTGGATGCGTCGCTTGCATCGAAACCCAGTGGCTCATCCCAGATCAAGCGGGCATCATGACCAACGACGCCATGCAGGTCATCGGGTCGAAGGCTGTAGCGGACATTCACTTTGTGCCTTCAAGCCTGAACCTTTGGAAAGAGCAAGGCCCGGAATCCGTCAACGTGAGCTACAACGCTCAGTTTGCGGGCAGAATTTGGGGGGCGATCAAAGAAGAGGTTGGCTACTTTGTGGATTGTGTGAAAAGGGGCGAATCGCCTAAGGTCCTCACGCCACAAGACGCGTTTGAGGCGCTAAGAGTAGCCTTGGCCTTGATCCGATCCTCGCAAGAGCAATGTGACGTGAAGCTGGATTAGCCAGGGGACGGGCTTGGCCGGTTCCCGCGTCCAAGAACTTTGGGCCAAGGTATGACGAGCAAGGCAGTGGAGAGCGGTGACGAGCAGTTGCCATCCTAGAGACTCATCCGGAAAGTCCCCCGGCGGCTGTGCTGTCCAGCTTCCGGCGGGCCGAACGGCAGAATTGAAAAGGAGCAAGAAAGTTGAAAAAAATCCCTTGACTTTTATCGAGTCTATGTTATTGCATAGATATGATTAGCCTTGAAGATCACTACCCTACTCGCCTGCAAGGCATCCGCCGCCAGGGCGGCACCGTGCAGGTCTACGCCAACATCCCCCTCCCCTTGGCTTCCGCCCTCGACTTGGAAGCGGGCGAGACGGTCACCTGGAAGGTGGTTGACCGCACCCACTTGCTGTTGGTGCGTTTGCCGGAACGGAAGTCCCTGGCAGGGGTGGCCCGGCCGTCGGGGCAGAAGCCGGCGCGGCGGGGCCAGGAGTCACGGTCATGATGGGCACACGCTCTCCGCAAGACAAGCTCTTTGCTGCCGACCAGATTTATCTCGATTATGTGGGGCGCGACACCTTGTACGGGTACTTGGCGCAGAACCGGCAGCACCTGTTCCGGGATGAAGACTTCGCCGCCCTGTACTGTACCGATAACGGGCGGACCTCGGTGCCTCCCAGTCTGGCCATCAGCATCCTGTTCCTGCGCGCCTACGAAAAGGTGAGTTTTGTCGAGGCTGTCGATCGCAGCAAGTACGATCTGCGCTGGAAGGTGGCGCTGGGGTTGGAGAT
>JBEKLF010000371.1:0-6955 GCA_050010335.1 Terriglobia bacterium
CCACGGAAGTCATGAAGCCGGTCAAGACTTGGCACGAGGTCAGCCCTATAGTGACGGAATAAAATTGTAACCCCATATAAAAAAAGTATTTCGCTCAGCGGAGTGGCGAAGTTCGGTTAGCGTTCGCTCTAACCTTGTCAAATCGCAAGTCAGAAGAAGCCATATCGCCCTGGGGTTCCAAATGGGGTTTGATAAAAGGGGAGGCTGGACAGGTATATCCCTTAGCCTCCCGGACATCCGTTCGCTGGCGCAGCAAATCGTATGGGCCAGGCGCGGCTGGACCTCTTTCGCCGACCGCTTTGATTCCCAAAATCAATCCGCCGCCATCCTACGCCGCGGTGGTTCAATTGTCCACAGTTCTTCCCGGCGCGATCTGAGTGAAGGCATCAGGCTTCGACCCTCAGACCCCGGAATTGCTTTTAGGCCGCCGGAATGAACCGGTGAATCAAAAGGAAGCACAGGTAAGACGCGGCGCCGGAAAGGGGGATGGTCAAAACCCAGGCCCACATGATGCTGCGAGCCACTCCCCAATGAACGGCACTGAAGCGCTGCACGCTGCCCACGCCCATGATGCCGCCCGCAATGGTGTGGGTGGTGGAGACAGGGATGCCGGCCATGGCAGTGCCCAGCAGGCTGATGGCCGCCGCCGTTTCCGCACAGAACCCGCCCACCGGTTTCAGCCGAGTGATCCTCATGCCCATGGTTTTCACGATGCGCCAGCCGCCCGCCATGGTTCCCAGACTTATGGCTGCGAATGCCATCAGCACGACCCAATAGGGAATGTAAAACTTCTTGAGGATTCCGGCGGTGAAGAGAGTACTGGCGATGATGCCCATGGTCTTCTGCGCGTCGTTGGTTCCGTGGCCAAAGCTGTAGGCGGCTGCCGAGACGAGTTGCAGCTTACGGAAGTACTTGTCGAGGCGCTGGGGCGACCAGAATTGAAAGATCCAATAAACCGCGAGCATCAGTGAACCGCCGAGAATGAATCCGATTGCCGGAGAGAGGATGATGAAAATGAGCACCTTGCTCCATCCGCTCAAAAGGATGACGCCCCACCCCCCTTTGGCGATCGCGGCTCCGGCATACCCCCCTATGAGGGCGTGCGATGAACTGATGGGCAATCCGTAGTACCAAGTCATGATATCCCAGAAGATCGCGCCCAAGAGGCCGGCCAGGATTACATAGAGATTGACGGCATCCAGCCGGATCATTCCTTCTCCCATGGTTCTGGCCACGGCGGTCCCGAAGGTAAAGGCAGCAACAAAATTAAAAAACGCCGCCCAGAGGACGGCGATACGCGGCGACAGCACTCGCGTGGAAACCACCGTGGCGATGGAATTCGCTGCATCGTGGAAGCCGTTGAGAAAATCGAAGCTGAGAGCCACGATCACGATGATGATTGCGAATGTAAATGTTGGGGTCA
Source organism: Terriglobia bacterium (assembly GCA_050010335.1). Taxonomy (GTDB): domain Bacteria; phylum Acidobacteriota; class Terriglobia; order UBA7540; family UBA7540; genus Bog-366. Next base: position 1,424 of record JBEKLF010000371.1, read on the forward strand.
TCTTAGCTGGTGGCGAGTGACAAGTGACGAGTGACGAGGAGGCTCGTCACTCAATAGGGCGTCAGGCCGCCTTCAATACCACGGATTCGAGAACGTCGGCGACGTCTTCCTCCTTATCCGTGGAGGCTTCCAGAACCTCGTAGATCTCCTTCCACTTGATTATTTCGATGGGGTCCGTAGAATCCTCGAACAGTCGGGCAATGCATTCGCCTTTGATGCGGTCAGCCTCCTCTTCCAACAGGGTGAGTTGCTCGCAGTATTCGAGCATGTTTTGGGGATGGTTCAGTTGCGCCACAGCGTTAACGATGATCTCGGTTCCATGCAAGATCACCTTTGCCAGTTGCTGTGCCCCCGGCGTGACCTTCTTGATTTTATAAGTGATGAATCGGCTGGCGGCTGCATCCACGAGGTCAAGAACGTCGTCCAGCGCCGAGCCCAGCGCGTGGATGTCTTCCCGGTCAAACGGCGTAATGAACGTGCGGTTCAGCTTCTTCATCAGGGCGTGCGTAATCTGATCACCCTTGTGCTCCAGGAATTTGATCTCCGAGACCTGTTTTTCGACCTCCTGGTAGTTCTCGAACAGGGCGACAAGCATCTTGGCAGCTTTGTGAATGTTTTCAGCTTGTTCGTTGAAGAGGCCGTAAAACTTCTCGTCGCGGGGTATCAGTTGCACAGTGCATCCTTAAGAGGAACTTTCGAGTTCGCTATTCTTAACGAAATGGCGAAGAAACGCAAGCCGGTTGCCAGTGGCCTGCAAGAACAGACTAATAATCAATCAGTTGCGGACATTTTTTGCCAGCCGGAGAGGTAATTTGTCCGGTTGGTTTCTTGTCCGGTTTCCATTCACCAGACAAGGATTGCCGGAGTGCCCCTCAGCATTTGCGAAGGGGAGGAGGTCAGCAAATCCCTCGACGCTCCGCCCCACTAACGAAGTCCCACCGAATGGGGAAGATCGATGCCGACTCGGTTTCGCAGGGAGTTGGCCCGGCGCTTGCGTCAGGTGCCATCGAAGTTTATCTCTGATTTTAATAGGGCTAAAGTTTCCACGCAAAGTGTCGATGAAGCTCTAAAGAATATGCTTTGATCGCGAGGAGAAAAAGAATGTCCACTACTGGCATTACCAGCAGTATGTTCAGTCAATTGCAACAATTCCAGCAGGAGTTCCAGCAACTCGGCCAGGACCTTCAATCTGGCAACGTTTCTGCGGCGCAGTCCGATTTCGCGACGCTAGAGAAAGCCCTGCCCCAAACCAGTTCCACGTCAACGTCGCAAAGCAGTAGCCCGATTGCCCAAGCCTTCAATCAACTCTCGCAAGATTTACAGGCCGGAAATCTCACGGCGGCCCAGAACGACTATTCGACCATTCAGCAGGACTTCCAAAGCCAGGCTTCACAGGTGCATTCTCACCATCATCACCACTCTGGCGGAAGTCAACAGAGTCAGGCTTCCCAACTCTTCGCGCAGTTGGGCCAGGATTTGCAATCCGGCAATCTTACGAGCGCACAATCAGACTTCAGCTCGTTGCAGCAGCTTTTGCAGGGGAATAGCGGATCGGGCACGTCGTCAGGGTCTACGTACACCGGCGTGTCGGTCAATGCCTGATTGGAAAAACGCATCGGCATCCGGCGTTCCACGGGTTGCAGGGGCAGGGTATAAGTCCGTGCCCCTGCGTACCGTTCATGGCGCAGTCTGCGACGGCTTTACGCCGCTCCCAGGCACGACAATCTCAGAACTGCGACTTTAAACTGAACAACTTCCTCACTCCGGCAGAGTCTCGCGTCACGCGCCAAATTGAACCTGGGCGCGGCGGAGGTTCCCTGCGTCCGAGTGAACTGGCAAAACCTATTCCTCGATAAAGAGCTGAGCCTTGGTCAGTCTGACGAGGCGGGAGAGGAGAGCAGGGTGCGAGTTCGCGGGCTTTTTGTCGATAATCGACCCCTGCCGGTCGTTCATTAGACCGACAATCTGCCCGTCCTGGGTATCGAGCCCCTCAACCCCCAGGGACCCATACGAGTCCCCTATGAGCCCTTTCTTACGGGCATTTGCCAGGTATCCACAATGGACGGCGGGGCATTGATCATTCCACCTGTTATTTGATTTTTGGATCGCTCATTTCCTTCCTCCAGTGTCCGGGAAACTCCGTTCCACCAACCTGGCAACCTACCACCGAAACGGCGCACTTTGGATTCCGCGCGCCGAACTGCTAAAATGGTTACTTCGTTCCACTAGGGCGCTTACAAAACTACGAACCGGGAGGCGAGATGAAAATCGAACCGCTGGAAAAGGAACAAGCGGCGGAAGCTGTACGTCCCATATACGAAGGTATCGAGAAGAAGTCGGGGCGCGTCACCAACATGTTGAAGGTGATGGCGCACAAGCCCAACGTTTTGGGGCCATTTCTTGACTTCTATAAACAGGTCTGGGCGCCGGGGGCGCTCGACGCGATAATCAAGGAACTGGCTTACCTGCGCACCTCTCTCATGAACGGATGCACCTATTGCAGCCGAGCGCACACGGCCTCCGCCAAAAGGCGAGGCGTCACCGATGAACAGGTGCAAGCCTTGAAGGAACCCGGAGGCTCCAGCCGCGATATATTCACGGAGGAAGAACGTGCGGCGCTCCAGTTCGCCGAGCAGCTTACCGCATGGCCGGCAGCCATTCAGCCCGCGGATCTTGAAACGCTGGGCAAGTTCTTCAACATTGAACAAATCGAGGAATTGGTGCTCATCATCGCCACCGCCAACCTCACCAATCGCTTCAACGAAGGCATGAAAACGCCGGTGGATGTGTAGCGTGCCTTCAGCAATTCTTCGCCGACCCATTGCCGCTGAAAACGCGGTTCGAGAGGTTATCCTTCAGCAGCGTCCAGAAGGAAGCATCAAGGTAGGAGCGAATGGAAACGTAGCACCCGCCGCAGTCGTTATTGGGCACCCATTCTTTGAGAATTTCCTTTTGCGAGCCATAGGTATTGTCGAACATCGAACATGGACGCAACCCGCCGGTGGGTGTTACCACCATGAAGCGCCGTCCCGCATTGCAGCCGGGAATGGTTCCGTGCAAAAAGAAATCGTGTATGCCTGATAGCGTCCAGGAAGAATTGGCGATGCGGCCGTTCTTGGCCTTGAGGGTCAGCAAATCATCCAGGGTGCGGCGCAGCAACGCCAGGTCGTCCGCTGAGCGTATGTAGTGGTCCATGCTATGGGTGCGCAGCGGCGTGTAGGCGCTGTAGGAAATACTGACGCCCCACAGCTTGGCGCGCTCATAGATACTGCGAAGTGAAGTCAGATTTTCGCGTGTGATCGCGGTGTTCATGGCCACATCGTCGAACCCGTGCGCGGCAAGCTTGGGCACCAGTTTCGCAAGGTGCGCGTAAAGGCCGGGCGATTTGCGGAAGCCGTCGTGGCGCTCATCGGGGAAATCCAGCGAAATGGAGAACTGGTTCACTCCCAGCGCCCGCAAGGCGAGATATTTCTCCTCACTGAACAAACGCCCGTTCGTCACCAGGATCAGGTAGGGCAGGCCGCTTGGTTCCTTCACGGCGCGCACGATGTCTTGCAAGTCCGGGCGCAGCAGCGGCTCCCCTCCGGACAATTGCACTGCCATGGGCTTAAGCTGTGCGCGCAATCGACCGTAATCGGCGGCACGCAGCAAGCCCGCGGGCTCCGGCTTAATAGTTCCTTTGTCGCAGTGCAAGCAATCGGCCGTGCAGGAATGAGTAACCTCGAAAGAAACCACCAACGGTCTGTCCGTAAGGAAGCTCCACGTCCCCCGGGAGATCATGCGGGCGGCGCGCTTGAAGGGAATGGCTTTCACAGTTAATTCTCCGAAACGAGTTTTGGGCCTGGTGGACTTGGACGGTGCGAAGATCGACGGGACGTTTGACTCACCCGGGCATGGCCAGGGCGCTGCATGGTTCCTAGGAGGAATAGAATACTCTCCCCGTGCGTCAGAGGCAAGCGTAACCTGCTCGTAACCTGCTCGAATATAACATTTTGTCCGATCTCTTGGTTGCCATGCATTTTGTGTTGCGTCCGCGAATACACCGAGGTTGGGGCGTTTCGCCGCCAACCCGACCGCTCCATGAGAATCTCTCGGTCCGGGAAGAATCTCCCGCAAAACTCCCGTGCCGCGCTGAGTGCCCAAAAAATGCACTTCGGGCATGATTTTTAGCAATTCGAGCTTTGCTTCTTGTCTGTTTGCTTCCCCCTCTCTTACGCTTAACCACCTTGGTTATCTTGGTTTAGATAGGGATAACAAAGGGATGGGCACGTCGGCCGAGCCGCGAATCCAAGGCCGGAAAGAAGTTGTCCAGGATTCAAGAATGATCCGTCCTCCAAATGTTCGCGGGATGAAACCATGAACCTCCTCCTGCGGCGAAAACTTCGATTTTGGAACACGCGCGTGCGTGAGTGGCGCATGATTGCCAAGGGCCTTGCCTCGAAGCGCCACCCGGTTCTGGCCCACCTGATTCCCATCCGCCGATGCAATCTTTCCTGCACTTACTGCAACGAGTTTGACACTTTTTCCAAGCCTGTCGCGCTGGAAGAGATGTTCCACCGCGTTCACCTCCTGGCAAACCTCGGCACAACGATCGTTACCATCAGCGGAGGCGAGCCGCTGCTCCATCCGCATTTGGAAGAGGTTGTCCGTCGCATTCGCCGCCATGGCATTCTGGCGGGAATGATCACCAACGGCTACCTGTTGACCCCGCAACGCATCGAGCACTTGAACCGCGCGGGGCTGGACCATTTGCAGATTTCCATCGACAACGTCCAGCCCGACGAGGTTTCGAAGAAAAGCCTGAAGGTGTTGGATCGCAAGCTTCAGATGCTCGCGCGCTTTGCGATTTTCCAGGTCAACATCAACTCGGTGTTGGGCAGCCCGGTGCGGCATCCCGACGATGCGCTCACGGTGGCGCGGCGGGCCCTGGAATTGGGGTTCACCAGCACGGTGGGCATTCTGCACGATCACGATGGCCAGCTTCAACCGCTGGGCGAGCATCAGCAGGACCTCTTCGCCCAGATCATGGAAATGGGGAAGCGGTCTTACGCGCGCTTCAACCTGTTTCAGAAAAACATTTCGCATGGCATTGCGAACGACTGGCGATGCCGCGCCGGCAGCCGATACCTCTACATTTGCGAAGATGGTCTGGTCCATTATTGTTCCCAGCAGCGCGGTTTTCCGGCGATCCCGCTGGAGAAATACACGCCCGAGCACCTGGCTCACGAGTACCACACCCAGAAATCCTGCGCCCCGCACTGCACCGTTTCCTGCGTGCAGCAAGTCGCCATGGTCGATAACTGGCGCTCGCCCCAAACCCGCCCCGCCTTCGTTCCCGTCGAAAACTTGCTCCCGTTCCCCAATCGTTTGAGCGAGGGGTGAGGGCTTTCCCAGGATCTGGGATTCAGGATCTATACATCCGCGCATAATTAAAGGGACATAGGTTGCCCCTGTATGGCATACTTCTCGCCGGAGGAGTAGCCATGGTTCCTCGCCTGCTGCGGTTGCATCCCTTGACCTATCGCCGGTTGA
>JBEKLF010000372.1:0-6951 GCA_050010335.1 Terriglobia bacterium
GAATCATGGTGCCTGCCGAGCGAGAGCATCCGCGGAGCGGGATCGCATAGATGAGTGGTGGAACCCCAGGGTTCCATCGTGAGATTCGACGAGGCGAGCCTTGGTCGGGATGAGCCGAAAACAAATCGCACAGGGGGAAAGGCGCGAGAAAAACCCAACCGCCACCCCCACGGAGAAGTTTTGCTTGACAACGCCGATGCCGTTATAGACGCGCTACACATTTTGTTTTTAACCTTTGCGCTTTGCCTTTTGACTTTCTGTTGCGTTCCCCCGGCCTGTGCTGCACGGACGGGAAACAATCCCTACTTCCCCAGCCCAATCTGGCAGGCATGGGCCTCACGCGTTTGGCGTTCCTCGTCAAGGTAAGCGCGGGTGCGACGGGTCAATTCTTCAAAATCCACTTTGTGCGCGTCGAACTCCGGGCCGTCAACGCAGGCGAATTTCACCTTGTCGCCCACGGTAACGCGGCAGCCGCCGCACATGCCGGTGCCGTCCACCATGATGGGATTCAGGCTGGCCATGGTGGGCACACCCCACTCGCGGGTGAGCGCCGAGGCGTAGCGCATCATGGGAATGGGCCCGATGACGTGCGCGGCGCCCACGGGTGATGACTGCGCGGCCTTCCAAGCCCGCATCAGATCCACCACCGTGCCGTGCATTCCCGCTGAGCCATCGTCGGTGGCCCACAGGACTTCATCTGCCGCCGAGCGAAGTTCCTCGTCCAAAATGATCTGCGCCTTGGAGCGCGCTCCGCACAGGGCGGTAACGCGGTTGCCGGCCTTGCGGAATGCACGGGCCACCGGCAGCAACTCTGCCACGCCGACGCCTCCGGCGATACAGACAACATGTCCGACATTTTCGATCGTCGCAGCCTGCCCCAGAGGTCCAAGTAGATCCGACAGGACCTCACCGCACTCCAAGCCAACCATGACGCGGCTCGTTTTGCCGATTCCTTGAACTACCAGTGTGATGCTGCCTTTTTCCGGGTCGCCGTCCACCAGGGTCAGCGGGATGCGCTCACTGTCGGCATGTGGACGCAAAATCACGAATTGCCCTGCTTGCCAGTGCCGCGCAATGCCGGTGGCTTGCACCTCGAACCAGGCAATTTCCGGAGTGATCAGCCGCTTCGCCAGGATGCGATTTTCCGCATTTGCATTTGTAGCGCCGGGCTTTAGCCCGGCCTGTGCCGGGCTAAAGCCCGGCGCGACATCACGCAAAGCCTCATGAATCGCCGCCGCCGCAGCCCGCCCGTCGCGCATGGCCAAAATCACGGTGGAGCCGCCGCGCACCACGTCGCCGCCCGCAAACACCCGCGCCATGCTCGTCTGCCCCTTGGGATCCACGGTGATCTTGCCGCGGTTCGTTACTAGTTGCGGTGTCGAGCGCTGCACCGTGGGGTTGGGACTTTGCCCAATCGCCATGACCACGGTACCCACGGGTATTCGATATTCCGAGCCCTCCATGGGAACCGGCGAGGGGCGCCCGGATTCATCGGGCTCGCCTAGCTTCATGCGGATGCACTCCATCTCGCGCAGCGTTCCCTTTTCGTCGCCGAACAGGCGGACTGGCGCAGCCAGAAACTCAAAGTGCACACCCTCTTCTTCGGCGTGTTCGATCTCTTCCAGGCGAGCGCGCAGCTCAGCGCGTCCGCGACGAAACATGATGGTGGTCTCGCTGCCCATGCGTCGTGCCCATCGCGCCGCGTCCATGGCGGAATTGCCTCCGCCCACCACGACCGTTCGCGCTCCGATTCGCACGGGCGTGTCTGATTCGGGGAAGCGAAATGCTTCCATCAAATTCAACCGCGTCAGGAATTCGTTGGCCGTGTAGACTCCCACCAGGTTTTCGCCCGGGATGTTCATCAAATGCGGAAGGCCCGCGCCTGTGCCCAGGAAAACCGCCTCAAAACCCTCCGCAAACAATTCCTCCACGGAGTACGTCTTGCCTACGATGACGTCTTTGCGGAATTCCACTCCCATCGCCCGCAGGCGGTCAATTTCCCCGCCGATGATTTCTCGCGGCAGACGGAAATTCGGAATGCCATAAGCGAGCACGCCGCCCAACTGGTGCAAGGCTTCAAACACCGTCACGCGATAGCCATTCCGCACGAGGTCATACGCTGCAATCAGGGATGCGGGACCCGAGCCAATCAGAGCGACGCGCGCCCCTTGTGGTGCGGGCGTGGAGGATGGTGTGGCAGACCCCATCTCGCGATGCTGGTCGGCGGCAAAGCGTTCGAGCGAACCAATCGCCACTGGCTCGAGCTTTTTTCCCAGGAGGCAGGATTTCTCGCAGAACAATTCGTGCTGGCAGACCCGACCGCAGATTCCGGGAAAAGGGCTTTCTTCGCTGATTTTCTGGAAGGCAGCGTCAAATTGTCCCTGCGCCATTAAGTCGATAAAGCTCTTGACGTTGATGTGAAGGGGGCAGGCTTCGATACAAACGGGATCTTTGCACTGCAAACAACGGAGCGCCTCAATCCGGGCTTGCTCCAAGGAAAAGCCCAGTGAGACCTCATCGGCGCCCTGAACCCGCTCCTCCGGTGACCGCACCGGCAACACTTGGCGAGGCGCCTTAGGGTTCCGCCGCACCTTGGGTTTGGCTTCCGCCGGGCGTGCATCAGCCTGTTTGGGAGTCTGTGAATCCACCATTTTCCCCCTCGGACCGCCTTCGCGCTGCGCGCTAATACCCAGCGAATGCGTCTCCTGCTCTCGCAACGCGTTTGCGGACAACAACTTCCGCTTCAGTGACGGGCCCAGACAAAATGGGAGCAATTCGGGTGCCAGCCCACGTCGGCCAGAAGTCCGGCATCAACCGAATGAACTTAGATCCTTAAGATAACTGCGTCGTCGGCGAGACATGAGCACTCGCACGTTCGGTCATTTCCACGAGGTGACACGGGCGTCCCGTCGGTGTGAAATCATGGCCACGATGGCCATGCCTCAAGAACTGGAATCTCGCTTTCGAGGGAATGACCAGAGTTTCAAAAGGGATCGAACTCCAAATGGCGCCTGAAAGGAATTCTCACATTGTGAACATGCAAATTGTCCCCTGTGACATCTTGTCCCAATCGCCTTATAGCAGTTGCATTTGAGAATAGGTTGCTCCATACTCCCGCAGGCCCCGGGGTTTGTCTCTCGCAAATGGGGGTGTTTTAATGGCAGTCATATCTCAAACCGTCAAGACAGCTTACGACTCCGCCATGGAGAACTTCGATCTCGCGGCGGATGCACTGGAATTGAGTGCCGACGTTCGAAACATGATCAAGTACCCGGAGCGGATTTTGCACGTGAATCTCCCGGTACGGATGGACAGCGGTCATATTCAAAGTTTCGAGGGTTACCGGGTTCAGCACAGCACGGCGCGGGGCCCGGCCAAAGGTGGAATTCGCTATCATCCCGGAGTTACGATTGATGAAGTGAAAGCTCTTGCCACTTGGATGACTTGGAAGTGTGCGGTGGTAAACATTCCATTTGGCGGAGGCAAAGGGGGAGTAACCTGTAATCCCAAAGAGATGTCGCTTACGGAGCTTGAGCGTCTCACTCGCCGTTATGCCAGCGCGATTCTGCCGCTCATTGGTCCGGAACGAGACATTCCTGCTCCAGATGTCTACACCAATTCGCAGATTATGGCCTGGATCATGGACACGTACAGCATGACCAAAGGCTACCCCATCCCCGGGGTCGTCACCGGCAAGCCGATTGCCTTGGGCGGCTCACTGGGGCGGAATGAAGCCACGGGCCGCGGAGTTTACTACACCGTTCAGAGTGCGGCCGAGCACCTGCGCATTCCGATTAAGGGTGCGAAGGTGGTGGTACAGGGGTTCGGCAATGCCGGTTCCATTGCCGCGCAATTGCTCGACAGCAATCAAGCCTACGTCATTGCCGCGAGCGATTCACGCGGTTGCGTATACAACGCCAATGGGCTCGACATTCCCCGGCTCATCACGCACAAGGAGAAGACCGGAGCCGTGGAGGGCATGCCCAATTCTGAAAGCATCAGCCCGCAGGAACTGTTGGCGCTCGAGTGTGAAATCCTCATTCCCGCCGCCTTGGAGAACTCGATTGACGCTACCAATGCCGGCGCGGTGAAAGCCAAGATCGTGGGTGAGGCGGCCAACGGACCGGTCACGCCGGAAGGAGACGCCATCCTGGAGAAAAACGGGGTGTTCGTGATCCCCGATATCCTCTGCAATGCCGGTGGCGTTACGGTTTCCTACTTTGAGTGGGTGCAAGACGAACAACACCTGTTCTGGGAAGCGCAGGACGTTTACAACCGCCTGGAGCGCGTGATGAAGAACAGCTTTGCCGAGGTGCTGAAGATCCGCCTCGATCGCAAGGTCAGCATGCGTACCGCCGCCAACATGCTCGGCATCAGCCGCGTTGCTGAGGCCACCGTGCTGCGCGGTCTCTATCCCTGATCTCGAATCATGGATTTTGAATCGTAGCCGAGTCCGGTCAGGGGTCGCACCATCCCGTGGCCCCTGGCCTCACTCCTTTTCTCCAAGAAATGACGAGAAGGCTTCTCTTCCACGGTTCCAAATTTGAAAATTGAAATGCCTGGCCCTGGTTTGTCGATTCCTCGGGCGCGTTGATGCCCCAGCCGGGCCGCAATCCTTACTCATCGTTATCGGCAATACTGCCGATAACGAAGCGGGGGAGTGTGGCCGCGGGGGGGCGGACGTTGGTTGCCCTCCGCCGCTTCGCGACACGATTTCAGTTCTTCCCACCGCCGCCAGCGACTTCCAAGTCAACATCGTAGTAGAGAGCGGACATCGGCTGGCCTGAAACCGGTTCGATGTTGTCGGCCCGCACCACGGCGTGATAGAGGCCCTTCGCGAGACCCGCTGTCGAGACCGTGCTCGCGAGCGTCTGGCTCTTACCGTGTTTCGTCACGGCGACGGTTAACCACGACGGGAGACCGGGGAGCACTTTCCAGCGCGGTAGCTCATCGCTGCCGGTAGTCTTGACCGTAATCGCTTTGGTGAACTTTTGGGGTCCGGGGTCCGGGGCGTGGAAAGACACCCAGTACGAATCGGCCACGATCACGGGCGGCCGTGGAAAGGCGCTCGATTCGGAAATGCGCAGCAGGGCCACGTCGCGCGGAGGCACGGTGACGGTGATGCCGCCGCGCCGCGGGCCGGTGGTTTGGTGTGTCCACAGATTGCGCACATACAGCGCCGCGGATTGCGCGCTGCCCACGTCCGGCCAGGTCACGCGGACCTCCGCCTGCGTGGTTCCGGAATTGAAGACCAGCACAGCCTGGCTGCCGTCAAACAGGCGCTTGGCCGCCCAGATTTCCGCCTGGCCCTCGCGCCGAACGATGTGCCCCTGTATTCCCAAGGGATCCTGGTCAATCCCAATCGCCTCTCGATTGGTCAGAATCTGAATTGTAGATGCCGTCATTTTCCGCAGATCGTTTCCGGCCATGAGGGGAGCCGCCATCATGCACCAGAGGCTGAAGAAGCTGCGGTTTTGGGTCGCGCTCAGGCCGTCCATTCCATTGATGAGCATGTCAGGATCGTTCCAGTGGCCGGGGCCTGCCGCCGCAAACAGTTTCTCGTTCTCCGCGGTGTTCTTCATCGCGGTGCTCCAATCGGCCTTGCCCGGACCGCAAATGTCGCCCGTGGTCCGCCAGAGATGCCCCACGGAAGCGGCCCACTTCCACGGCTCTCCCACACCCCATGAACAAAGGCTGAAAACGATAGGGCGCCCGGCAGCCAGTTGGGCGTCGCGAAGCCGGGTGTAGGTCTGGGCAGGGTCTTGTCCATCAGTATTGCACCAGTCGACCTTGACGTCGTCTGCGCGCCACGCGGCGAAGGCTGCCATGTCTTCAACCTCGTGGTCCTTGGTGCCGGGCATGGCCTTGCTACAAGTGCGGGTGCCCGCGTCCGTATACAGTGCGTACTTCAGCCCTCGTTGATGGATATAATCGCCGAGGCCGCGCAGGCCGCTGGGGTAGTGCGCTAGGTTGGCGATGAGTTTGCCATCCGCGCCGCGAGAGAAGCAGATTCCCTCGTCGGGACCCACATACACGTAACCCGCATCCTTCAGCCCGCTGCTGATCAGCGCGTCAACAATCTCCTTGATCAGTTTCTCGTTTTGGGGTTCCTGGCCGAATTCATTCCACGGATACCAGCCCATGGGCGGCGTAAGTGCCAGGCCGTCCTCCGCGGCACGGAGTTTCGAGGCCTGATTTTGCCCTCTCGCCTGCTGGTTCAGAAACAAGAATACGATGGCAATTCCCATAAATAGCAAAAGCGTTTTTCTCATAGATGTGGTCCTTGTCGGTCTGGGCATCGAGGTGATGGGTGATTCGTGATCTCAAAAGTCGGCAAATTGTTTCATCCTGTCGCCTGGTACTGCCGATTACCGAAACGGGGGAGTGTATCACGCCGGGGCAGGCCTTCGGCATCGTGCGCTTCCGCGCTCCAGTCGGAGTTCGCCCAGATCGGTCTGAAAAGGCTTGGCGTGCCGGTCCACATAGCGAGCGGGCTGACCGCAGGAACACGGCCGGCGGGCCCCGGTAAAGTCGGAGGGGTCGGCATTCAGCCGCTGCTTAACCACCCGCGCGGCGGAGCGCAGAGCCTGACGGCGTACGGCCGTTTCCAGCGCCTCGAAGTCCAATGCTGCCGCGGCTTCCCGGCCCATCTGACGCTCGATCTCAGCGGCGAGGTTGTGCGCCAGAACCTCCCCGAGTGCGGTTTCTTTTAACCTTGGCTTGCCCTTCTTCCTTCCGGGCTTCAAGCAGGGCATCCCCCCATTGCTCACAGACGGCCCAGTAAGCCTCCACCTGACGCCGAAACTGCTGGCCGGTCTCGATCTGCTCGCGCGCCCGCTGAGCTTCTTGGGGGTTCAAGAAGCGGGAGCGGGTCCGCCCTCCCACCGCCCGCGTCAGACTGTAATAAGGGCCGTGCCGGGCCTTGGCATCCTCCGCGCAACCACAACCCGG
>JBEKLF010000373.1:0-6928 GCA_050010335.1 Terriglobia bacterium
ATGCAGACGCTGCGCAGGGCGGTGAACCAGATTGGCCTGCGGTCAGAGGTCGAGGGGGTGATCGGGGGGGTCTTCAAGACGGGTCACTCGACAATCGCCGACCTTTCTTATTCCGAGGTGGGAAAGAGCCTCCAGGTTAACGTGACCCTGCGTACCACGCAATACTTTGAGACCACGCAAATCGAGGCAGCGCAGGAGGCCTTGCGAAAACGCTTCGGGTCCAATGCCCAGCTCATGGTGGACCAAATCCTGGTAACTCAGGGCGGACTCTCAGCCGAGCAGATGGCACGCATCAAGAATTTCATCTCGGGTGGTGTTGTAAAGTCCGAGCCGAAGGAGGAACCCTTCGACCTCAAGGCAACCCACGAAAGGATCACAGGCTACCTCCAGAAGCAGGTTGATGAAGCCCTCATGGGGACGTCGATCAGGTGCACGGGGCCTCTTCAGGCCCAACTGGGGGCCGGCACTCCGCTCGTCCTGACTCTCCAACTCGTCGCTCCCGAGCCGTTAGAAGAGCAAACTGTAAAGCTGCTCGCGTCGCAGCTTTCCACAAAGGTTTCCACACCCGTCGAGGTTCATGGTGTCCTCGAGTTGGAAGGGGCAAATTACACGATGGCTCTGGAGTTGCCCGACACACAAAGGGGACTCGCCCGGCAAGATCGGCTCAAAGTCGCGGAACTGATCGCCATACTGCTCAAGCGTCCGGATCTCCATTTGCTGGCCGCCCTGAGCACCAAGGACACTGACGTCGGGGCTCTCAAGGCTTCAAGACTCTGGCGCGAGGTCCACTATATGCTGAGCCGGAGTCGTCTTAAGGCGTCTCAATGGTCTATGCAGTCGACTCCAATCCCTGCCGCAGCGGCGGTGGAGGCCATGCCCTCCGCAGGTGCTCCAGCCGTCCCCAAAGCGAAGGGTTCAGCGCCGCCTCAGCCGTACGAACCGGTTCGATGCAATTTCAGTGTATTTCAGGATTTCTGAAGCTGCATTGACGCCAGTGAGTCGGCCGCCCCCGTGCCGCACGTGGCGGAGTTCCCATCCGTATGTACTAGCATTCGGGAAAGGGTTGAGGGTCTTGCTTCGCGCGTTTCGTCCGCCCAAGAAGATAAACTGAATAGTGTCTTCCGTCCCGCACCTCCTGCCAGTGGCTGGTTGACGAGCTTGCCAAGGTGGGCCACGCCTTTGAAGCGCTGTTGCTGGAGATTCTGAGCGCGTGGCAAGTCACCGTGCCGAAGCTCCGGACCATGAAGGCGAAGACGGTTCCTTTCGTGGCTCTGATCTCGAATGAAGAGCGCCGGCTGGGAGAGGCGAGCGGCCGCTGAGACCGTGGACTTTCTTCTGAAATACAAGCATGCCGGCGGCTTCCTGATTGAGCCCGACTATCTGCGTGTGCACGGCAGACCGAAGAGTCGAGACCTTCTTGCCACCGTACATCAGCCAGAATTGCTTGCCAGTCATTGCAGCACCCATGCCTTCATGATGGCTCGGGGCAAAACTCTGCTCCCGCGGGTTAAGACAGAGGTCCGCTGTGGCAGGACAAGCATAGGGACGTAGTGTTTTTGTATTTCGGCAGGATGAGGTTGGCGACGGTGGAGTGGTGAGGCTCGTGGCAGGTGAGGCAGGTAATAGGAGGGGCGTTCTTACCAAGGGCGACGATGGGACCAGAAACAGGATGTCCCTCGACGGGGTGATTGAGTTTGTGAGTCTTGTCGAGGTTGAGGTAGGACCAGGAATCCATTTCCTTGAACGGGATTGTGGTGCCCCAAGAGAGGGTGAGAGTGTGCGCCTTGCGATTCACCTTCATGAGACCGCGGACGTGGCAAGCCATACAGACGTCCTGCGGAGAGGCGTACAGATGGGCCGGAAAATTACTGGCGTGTGGAGAGTGGCAGAAGACGCAGTTGCCCTCCTTGTAAGGTGGATGCTGGACGGGGTCAGTGGACAAGGTGTGGCAAGTAAAGCAGAGTTGAGTGGAGGGATAGGAAAGAGCGATGTAGGTGGCGCCCTTGACGTTGGCGACCGAGTGGCAGACGGTGCAGCCCATGGAGATCGCGGTGTGAACGTACTTCCCTGTGGCCTTGTCGTTGTGACACTCGAGACATTTGGAGGGATCGACTTTGGCAGGCAGAAGGACGGGATGCTGGTGAAGGTCGGCACGCGAAGGAGAAGCGGAAAGCAGCAGGACGAGCGCAGTCAAGAGTGTGGGGAGAAGAACCAGGCGGTGGCGCGCGGCAGAAAGTTGCATAGGTCACCATTCGCTGAGAGCGAAGATTTTGCGTACCCCGGGGAGCGCCGAAGGGTAAAAGTATAGTAACTCAAGAGGCGCGGGCAGGTGTCGTCGATATTTGGCACTGAGAAGGCGAATTTATCAAGGTTTGACCTTGGAGTCCCAGGTTTGTTTGAGTGATAAATCAAGGAAAAGTGCTCGGTGTCCCTATTCGACCGTCGCCGCTGGAGCCGCGCGCGCTTCAACACAACATACCCTCGCACATGCAATCGGCTCCCTCGCCGGCGACCTGATCCTCTTCTCCTTAGTCTTCCTCAGTGGTTACTATCTCCTCGCCGACCTGTCCAAACCGATTCTCCGGACCGTCCTCGGGGCCCTCGGTGTGATCGTCCTGCTCCCGCTGGGGTCCTACTTCCTTGTCCGCGCCGTCAAGGAACCCCTGCGGGCCCACGCTAGAGCCCGCAAACGCTGGGACAGGCACCGTCCCCGCGCACCTGGTTGCCGATGTCGCCGCGGGTACCGCCCTGACCATCTTCAACCCCTCAACCATGGTTTACTGGATTGGCGTCGCCTCCAACTGGCTCCCCTTTGCCAATTCCATCTTCGGCTCGAAAGCCCCCGGGTGGAGAATCCTGATGGCTGCCGCCGGCCTGATGACTTGGTTCACCACGCTGATCGTAGTCGTTCAATTCATCCCCCACCGCATCGGCCCGACCTTCTTCCGCCTCGGCAACGCTATCCTCGGCCTTATCCTCCTCGGCTTCGCCACTTTCTGTACCATGGTCCCGTCCCGCCATTTCCTGCACTGAAACGCAGGGTTCGGGTCGCGCACCGAATCGTCGGTGTCGCAAATACCAAGTCGTAGTGATGGGCGTTAGCCTCTCCTCTGGCATCTCTATGAATTGACCAGCAATCCGGTGGTCTAAGCTGGGGTGATGTTGGCGAGGGCATTTGCACTAAAGCGGACTTGCCGATCCACATGCAAGGAAGCCGAAGCAGGAGTGGGTTATTCGCGCGGATGCAGCGAGGCTTCCAAAACGGAGAGCTGAGTGACTAGCGAGCCCGGCTGGATTACGAAATTACCGCACTCTTGTCCAAAGGTATTGGTGCACACGGCCCCGGGCAGAGGATACGGCGGGAATCGGCCTGAAGATGACTCCATCGCCAATGCCCTTGCTACCGCGGAAGCCGCCGAGCAGGTCGAACTCGACCTGACGCCCGGCACGCTGGAGAAGGAGAGCGACCCGGTGCTCGTGTACTTCCGCGACATGCGCACGGTGTCACTGCTGACCCGCAAGGGCGAGGTGGCCATCGCCAAGCGCATCGAGCGCGGGCAGGTGCTGGTGCTCAAGATACTCTCGCGCTCCCCGATTGTGCTGAAGGAACTGTTGGCGATCGGCGAGGAGCTGCGCAAGGGCACTTGTTCGATCAAGGAAATTATTCGGTTCGATCACGACGAGCTGGCCGAAGAGAATATCAAGAGCAGGACCCGGCAGACCCTCCGCATCATCGACAAGATTGACCAGCTACACCAGGTGGCGCTAAAGCAGGCCGCCAAGCTCGTCGAGCGCACCCCAAGGTCAAAGAAACGCACCGATCTGCAAGCCAAGTATCAACTGGCTCGGACGCGCATTGCCATGTCGCGGCTGGTCCGTTCGATCGACTTCAACCCGAGCGGGAAAAAGTGGCTGGTTGACGGGATCCGCCATACTGTCGAACAACTGCATTCGCTCGAACGCGAGGTGGGCCGGCTGGAGCACCGTGCTAACGCTGCCGGCGGTGACACCACGGCCAATGCGCGCAAGGAGTTACGCTCCCGCCGTTACGAACTAAAGGAGATCGAGGGGTCGAGCGAGGTTGGGCTCAGAGACCTGAAGCGGGCGTTCACGCTGATCCTGCGCGGGGAGGCCGAAGCCGAACAAGCCAAGAAGGAGCTAATTGAGGCGAACCTGCGCCTGGTGGTGTCCATCGCCAAGAAGTACCCCAACCGCGGCCTGGCGTTCACCGATCTGATCCAAGAAGGCAACATCGGCCTGATGAAGGCGGTGGATAAGTTCGAGTGGCGCCGCGGCTTCAAGTTCTCCACCTATGCAACGTGGTGGATCCGCCAAGCCATCACCCGGGCCATCGCTGACCAGTCTCGCACCATTCGCCTACCCGTGCACATCAATGATACGATCAATAACTTGATCCGGACCCGTCTGGAACTCGTCCACCAGGACGGCCGCGAACCCTCCTCAGAAGAGATCGCCAAGCACCTGGATATCCCGGTCGACAAGGTGGACAGGCTCCGGAAGGTCGCACAGCAGACGCTCTCGCTCGAAACGCCCATCGGCGAGAAGGAAGATGCGCACCTGGGCGACTTTATCGAGGACAAGACTGTCGCGTTACCGTCGGACACGGTCATTAACCTCAACCTGAAGGAACAGATGGCATCAGTGCTAAAGATGCTCACCCTGCGCGAGGAAAAGATCATCAAGTTGCGTTTCGGGCTGGAAGACGGCAGCGAGCACACGCTCGAAGAAGTCGGCGAGTCATTCGCCGTCACGCGCGAGCGCATCCGCCAGATCGAAGCCAAGGCCCTGCGTAAGCTGCGCAACCCCTTGCGCTCGCATAAGCTCCGTGCGTTTGCCGAACCCAAGTAACTCTACGCTTGCCGGTCCGTTCAAAAGCAAAACTCGAACCTAAAGGAAGCCGAACTCGCGGCAATCTGGGCGCACCTCTATGCTCCCAAACACGGATCTTGGTGCAGCGATCGCCCTAGCCCACCTGAGCCATAGTTTCTTACATTGCTCCGAAGAAGCAAGCAGGTCGAAGGAAGGAGGGGGACGGATTGGTGTGAGAGAAATCGCTTGAAATCGGGCACTTCCAGGTTTTACGTACTCGAAGGAGGCAGAGCCGGCACCGTTCTGGGGCCGCGGGGGTCGCTCGGAATAGAAGGGACAATGGAAACGGCCCCAACGGAGGCGGTTGGATGTACAATCGATGGTGGCCCAGAGGTCAAATCGAAAATCCTGGTTCATGGGGCTACGTTCGTTTCACGGCTTCTTCGGACGGGGCACTGACCGCGCGGTGCCTGCACGGGAGGGTCCGTATTCCCGGATCGAGTTCATCGAGAAGCTGCGCCGGGTGATGAGCGGTCAGGCGGTTTAGCGGCCGGCATAGAGGTCAGCTTCGTGAACCTGCGGCCCCCTTGGTTCCGTCAGCCTTGCCTGATAGGTTCCGTCAATTGATAGGTGGCGTGATGCTGAGCATTCAGAAAATTCTTGTTCCGGTTGTGTTCACGGAGACTTCCCGGCACGTCGTGCACCAGGCCGCGTGGTTGGCGCGCCGCTTTCATGCGGAGATAATCCTGCTGCACGTGGTGACTCCTCTCAGCTATCCCGCCGGCGTGCTGGAGAGCGGGTACGAGATCACCGCGCGGGATTTGCACGCGCACATCGTCCAGCGGGCTCAACAAGATTTGGATCGGGAGTTGCGGCCAGAGCTCGATGGGATTGCGGTCACACGTGTGCTGCTCAGAGGCGACCCGGCCCAGGAAATCGTGAAAACGGCTCGCGACCAGAACGTCGACCTGATCGTGATGTCGACCCATGGCCATGGGCCGTTCTACCGCTTTCTGCTGGGCTCAGTGACCGCGAAGGTACTGCACGAAAGCCCTTGCCCGGTCTGGACAGGCGCTCACCTGGAAGAGGCGCCGGCGCACGAATTCTCGATCCGCCACATCCTCTGCTCGGTGGATTTGACCCCTCACAGCCAACATACAGTACCTCTGGCCGCCGAGATGGCTGCGGCCGTCGATGCCACACTTACGCTCGTTCACATCACGGGCAGCGTGGAGTTCTACGGCCCGGGCGGATCCTACGTCGACCCCGGGTGGAAGGAAAAGATCGTCGGGATCGCCGCCGAAGAGATCGCCAAGCTTCAGCAGGACGTGGGCACCAGGGCCGAAGTCATCATCGATAGCGGCAATGTTCCGGAGCTGTTGAACCGAGCGGCAGAGCAAACGAAGGCTGATGTCCTGGTCATCGGACACTGCCCTATTCGCGGCCATTTGGGGGACAACGGCAACGGCTATGGGATCATTCGGGAATCGCACATCCCGGTCCTGAGCGTCTGAGTATGTGTTCTTAAATCAGTTTTGCGGAGATAGGGCGAAATGAGATGTCTAAATTGTGGCACAGAGATGATGAACAATCAGGTGAGCACGAAAAACGATCTCATCTCTTACGACATGTGTGAGAAGTGCGGAAGCCTCTGGTTAGATGAAGGCGAGTTGGACAAGATGGCTTTTCAAGTGGAAGGAAGTATTGAATACTGCTCACAAGAACCGGTCGAGGAGCCCGAGCAGCAGATACGGAAGTGCCCTCGATGCAACACCTTCAATTTGTATCGAGTACGATTTCTGAACTCTACGGATATCATCCTCAACCATTGTAAGGACTGCGGCGGTTTTTGGCTTGATGGTGGCGAGATCGACTTAATTGACAAGGAACTGGCGAAAATTATGCCCGCAAGCGGAAAGGGCTTTTCTGATTTCGTGAACAATGTGCATGTCCCCTATTGGTACAAGCGGATCAAGAGAAGAAGCAGCGAGATGGATACGCAGGTGCAAGTGCTCCCGATCAAGGGCGCTAAGCTGGAGGGGACCACATCTGACCCATGCCCCGGATGCGGGAAGCCCCTTGATGAGTACACCGTGTT
>JBEKLF010000374.1:0-6925 GCA_050010335.1 Terriglobia bacterium
ATCTCAAGCTTCCCTTGCTCGAATCCCTCATGCCGAGCAACGCCGCGCACGTCGATCGCGCCGTGGAAATGGTGATGAGCACCGGCAAAAAGAAAATCGCGCAGCTCGGCCTGAGCTTCAAAGCCGGCACTGACGATCTGCGCGAGAGCCCGCAGGTGCAGTTGATCAAACGCCTCATGGGCGAGGGCCTCGAGGTCAAAGTCTGGGACGAGGACGTCTCTCTCGGCCGTCTAGCTGGCGCCAATCGCCAGTACATCGAAGAAGTTATCCCGCACATCGGCTCGGTGCTCTCCGCCGACTTAGAAGGCGTACTAAGTGCCGCTGAAGTCGTGATCCTAGGCAACAAATCGGCGAGCAAAGACCGGCTCGCCAAGTATCTTCGCCCCGAACAGATCGTGATTGACCTCATCCATCTGGATAAGACGCGGCGTCCAGAGGGCGCCCGAACCTATGAAGGAATTTGCTGGTAGGAATTTAAGGAGGGGCACGACTTTCAGCCGTGCCGTATGGGCCCGGTCTAAATCCCGGCTTCAGTCGCTGAGATCCTGTTTGATCGGCGCCCGCGCTGACGCTGACGGCCTTAGGGGCTAAAGCCCACATTTCTTGCGACTCTTAGCGGCACGGCTGAAGCCGTGCCCTCCGCATTTTCCGAGACCTTCGATCCCGCATCTCTTTTTGAAGTCCGTGCAGGGTGGTATAATCGGCTCGACAACGGTATTCATAAGAATGTGAGAGCACAATTGACAGTGGTGGAGGCCTCGACCCAGTAGGTGAGAAGCAAAACCAGCGCCTTCAGCCCCGACCGGCAACATAAGCTGGGCAGCCGCAACGCCCAGGTTTATTTTGTGCCCTGCTCCGATGGTCATCGCTTTGTAGTCGCAAAAGCCGCCAGAACCTCAGGGGAGAACTTCGCTCAGTCCCTTCGCAATGAGTACTTGGCGCTTCAGGAGGTCTCGAACCGAGCTGGGGAAGCATTGGCAGACTCTTTCCCCCGTCCTCTTTTCTTGCTCGAAAAAGAAGGGATCCTGATCTTGAGCGGGGTAGCTGGTGTCTCGCTCGCGAAGAGACTACGCCGGGAAGCGAACGTATTTTCGGGCTGGCGCAGTCTTGACAGGATGCGCGAAATCGGTCTCCGTCTTGGAGAGTGGCTGCAGCTATTCCACGGGGCCACGGCGTCCGAGATCCGGATGCACCACCACGAGGACTATCTTAGCGAGCTGGACTCCAATTCATGCCGGTCTCAAGAGTTGGGAGTCGCTGCCTCCGTGCTGCACCAGGTGCGTGAACGAGCGGAAGCAAGCAGCAGGCCGTTGAATGGAACGCCGGTGCCGGCCGCCGCAACGCATGGAGACTTTGTTCCCACAAACATACTGTTCCTTGGAAGCCGTGTCGGAGTGGTTGATTTCGGGAGCTATTGCGGCCAAGCGCCTATCTACCGCGACCCGGCAGCCTTCGTTGCCTATATCAAGCTGTTGGCGAGCAAGCCACGGTACTCACGCCGGGCACTTGAAACTTTGGCAGACCATTTTCTGCTCGGATACGCGCAGCGGCTAAACCACGATCTGTTTCGCGCTTTTGTGCTGAATGCAATGCTTCGGATCACCAACGATGGCGCTCGTGGAGTTCTCTCTGCCCGGGATTCGCGAAGAATTGGAAAGGCGCTGTTGGCGGCAGCGCATGGAACTGGATGCTCGGAGCACGACGCGGAATAGCGCTGGAGTTATGAAGACAGATTTTGAGATTGTTCACTACGATGACGGGGAGAACGATTACCGGAATGCCGGGAACTACGATAAGACCCGTTACAGCAGGCCTCACAATGTGTACAAGAAGCAGGTCACTGAGAATGCCTACAAGAAGTTAATTGGGCCATTAGAGGGCAGGCGGGTCCTGGACGTGGGATGCGGAACGGGTCGAGGGCTCGCCGAGTTCGCGGGCCGCGCCAGCCTCGCCATCGGCACGGATGCATCGCATGCCATGCTTTTGCAAGCTGCCGCGAAGATTGCCGACAAGACCGCATCCGGCGTGATTCGGGCCTATGCGCAACAACTACCACTCCCCAGTAATTATTTCGATGTTGTCACTGCTCTCAATTTCCTGCACCTCTTCAGCCTGGAGACCCAGCGCGAGATGGTCACGGAAATGAAACGAGTGGTAAAACCCGGAGGCATTCTCGTTCTCGAATTCGATAACGCCCTGCATGGAATTTTGGTCGGACCTTACAAGCGATGGGTGGGGAAAGAGCGGGGCTCAATGCCGGGAGAGATACGGCGCGTGGTGGGGAACGATTGCCGGATCGTGGAAATCTACGGCGCAGTATTCCCCATCGTCTGGCGGCTGTTCCACCGCTTCCCACGGGTGTTCATTCCATTCGAGAAAATAGCTTATTGCGCCCCCATGAATCGAGTGGCCCACAGGGTCTTCTACAAAATTGTTAAGCCTTCCACGACTTGAAGTCTTCCCGCTCCTGCCAAGGCAAGCACGAAATCTAATCATGCGAAGGCCGCCGCGTGAAACCATCGTCAAATCAGGGGTTGCCGAGGTTGCTCGTTGGCTACTCGACGCCGGCAAGGGCGGCATCGATGGCGTCAATGTCGGCCCCCAGGTCGCGACCCTCGTCGGCGCCGGCACCGGGGGACTTCTTCCCGCAACCCGGTCCTTTTGCGCGGCAGAGGCGCGCGTCTTTGCCGATTCCGTCCTTATAGTCGCGGATGCCAGCGTCTTGCGGGGAGGAGGCAGTGATGGTTCCGGCGGGCCAACGGCCATGGTTATCGCCGATGATAAGGTTTCTCTCGAATTTATAGGTGCTAAAACACTCCCTTAAAACAGCTTCCGGGCCTTGAGCCTGGGTTCTGGTGGCGCAGCAAGCTGGACCTCCGCCAGCGGACGCAAAGGGCAGGCGCAAACCGCCGGTGTAGAAGACATTGTTGGTCATGACAAAGTTAGGCAACTTGCTCGCGGTGTTCTGGATGGTCACAATGGGTCCCGGGAAGAATGCGGTAACGTGGTCAATCTGGAGGTCATGAAGGGGAGGCCGGTCGACGAGCAAGAGCAGGAACACCCCGAAGCCGCCGTAGTCCTTGTCGTGGATGTCATCGGCGACGATGTCGTGAATGCTGTAGCGGCCACCGTCGGAGGAAACGGCGGTCCCGGAGAGCGCGTTGGCGATTACGAACACGCTGGCGACGTTGCGAATTCGGCAGTAGCGAATAGTGACGTCATTGACGAGGCAGCCCGGGCACTTACTGTCCGAGTTCTTCGGCGTGAGAACGATCGAAAAGCCCGTCTGAGAGAATCCACCCCAGCTGCCCTCCAGCAGGTTGGCCTCGAACAGGACGCGCTGCGCGTTTTTCAGTTCGAAGTTGTTCTTGACGATGAAGGGATGCCCGGAGGCGGTTGGCGTATACCCCGGTTCGCCTTCCTTCCAGATGATGGGCTTGAAAAGATGGTTGCGCCGGATTTCGATGTCCGTCGGGTTCACGGTTGCGGCGGCGCCACCGAACAGGATGTTTTCTCCGGAGGCTTCCAGGAAATTGTTGTAGATCTTGAAGGTTCCGATGGGTTCGTCGCCGATGCCACCGCTGACCGCCGTCGCATCGGTGCATTTGCCGGCGAGTGCCACGCAGTTCATGCCGCTGATGTAGGAATTGATCACGGCAATGACGCGGGAGCCCCCGAACATGCTGATGCCGTGGGCTACCTCGGCGCCGTCGGCAGGATGAACCCAGTTGCGATCAAAGATGGCGTGGTCGGCGTACTCGCCGCTGATGATGCGGTGGATGTTGGCGGAAGGGTCGGTCGTCCATTCGATGCCGATGAAGCGGACATGATCTCCAACGACGGCGCCACCGGGACGCCGCACTACGAAGGTGGCCATCAGCTTGGCCGGGCCGCCAGCGGGCTGCGCGAAGGGCGGCCGGCCGGGAAGGCTGGCGACTCCGCCCCATGCGGGAGAGATGCGCGTACCTTCAGGGGGAAGCTTGGAGTCGGGTGTTTCGGTTCGCACCGTGATGTAGTGCTGGTCGTCGCATTTTTTCGAGGGCAGCACGGCCACATTGAAAGAGGCTCCAGCGGGCAGAAGCAGCGTGTCTCCGCACTTCGCGGCATCGATGGCGGCGGCCAGATCGGAGTTGGCGGCGACGCGAATCTGCTTTCCCGGGGACGGTGTGCCATCGAGGCCGGTGTAATAACAGGCCTTGGGAAGTTCCGCCGGGCCGTCCTTGCCGCCGAACTGCGGGACATTGCCTTTGCCACAGTACGCGTTCTCAGCGATGGGAGGCGCAGCGGCCAGTGCCGGCAGCATAGACCAGACGACAAAAGCGGAAACCAGACAGAAAAAATGAAAGTTCTCCGGCCGCGAGCTTTTCACCGCGGGAACCGAGCGAGAGGACCGCAGAGGAAGCGGAGCCATGTTTCAGTTTCTCCTTTATCATCTACCCCACGTGTTTATCGCACGCCCGGCGTGCGCCTGTAATCGCCGCGGAGAGGCCTTCCGTTCACAGTGTGCTGAGATAAATGGATGATAGCACGGGCCGGATCGGTCGACTTTTCAGGTGGATCGCGATTACGAAGAAAAAAAAGAAGGCCCGCGGCGAGCCGCGGACCCTGCTTGGAGGCGATTGCCGGGAAGCTGAAAATCCGTCGAAGCTGAAAATCTATTCGACGTTCGCCAGCGCCGCGTTGAGCCCCACAATGTCGGCCCCGAGGTCCTTGCCGTCCGTGCCCTTGTTCTTGTAAGGGCTGTTCGGTTGAAGCTCGTAGCTTCCGCCATTGCCGTTGTTGAAGCTGACGAACCCGGCGGCCTCGGTTGTGTCGGAGAACAAGTTGCCTGCGGGCCAGGATGAGGGCGGGTAGTGGGACGGAGTTGCCACCAGGGCGTTGTTCGTGAACGTATAGGTGGTGAAACAGCTGGCGATGGTGGTGACCGGCACGTCGTGGTAGGCGCAGTTGGCGGGTCCGCCTCCCGTGCTCAACACCGGGTATTGACTGATGGTCACCAGGTTGTTGGTGAAGACCAATCCAGACATGGGCGGATTTTGGGACAGGTTCCCAATAGTCATCGTGATGCCTGCGGGATCCGGAAAAGCGGTGATGTGATTGATGGTGACATTATTGAGCGCGTTCTTGGGCCATGCGTTCATGATCTCGAACACGGTGCCGTGGCCATCGTACTTTTTGCTGAGATCGTCGATGACCACGTCATGAATGCTCCAGCGAGTACCAGCCAGCGCCGGGGCTCCAACTCCAATTACCTCTGCGGTTGCCATCACGATTCCGCCCCCGGCATGCGAGATGTGTACATAGCGGATCGTGACGTCGGTCACCTGACACAGCGGACAAACGTAGGTGCCCTTGCCGGTGCCTTGGTTCTTGGGGGTGAGCAGAATGGCATAACCGGTTTGGCTGAAGCCACCCCAGCTATTTTCCATAAGGTTGGCTTCGACCAGGACGCGAACCGCATTCTTAAGTTCGAGGTGATTCTTGACGATGAAGGGATGGCCGTCCGGTCCGCCGATGAAGTTCGGGTTGCCCGGCATCCATTGCCACGGCTTCCAGAAGTGATTGTTCAGGACTTGGATGTCGCTGGGGGACAACGTGGCCGGCCCGCCGCCGAACATGACAGCCTCGCCCGAGGCTTCCAGGAAGTTGTCCTCGATCTTGTAGGGCCCATCCTGAGTATTGCTGACGCCTCCGCTGATCGCATGAGCGTCGGTACAAGCCCCGGTCAGTGCGATGCAATGGAAATCGCTGAAATAGGAATCGACGACGGCAATGTTGGTCATGCCATCCAGCCTTATGCCGAGCTGAGTTTCATCCTGAGGCGCTCCATGCAGCCATGAGCGATCGAACACAAGATGATCCGCCGTGCCTTGGCCCACGATTAGTTGCGCGGGCCCTTTGGTTCCGGCGGGACGAGTAACTTCCAGACCGATGAAGCGGTAATAGTTGGCGCCGGAGGCGATCTCGATTGGACCGTTGCCAGCCGTCTGAATCTGTACCTTCGCCATCGCGTTCTTTGGATTGGGGCAGCTATACTGCGGGCGTCCCTCGAGAGAAGCGACCCCGGCATAGCAGGGCGTGGCGCGCTGTCCTTCCGCGGGCAGAGCGCTGTCCGGAGCGCTGGTGCGGATGACGATCCAATGGTCAATGTCGCAGTTCTTGGCCGGCACAGTGAAATGGCCGGTAAAAGTTGCGCCTGCCTGAAGTTCGACCACGTCGCCGCAGCGAGCGTTGTTCAAGGCCGATTGCAGATCGCCGCCAGCGTTGACGGCGATGACTGCTCCCGGCGCGGGCGTGTCGGACATCGCACTGGGAACGGTCACCCGCGGCAGCTCCGCGGGACCATCGAAATTGCTGCCGGCAATGACGGTGACGCTGAAATTGCCGGTCGCGGTCTGGTTGGTGGCATCCGTGACCGTGACCGTGAAATTGAAGGCGCCGGTTGCGGTAGGCATGCCGGCAAAATCCCCGTTCGCATTCATCGCGGTTCCCGCCGGAGGAGTGCCTGCGGAAATGCTCCAACTGTAAGGCGTGGCTCCGCCGGTCGCGGTGAAGACTTCGCTATAAGTGTCCCCCTGCTGGCCCTGAGGAAGATCCCCGGTTGTGATTTTCAGTGCTTGCCTATTCTCCGGATCCACGGTGACTGCGGCGCTGGCTAACTTCGAAGAGTCAGCATTGCTGGTCGCGGTGACGACCACGTTGGTTTGAGCGCTAACTGCCGGCGCAGTGTAAAGACCGCTGGCATTGACCGAGCCTGCCGTCGCCGACCAGATCACTCCAGTATTGGAAGTTCCGCTGACAGCGGCGGTGAACTGCTGCTTCTGATTCGAAAGCAAAGTTGCGCTGGCCGGAGATACACTGACCTTGACATTCCCGCCGCTACTGCCACTACCGACGACAATGGCGAACGTCTGGCTCCCTTGAT
>JBEKLF010000375.1:0-6890 GCA_050010335.1 Terriglobia bacterium
CTGCCGATGGCCGATTTGCGAATGGGGAACGACCCTACAAAGTACCCCGTCTTCCACGATGTACTAGAAATTAAACGGGTTAGTCGTTGCGGGCGGGAATCTTTGAAAAATGCATATCATTGAAATTAAATAAGTTATTCAATTCTCGAGGGTGAGGCAGGGAAAAAGCGGGGGGGAAAAAATGAAGGGATGTTCCACGATGTTATTGAAAACAAATGGAGAAAATATGTCCGAAAACAGGCTTTCCACGATGTTGATGAAAACAAAGGACCTATAGGGCGCTTTCCACGATGTTGATGAAAAGAAAGGGAGTTATGCGCGGGGAAGGGATAAACCGGCGGGAAGCGAAGGATGGGCAAGCGTCGCGCGGACCTGTTATGGAGGGTCCGCGACTTCTTCGCTACGGGCAGGGAAAAACCGCGAACCTACAAAACAGGTCCCGCGATACGGACTATGTCTGTCGAAAGCAAACCTGATTGCCGAATGCCCATGGGTACGAATTCACCGCCCCCCAACGCCCCCGAGGGATCCACGCCGGAGGCCGGAGTCACCCCCTCCGTGGCCGATTTCCGGCAGGGAAGCAAAAAAGATGTTAGAAAAAATACGAACGAAGCCGGAATGTATATGAAAACACACAAATCTCGGGCACGATGCCCGGAAAAAAGTCGGACATTTATGTCTTAGATTCGGACATTTACGTCTAACCGCCACCAATTTTGCAGAAAACCGCCGCTTTGCGACGACAATTTGCCAGATCAATTCGGTTTTTCGCGGGGTTTTTCGTGCATGATACGCAGTTCGGGGCTGGATTGCCTGGCAGGCGCCAACAATTGCGGCTGGCCACAAGTGGGTGTATGTTGCCGTCTGGCAGTTATCCGATTGCGGACTTATTGAGGATTGCAAAATATAGTGACGAACGGTTTTCGTAGCGCGGGCGTCTCGCCCGCTGGGGCGTGGGCATCCTGCCCGCGCGCTGGCGGGAGCGAGACGCTCCCGCGACAGCGGGCAAGATGCCCGCGCTACGCACGTAATTGTCACCATATTTTGCAATCCTCAGTAGGTGTGATGAGGTCCTATGAAGCTCGTGCCGGTATTGCTCTACTGTGTGATGATCATGGGCGACTATTCGCTTTCTGCCGGTGGGCCCATTCGCGACCCGCTTCTTCGCTGGATGAACCAGATTGCCCAGCAGCAACTCCATGAGCGGCAGAGGGCGATTGACCAAATCCACACGGTTGCCGATGCGGACCGCAGGAAGCAAAAGGTTCGCGAAACGCTTCTCGAACTTCTCGGCGGCTTGCCCGATTACACCGGGCCGCTGAATGCACAAGTCACCGGTCAGATTCAGGCGGAGGGTTACACGATCGAGAAAGTGCTCTTCCAGAGTTTGCCGGACTTCTACGTTACCGCGGATCTCTATCGGCCCAATAAGCCGGGCCATTACGCTGCAATCCTCTTCCAGTCCGGCCACACTCAGGAGGGAAAGCCCGAGCCGCAGCGAGCGGCTGCCAACCTGGCTTTGAAAGGCTTCGTGGTGCTCGCGCCCGATCCGATTGGTCAGGGTGAAAGGGAGCAATCGTACGATCCGCAGCTTTCGGGAGCCTTGGGAGGTTGGTCAGTCCCCGAACATATTCAGGCCGGCGCCCAGAGCATTCTGGTTGGCGAGAGCGCAGCCCGCTTCTTCATTTGGGACGCGAAGCGCGGCATCGACTACCTGGTCAGCCGGCCAGATGTGGACCCCACGCGGCTGGGCGCCGCGGGGTGCTCGGGGGGCGGGGCTTTGACCACTTTCATTGGCGCCCTGGACCCGAGGCTCAAAGCGGTCGTTCCCGCATGCTATTCCAATTCCTATCAGGTGTTGTTTGCGGGCCCTCTCCCCGATACGGAAATGACTTTCCCCGAGTTTCTCGCGCATGGGCTGGATGTGGCGGACTATGTGGAATTGGCGGCGCCCACGCCTTGGCTGATCCAGGCAACTGAGGATGACTTCTTTACGCCCGCCGGGGCCCGCATGGTTTATGAGGAAGCTCGACATTGGTACGCTCTTTACGGAGCCGAGGACAAGATCGCCTTCTTCCTCGGTCCCGGCCCCCACGGAACTCCCCTGGTAAGCCGAGAGGCTGTCTATCAGTGGATGATCCGCTGGCTCAAGGATGGCCAGGGTGACTTTCATGAGCAATCCGTGAATCTCTATAACAATTTCGAACTGCGCGTCACGCCCACCGGCCATGTCGATGACATTCCGGGGAGCCGCAGACTCTACCAACTGATCCTTGACGATTTTCACGCCAAGATGCGGAAAGGAACGGAATTGCAAGCTGAACTGCGCCGGCTGAAGATTCCCTCGGACGGCAGTCTGCCGAAAATGAAAGTGCTGGACGAATCGAACACCGCCGAGGCTCGGCGTCTGCACATTCGGTTCGAGAGCGAGCCGGGGGTTGAGGTTGAGGGAAACCTCTATATCCCTCCTCTACCCTCCGGTCGAAAGCCAGGCGTATTGCTGGTGGCGGATGGTGGGGTCTACTTCCAGGCCGCATCCACGGAGTCTCTGGCGACACGAATGGCAAAGAAGGGCCGCGTGGTTTTGACGCTTGACCCGCGCGACTCGCCGGGGGATGATAGCGGCGCGCCATTTGTCGGAAATTGGATTACCAATTCACGGGCCAACCAGATTGGGCTCAATTTGCCGGCGATGCGAGCGCATGACATTCTGCGTGGTGTAGACCTCCTGTCTGGGCGAATCGACGTCGACCCCGGTTCGATTCATTGCGCCGCCCGCGGTGTGAAAGGGGTTTGGCTATTGCTCGCGGCTGCCGCCGACCCGCGAATCGGTAAGATCTGGCTGGATCGAACTCCCTACAGCTTGCGAGCCGCCCTTGAGAACACCCTGAACATGAATTTATTTGACGCCGTGATTCCCGGATTCGCACTGCGTTGGGACCTCGACGATCTGACCAGGGCCATGGGTAACCGGCCAGTGATGTGGACCGACCCGGCAAACTGGATGAATCGCATCGTGGCGCTCCGCGGCCCCTATCAGTATCGCTACATTCTGGGCGACACGACGGACCTTGCGGACGCCCAAGACAACGCGTATATTGACCAGTTTTTGCAATGATCCTTTCTGTGCGCTTTTGAGGAGGCAGTTTATGGCAGAGGAAACCCGTAGAACGTTTGTTAAAAGGATAGGCGCAGCTTCGGCGCTTGCTGCCGGATCCTTCTTGAATTGGAACCCGCGCGCGCTCGGAGCCAACGACAAGGTCGTGATGGGTCTGATCGGCGGTCGAAATCAGGGACGAAATGACGCCCTGGGCGCTATCGCTCATGGGGCCGAGTTTAAGACCTTCTGCGACATTGATCAGGCGATTCTGGACAAGATCAACCCGGAACTCGAAAAAGCCCAAGGCAAGGCGCCTGGGACCACCAAGGATTTCGAACGGGTGCTCGACGACAAGGACATCGACGCCGTCCTCATCGCCACGCCCGACCACTGGCACGCGCGGATCGGAATCATGGCTTGCCAAGCGGGGAAGGACATCTACATCGAAAAGCCGCTGACGCAGACCATTCACGATGGACAAATGGTCCGTGATGCGGTGCGTAAATACAAGCGGATTGGCCAGGTCGGCACGCAGAACCGGAGTGCGCCGAATTTCCAGAGCGCTATCGAGTTCCTGAAAACCGGAAAGCTCGGCAAGGTGTGCGAAATCAATACTTGGGAGTGCCAGTTGCGCCCGACCATCGGGAACCCGCCCGACAGCGACCCGCCGGCCACCGTGGACTACGACGTTTGGCTCGGACCCGCACCCAAGAGGCCCTTTAATATCAACCGTTTCCACTACAACTGGCGGTTTTTCTGGGATTACGGCAACAGTGAGCTGGGCAATCAGGGCGTGCATGTCTTGGACGCGGCGGTTTGGGGGATTCAGACGCTGCGAGGGGGTATCGAGAATTCCCTTCCCACCCGTGTATCGGGCAATTCCGGGATTTACTGGCTCAAGGATGCCAAGGAGGTCCCCGATACCCAGGTCCTCACTTACGACTACGGCGACTTCATGCTGACTTGGGAATTGCGCAGCTTTGCCCCACACCATCCCGTGTATGGACATCGCGAGGGAATCGCATTTATCGGTTCCGACGGAATGCTGGTGCTCACCCACCAAGGTTGGGAAGTCTTTTTCCAGGACGGCAGCCCGGGGCCCAGCGAGCAGGCCCCCGACGAACGTGAGAGCGGCCTGCATGAAAAGAATTTCCTCGATTGCGTGCGCAGCCGCCAGACTCCCAATGCCGATATCGAACTCGGCCGCCTGTCGACCACGGTTTGCCACCTGGGGAACATTTGCACGCACCTTCGGCGGGACGTGACCTTCGATCCCAAGACGGAAACCTTTGGGCACGACAAGGAAGCAGACGCTTATTTGATCCGGGAGCACCGGAAACCTTACGTGACGCCGAAGGTTTAATCCGGTTTGCCCATCGCCCGGGGAGAATTTTGGGGGGCTGCCGAAAAGGCGGCTCCCCACATCTCTTCACCCCGCTCCCGCATTTCAATAAAAGCCCTCAATTACGGCATCCGAATTGCGGACATCGGTCTCGGCAATCGGATGAGGTGGGCATTTTTCATCTATTCGCCACCGGATTGATTTGAAAGGACATCAGGATGAGAAAATGTAGCCGCCGCGACTTGCTCAGGAATTCCTTGGGGGCCTCTGCCGCCTTAGTCGGAGGAATCAGCTATGAACGCCAGGCTCTTGAGGCCCACATGATGGCCCCCGCTCAAGAACTCACGGCGAAGGAGCCGGTCAAGGGCCTGCAACGCGGGAAATTCGGGAAATACGAGGTTTCCCGGCTTATCATCGGCGGAGACCCGGTTTCGGGGATCGCCCATGCGGGGGAGCTCGTCTATCAAGCGGACTTCATGAAACAGTATTTCAACACGCCGAAGATTCTTGAAACCCTGACTTTGGCGGAACAGAACGGGATCAACACCCTCCTAATGCGCGCCGACGACCGCATCATCAGTCATTACAACATGTTCAAGAAGGAGCGGGGCGGAACCCTCCAGTGGATCGCCACCTCCGCGCCCGAGCAGGGTGCGCCAGTCGAAAATGCCAAGCGCGCCCGCGACAACGGCGCCATTGCCGTTTATCTTCACGGCGGGGTCGCGGATGGGCTCGTCAAAGCTGGGAAGGTTGACGAAATCGGTGAGATTGTGGAAGGCTTCAAAAAGGTTGGAATCATGGCAGGAATTGGAGCCCACCAGCTCGATACGGCACGTGCCAGCGTGCAAGCCAAGATTGATCCCGACTTCTACATGGTAACGATCAACCGGGTGAATTACTACTGTAGCGAAGCAGCCGAGGTCGGCATCTTCATGCGCTCGATCAAGAAGCCCTGGATCGCTTTCAAAGTCCTGGGAGCCGGCCGCGTGAAACCGGAAGAAGGTTTCCGCCCGGCGTTCGAGCACGGTGGCGACTTTCTCGCCGTGGGCATGTTCGATTGGCAGATTCGCGACGACGTCGCCCACGTCCAGGACATGCTCGCAAAGGGAATCATCCGGGACCGCGTCTGGGCGTAGCCGCAAGCTATGAGTTTCCCGCCTTCACGGCCCCTCGATGATAGCACCCGACTCTGGTGAAAAACTCTGATTAGCGAGGCGGCTCACCCCAGTCCAGGAAGCGGTGAAGAAATTCAAAGGTCCCGACGCCGTGGAGAGTATGCCCCCCGTTGAAATACTCGATGCGCGTCCGCTCCGGTAACTCCAACTTGTCGTAGTGGTACTGGACCTTGGCGTATTCGTACGCGACCCAGGAATCAGGTCCGACCCCATCGTTGTGCCCGCGCTCGACCATGAACGGGCGCGGCGTCATCAATTTGGCCATCTCGCTATAGTTGTAGGTGTTCCCGAGATTAAAGGTCAGGATCGAGTATTCTTCATCAAACAGGAAGCTCCAGGGGACATCGTCCCGGCAAATTTTCCAGACCCCTTCATTGAAATCGGCGGAACAGATCGAGAGCGCGTATCTTTCGAGAAGCGGGGGCACACGCGACGCCGTCTTGCCCCCATATGAAAGCCCGTAGAATCCAATCCGGCTGGCATCGACATTGGGCTGCGCCGTAAGCCAATCGAGTGTCCGTTCGTGTTGACTGAGGATGAAAGAGAAAAGCGAGAGTTTGAGGGGATTGGCCAGCCTTTGCAGGATCTGAAAGTTCTGGTGCCCGATGTACAGATTCTGGGGACAGTACATGATGAATCCGTGGTCGGCCAGATCGGCGGCAAACTTGCGATAGTAGCCCACGGCGGGCACATTATCGGGCTTGATTAAGTCCTGCGGCCGGCCTTCGGATCCGTGCTGACACACCACCACGGGCCGGCGTTCATCGGGCCGCAAGGCTTTCGGAAGCAGGAGAATGCCGTATGCGAAGACCTCGGGCCAGAGCGGAATCAGCACTTCGTAACCCGTCCAGGTCTCTTCGTCATAGATTTTGCGGGTCTGCGCAGCCAGCGGTTCGGAGGGGGCCGGCAGCTTGCCCAAAACTTCTTCCCAGAGATATCGCCGGTAGTATTCCGTGGATTGCTGCCAATTCTCGATAGAGGAGCTATCAGCCTTGCCCCAAAACTTCTCCCGCACCAATTCGCACCGCATCACCGCCGTCTGGGTGAAGTCGACCAGTTGTTTGAACTGGCGATGGAGGCGCACGTCGGGGTCGAACCCCCCGCGCAGATCTCGCGGCTCGCGTCCCAGGGGTTTCAATCGGTCCCGCACGCCCAGTCCCCGCAGAAACGTTTCGAGCGCCTCCGCCGACCCCGGCTCCCCCTGCCCACCGCCGCTCGGAATGCACCGGAGGCGTTCGCCCACACCGAGCTTTTCAAAGAATGGTTGGGCGCG
>JBEKLF010000376.1:0-6889 GCA_050010335.1 Terriglobia bacterium
TAAGAGCTGCCCTAATCAAAATTCCCAGCCAGCGCAGTGTCTCGCTCATGGGTTGGAGTGTGGAGGCAACCGGCTGAATAATCAATACCTTTCAAGCTGATGGAGTTTTGGCGAACCACAGGTGCGCGGATGAGCTTCTTGACCAATGGAGAAAGGGAGAAGTGGCAGGGGTGTAAGCTATGGCATGTCAATTCGGTCGAGTATTTTGACTATACGGGATAATACCTGTAAGATTCGGTATGTTTTATCTTTTGAATGGACGGCCATTAAGAAGATGATTGCTCGTCCACATGCTCGAAGCAGTTTGATGTGGTGTCGGAGGCGCCCGCAGGCGGTTTGGACCACGAAGGGGTCGGTTCCGGCTCACTATTGCTCGATATGGTTTGCCCATTCCCACTTTACTGCAAGGCTAGCGGCTCTCCGTCAGGGTCGTTCCAAGCCTTCAAATTCAAATTTCACGGCGGCCGGAATCAAGATGCCGGCATCTCTTCCTTACCATGAGACATTTGTCAAATAGCTACGGATTGCGCCAGGGCCGCAGAATGGTAACTCGAATCAGAATGGATAATCCGGACAACTCGCAGGGCAGTCTCGCGGAACGTGCGTACCGCGTGATGCGCAACGGAATCCTTCAGGGGCAGTTCCCGATGGGCGCTCCCCTGTCACGTCGGAAGTTGGCTCTGCAACTCGGGATGAGTCCTTTGCCGATCTCGGACGCCATTCGCCGTCTTCAAGATGAAGGACTTGTCGAGAGTCGGCCCCGCGTTGGTACGAGAGTCCGCATTCCCACCCCCCAAGAGGTACGCGACTTCTATATCATCCGGGAGGCCCTGGAGGCCCAATCGGCGCGACTGTTTGCCGAGAAGGCCAGTCCAGGGGAACGCCGTGAGCTGCATAAGATGGCGACGCAAGTAGACGAGAAGATGGACCAATGCCAGATCCGAGGCGTCGCTCCTGAAATCACCTACCGTGCCTACGCCTTTCATACTTCATTTCATATGCGTATCGCCGAATGCACAGGGAGTCCCGCTCTGCGTGATGCGATCGAAAAAAACCACGTCCTGATTTTCAACTGGCTCTTTGACATTACTGCGGAGTCGGCCTTTACGCCTGCACACTTCCACCGTGATTTGATCGATGTCATTGCGAAACACGATCCCGAAGCGGCCGATGCCGCCATGCGCCGACACGTACGCAACAGCTTGGAAGAAACTCTAGCTGCGATGACCTCCCGACTGAACCCTAACTTCAGTTGTCTCAAGCCTTCAGAAGTTAGGGATCTGCAGACGCCCTCGTATTCCGCCGCCGAAATTAGTTGGAGATCAAAGCGTCGCCTCTCATAAATCGTCCCTAGGAGCCCGTCGGAGATACGGCCCCACAATCTTCCTTTTTGCCGACTCTCGATCTCTTCGAGTCGGATGTTGGGCGTTTGACACTGGCCCGACCGTCCAAAAGAGGAACGGGGTCGGTGGGGTCGGGTCTTTCAGGCACTCTGGGGGCTCCATCCGGAGCGGAAGAGTTTCAGCAGATTGTGGGTGGCGCAGATCATCTGCCATTCCGCCTGCACTTTCGCTAGTCCTCGCAGCAGGAATCTCCGAAATCCCCGCGCCTCTTTGATCTGTCCAAAAACCGGTTCCACTATCGCCTTGCGCAGGTTATAGACCGCTTGTCTTTCCGCCGTCCGCAACTTGTGTCGCATCTGCTCGGCCACGCTGGCGTCGGGTGGCGGAGGCCCCGTCGTGCTGGGCTGTTTGTTGGTGTGCTTCTGCTGGTCCGGCGCTACGAACAGATCAATCTCCTGCAACTGCGCATCCGTGACGTTAGGCTCACTGAAATACCCGTTGTCCGCCGTCGCTCGCTGTGGCGGGATTCCCATCTGCACTTTCACTTCCTTCAGCCTCGGCACCAATTGTTTCTTGTCGTTGGCTTCTTGTGTCACTGCCGCCACCACGACTACTTGCGCGTGACTGTCCACCACCGCCTGCGCGTTGTAAGCTTGCACAAACTCTTTCGTCGCTCCGTCCTTCATGATGCACGAATCCGGGTCGGTAAAGTTGCGTTGCGCTTTCGGCTCCGGCTTCGCCTCTTCCGCGTCCGGCGCCTGCGGCGGTCGCCCCCCGAACTTCCGTCCCCGTTCGCGCTCTTGCTTCTCCCGCTCCTTTAATTGCGCTGCGACTTCCGCCTGCTTCTTTTCCGCCGCTTCTCTCGCCTCTTGCTCCAGCGCCGCCTTCGCCTCCCGAATCTTCTCTAACCGGCTCTCCCGCCGCGCCAGTTCCTTCGGCAGTTCGTCGCCGCGTTTCCCTTTCCCATATTTCCCGTCTTCCTCCGCATCCACTCGCGCCGCCTCTGCCAGCAGCGCCTTCACTTCCGCTTCTAATTCCTTCTCCGCCTTCTCCATCCGCTCGTAGCTCATCGCCTTGTGTTTCGAGGCGTTTGCCTTGATCTTCGTCCCGTCCAGCGCCACGTGCCCCAGCTTCACCAGTCCCGCGCGCTGGCACAACTGCAAAACCTGCACGAACAACTGCGACCGAGCGCCCAAGTGCTCCTGCCGAAACGCCGCCACCGTGTCGTGATCCGGATGCTGGTCGGCTGCCAAGTAGCGCAACGCCACGTCCTCGTAGGTCGCCCGCTCGATCCGCCGCGAACTCGCCACTCCCCGGCAGTAACCGTAAATCAGCACCCGCACCATCATCCGCGGATCGTACGCCGACAGCCCCCGCCCATCCCCCGCTTCGTACTTCGCGTAAATCGCCGACAGATCTAAGACCTCCACCACCTCCCCCACAAACCGCGCCAAGTGGCCCTCCGGCAGCCAATCCTGCAAGGAGGGAGGGAGCAAGTACGCCTGATTCAAATCGCAACTCCGAAACCGTTTACCCATAACCTCATCTTACAGCCATTGCCCATTCCGTCAATAATAACAACACACCTGCTGCGGAACATTCTTCAGCCTTCCCGTGGTAGAAATCAAAATCTATCTCCGACAGGCTCCTAGAGGCTTTACCCCTGCCGCTCGGCCTTCGGGTTTCGCAAGGTGTCCTCCATGATGTTCAGCGCCTCGTCAATATCCGCAGAATGCTGCGAAGAAGAACCATGATGCATGGCATGACCGTAATCATGGACGTACTGACGCGGGCTAGGCAACCCCGCAGGAAACATTTTTCCAACTCTCGGTCAGTGCAGAAGACTTGCCGGTAATTGGTTACAGGCTCGGTCACTCCCAGGTAGAGACCAAACCGGGCGCCAATCCCGTGGACGATTCCCGGGATTCCGGTCGCACGGAATGCTTCAGTGATTCCCTTAGACAGCCGCCCGGCCAGCGCGTGGATGTGCTCATAGAAGCCTGGTTTAGCTATCTCCCTCTGGCGCCCGCTGGCAGCCAATACCGCCGTGAGGTAACCAGTGTACGTCCCGCTCATGACGGTGTGTCCCTGGGGATTCAACATTGACATGACCTCGTCACGACCGCACACGGCTGCGATGGGTACACCACCCCCAGCGCTTTTGCGAGTGTGCACAGGTCCGGCATTACGCAGTAATACTCCTGGCCGCCTCCCCGGCACATACGTAACGCGGAAAGAACCTCGTCGAAAATCAGGATGATGCCGTTTTGGGCGGAGATTCGCCGCACCTCCCGCACGGACTCGGGGTCGGAGGGGATGCAGCCTTGGTTGTACCAGATGGGCTCCATGATCACCGCTGCCAGCTCGTCCCGATGGGAACGGACGATCCGATCGAAAGCCCCGAGGTTGTTGAAGGGCGCCACCAGGATCAGGTCCGCCAGGGCCGACGGAATCCCCTCCGAATCGGGAACAGGCGCGATAGTTCCATCTGTGCGAGTCTCGCCGAGCCCGGCCGCGCGGTTGTACCAAAGGCAGTCGTGCATGCCGTGGAAGTGCCCTTCGAGCTTGCGGATTTTGGGCTTCCCAGCGGAGGCGCGGGCAGTGAGAATGGCTCCCAGGGTGGTCTCGACGGCCTGAACGCAAAAGATAGCTTCCAATTTGACCGGGCTGTGAGCTATCGGCAGGAGGGTCAAAAAACATGAAAAACCTGTTGACTTGTGACATAAATAGACTTATTTATATGTCGTATGCCTCGTGCCAGCGATGCTCAGAAGGCCGAGCGGCTCAATCGGGCTCGCACCCTCCTCCGCGAACACGCACTCTTGCCCGAGGCCGCCGAACGCCTGGCCCGGGACTGGTCCGTCTCCAAGCGCCAAGCCTATCGTTATCTCCAGCAGGCTCAGCAGCTCAAACGACCTGTTCCGGTGGAGGACGCCAAGGTGTCTTTTACCGTCAAACTTTCTCGCCGTTTAGTGGAGAGGCTGCGAACATACGCCGCTTCAACCGGGTGGACCTTGAGCGAGATCGTCAGCCGAGCGGTGCAGTCGGTCCTGCATCGTGGGGGAGACCGTGGCTAACGGCCCGCCGAGTTGGGCACGAACGCTGCGGCTGGAGTATCGTTTCGATCGGTTGGGGACGGAGAAACGTGAGCTTTCGGCAGAAATGCATAACCGGTAGGGGGCTCGCAAGGGGAGCCCGTGGATCAGTGCAGTTGTCCGAGGAACGGGCGAATGCCCATGGTGACATTGCGATCCACCTTGGCCTTTCCCGCGGGAGTCGGCATGAGGTGACCGCAGCTCAGGCATTCGTGCAGCGCCATGCCACCTACGTGGATTTCCTTTCCCTCCAGCGGGCCAGTGAGCAGAACCGGATAGGTGGTGATCCGTCTCACCAGATCGGTTCCAGCGTACCGCTCGCTCGCCACGGAAGAAATCTTTCACCAGGGCAAGCGTGTGGCGTCACACTTGCGCAGCCGGGGACGCCAGCACAGCGTCACGGCTGCCGGGCATCGTCCCAAGAGCCACCAGGCACACCTGGAGTGAGACCGCCTTCACCCGGAATCTGAAGCGTAACCACGGGCCTCTATTCGCCAGCAATCCCCTAAACAGAAAACGTGCGGGCCAATTCCTGACGGCACTACTCCCACCGAAACCACGAAGGGGCGAACAGCCCGGAATCCAGAGCGTTACGGCTGCGATTCGTTTGCTTCGAGAGTTGTGGCGTCTGAACCCAGGTGAACGGCGCTCAACGGGCACGGGCGAGAACGATGGTCACGTCATCCGGTTGTTCGGCGCCGCCGATCCAGTCCGTCACGGAGTTGGTGATAACACCACCGATACGCGAGAGCGGCTGGTGGCGATGCTCCTGGATCAGTTCGATCAGGCGTTCCACGCCGAATTCGCCGGATTCGTTCTCCGGTTCGGTGACGCCGTCGCTGAAGGCGACGAAGATATCGCCCGGTTGCATCGTGATCGTGGATTCATCATAGGTCGCACCATCAAAAAGACCCACGACGGTGCCGGAGGTTTCGAGGCGGGAGACGCTGCCATTCCCCATCAGCATAATGGGCGGCGGGTGGCCAGCATTGCAATACTTCAACTCGCGCCCTGTCGCGTCATAGCAGCCCAGGAACATCGTCGCGTACTTCTCCGGCGGGGTGCTGCGAAAAAGCTGATAGTTCAAGGTCGTCATCAACATGCCCGGAGCGAGTTGCGATTGGGTGGTGCCGTCTCCCCGGTAGTACATGCGGGGATCACCCTGGGAGAACGCTCCAACTCTCAACCCCACAGGCGTCAATACCCTATCCGGCTCCAGCGAATACGCGCGAACAAAGGCGTGCACAGTGGCCATCAACAGAGCAGCCGAAATTCCTTTTCCACTAATATCGCCCATCGCCAGCACCAGCCCGTGGGTGCCGAGGGGAATGAAGTCGTAGTAGTCGCCGCTTACCGAGCGCGCAGGATGGCAGACGCCGTAGACCTCCAATGAGGTAAGGTCCGGGAACTTGTGGGGGAAGAGCGAGTCCTGCACTTCGTGGGCGATGGCGAGTTCGTTCTCCAGTCGCTGCTTCTCCTTCTGCTCAGCAACGAGCTTGGCTAGCGATTCCGTCATGGAGTTGAACGACTGTTCCAGCGCCGCCATCTGGTCGCGGCTGCGGACCTGGATGCGGTGCGTGAGATCGCCACTTTTTACATGCTCGGTGGCGCTATAGAGTTCCGCCACAGACAGTGTCATGCTGCGGGACAGCCGCACCCCAATGTAGAGCGCCACCAACTCAATCAGTCCGAAGAGAATCGCGACGCCGAGCAATAAATTCCGCAAGATTTCCGTGTTGTCACCTAGCGAGGCAAACAATGCGGTGTAAAGCATCGACGGCCGGGTGACGACACCCATTGCAGCGGTTTGTGATTTCCCCGTTTCCCAGTCAACTACATTGAAAAGCGTGTAAAAGCGAAATGCCGGGTCGAACCTGTTGGAAGGTGGCGGAACGCGCCCCGCGCCCACGCTCTTGCGCGCGGCTGGACTGGCTGTGGCCGGAGGCGGGATTAGAACGTTGCCTTCCCGATCGGGCGGAATCAAAGTCACCGAGCCCAGGCGTGACGTTGCCGTCTGAAGCAGTTCCGGCGTGATGGCAGCATTGGAGACCACCGTGAGCCGTAAGCCACCCTCATCGTAGCAGTTTACCGCGCGCAGATGCAGGCTGTCCCGATCAATAACGAAACCGCTGAAATTTCCCTTGATAACATCTGGCACTTTAGCGGGGCGAGCCTCGAGGAGCGCACCTCCCGTGGAGAGTATGAAACCCTTTTCGCCTCGCCACACGGTGACGGTCCGCTGCGGGAAATTCTCGCCCGAAACGGTGGTGAGCTCCCCGGCGATCTGTTGATTTAGTTTGCCGGAGAGCTCCAGAGTGCTCAATTGCGTTGCCAGGGCATCATTCGCCGCTTCCAAATGCTGCAACGCCGACTGCAAATTCGAGATTGCGATATAGGTGGCAAATTGCCCAGCAAACAGATAGCTCCCGACACCAGCCATCAGCAACAGCA
>JBEKLF010000377.1:0-8614 GCA_050010335.1 Terriglobia bacterium
TTTCTCCCCTTGTACAGGGTTGAGGAGTCAATACTATGTCGATGCCGTTACATGCATCGGGCCGTAAACATTAGGCTGGCGAGCGATCACAAGACATAGTCAGAGAGGGTAGATAGTGTCGACTATGTCTCTGAAGACATAGTCGACATTGCTTTGCCACTCATCTGCTGGAAGCGGGTGCCGACCTGCGCACCATCCAGATGCTCCTCGGTCACCACGATCTGGAAGAGACCACGGTTTACTTGCACCTTTCCCACCGTCATCTCAGCGCCACCGCCAGTCCGCTGGACGCCTTGGCGCTGGCGTCCACGGTGAAGAAAGACGAGCCGCCCGGAGACAAATAAGTGAGTCGACCGCCGCTGGAGGTGGCCGATCTCATCCGGGTGGCGGGACAGAAATTCATCGAAGCGAGTCGTCGCTGGATCACCGGCCAACATCTGAAAGTGTTGGCGGCCATCGTGCGCTGTCGTACCGCCGCCCTGGGCGGGCATCGTGATCGCTGTGTCCGCTGCGGGTATCGTGCCCACTCGTTCAATTCGTGCCGGAATCGACACTGTCCCAAGTGTCAGGCCCACGCTCGCGACCAGTGGCTACGGGCGCGCCGCCGCGAACTTTTGCCCGCCCCCTACGTCCATGTGGTTTTCACCCTACCCCGGCGGCTCGCCCCTCTGGCCCTGCAAAACAAGAAGGTCATCTACGATCTCTTGTTCCGCACCTGCGCCGAAACGCTGCTCGAAATCGCCCGCGATCCCCGCCATCTGGGCGCCGAAATCGGCTTCTTCAGTGTGCTCCATACCTGGAGTCAGAAACTCGAGCACCATCCCCATCTGCATTGTGTGGTTCCGGCCGGCGGTCTCTCCCTGGATCACCGGCGCTGGATCCCCTCGCGCTATCGCTTCTTCCTCCCCGTGAAGGTGTTGGGGCGAGTCTTCCGTGGCAAGTTTGTCGCCGCTCTCAAGCGCGCCTTCGACGACGGCCAACTGGGCTTCTACGGGGATCTCAAGCTTCTGGCCAAAGCGAAAGGGTTCGCTTCTTTCCTCCGGCCCCTCTTCCGTCAGGACTGGGTGGTCTACTGCAAGCCGCCCTTTGGTGGTCCCGAACACGTTCTCCGCTATCTCGGCCGCTACACCCACCGCGTGGCGATCTCCAATCACCGCCTGGTCTCCCTCGGGGACAGGCAAGTCACCTTTCGCTGGCGAGACTCCGCGCACGGCAACCAGCAGCGCCTGATGACCCTGGCGGTCGAGGAGTTCTTGCGCCGCTTCCTGCTCCACGTGCTTCCCCCTGGCTTCGTCCGCATTCGTCATTTCGGCTTTCTGGCCCCCCGCCGGCGCGCCGCTCTCTTGCCACTTTGCTTCCGGTTCCTGGGACGACCGACCGACTTGCCCCCCACCCCAGAACAACCGCCAGAGGATGAAGAAGGCTCGTCGATCAAGTTGCCTTCTACCTCTTCATGGTCCTGTCCCCAGTGCGGCGGCCCCATGATTATTCTGGAGCGACTAAGCGCGGCGGAAATGCGCCTGCGTTCTCCACCGCCCACTTCCCCGAGGCTCTCATGAAATACGC
This sequence comes from Terriglobia bacterium, assembly GCA_050010335.1. Lineage (GTDB taxonomy): Bacteria > Acidobacteriota > Terriglobia > UBA7540 > UBA7540 > Bog-366. The sequence continues at coordinate 1,567 of JBEKLF010000377.1, forward strand.
TATTCCCATCCAATCACACTGCGTCTGCCCACCACGCCCGCGCTCTCGTGTGCCTGGTCACATGCGGTCAATCCCTCCCTCCTCACCCGATCTCTTCACACGATCTCCAAGGGGTCACGAGTTGACGCGTAGCACACGCGTTCTCGCCCGCAGACAGCCATTCCACCTTTCTCCATATCCCACGGCGGGTCCGCTGAACCCCATTCAAAACCCATAATTTGCCCGCGTCCGCCGCAAACACGGGCGGCTCCGTTCAAGTCGCTGTATCGAAAGCGCGCCGGGCAGTGTCTCTGCCACTCCAGAGACTGGTCCCGTCGGCGCGCTTCCGATACAGCACTAAGACTTCGGGGCGTTGGGCCGTTTCGCCCCCAAATGGCGCACACTGGACGGAAAGGCGACTTTTCATTCCGAATCCCTAGCAGCGTCGGAACCACCTAATCGGCTTGCCGTCAGATTTCGATTGGACACTGACAGTAAGCACTGCTGGCGCCCCTTAGAAAGTAGTCCGACCAAAATCGGAGCGGCGCCAGACGGCAACAAATAGCATCTACCGGTCACTATCGCGGGCATGTCGGAACTGGGGCGTCATCGGCTTCCCGCAGCAGGTCAGACTCCCATCACCGTCAGAGTGGATCCCTGTCGCCGGAAGAATTGTCGGGGTTCCGCCCTGAGCGGTTTCTGTCGCTTTCAGTTTTGTTCCCCACATAGGTGAATCATTGTTGGGCGTCTACGGGAGCAGATTTTGTGACGGCGTCGGGAGCTTGCGCTTTGGCCGCAGCGGCGGCTCCAAACCTGTTCATGAGGAACATGGCACGCCCGCTGATTTCTTCATCGAATTCCGCGCCGCCTTTCTCGAATGACAGCCTGATGCCTTCCACGGCGCGTTCGGTGGGAACTTTGCCGAGAGCGCAGTTCACTTGTAACGTCGCATTTCTCGCAAACCCCAACACCGGCAGCAGACGGATGCGCAGCACGGCCAGACCGCCTTCGGCCATGGGGCCAGAGAACATTCCCAAGCCCCTGGGACCAAACGGCGAGGGGCCGATTTGTCGGGGGCCGAGTGCCCAGCTTTCGCGATTGAGCACACCCGGCGCGATGCCGGAGGAATCGAAGCTCACGAGTTCACTTGCGACCCAGACACCCGTCGCGAGCACCACTCCGTCGGCGGACTTGTGGGTGAAAGTTCCGGCGGCTGTAATCGACTTGCTGTGCGAGGTAAACGTGCCTGCGCCGCTCATCTCGTAGCTCGCGCCATCGGCGGACTTGACCACCGCAGGGCAGGTAGTGGAGTCGCCGGAATCGCACAGGAAACCCGCAGCCAGCAGAAAGGCATAATTCGCGGACGTGCTTTGCCCCTTCGTCGGCAGGTTACCCAGGGCTAGACCCAAGCACAGCACTGCCGCTTCGCAGACGGCACGAATCGAGACGACTCTCGGCCGCAAGATAGGGACCTCCTCTCGACCCAGCGGGAGTGGCCTGGGCACACTCCCGCCGCCTAGTTTCTACTCATTCTGCTTCGCACTATGCGCTAAATGTCAGCGCAGTATCCATGCCGCGGTATTCTCCGGCACGGTCTCGCTGCCGTACGAACCCGCCACAACTCCGTAATTGTTCACCTTATTCGCCCAACTCCAGTTACCGGGCTGGGGCGGGATGGGAAGAAGGATGGGAGGAGCATTCAGATTCTTGGTGCTCCAGTCTGTTGCATAGTAATTCCCATCGGCATCGGTGCTCCCGCCCACAATGTCGCCAACGTCGTTAATTCCCTCACCGTCGCCGAGTCCCGACAGATAACCTCCAAGCGTGGGAAGAATAGTCACGTTGAAGCGCAATCCTGATGGATCGGTCGGTTTCCAATAGGCCGGAAATTCATCGGTCCAGGTTTGCGTAAGGGCATCCCCGTTGAGGACATCTCCGACAATTTCACCATTATTATTGATGTCCGATGGCCAGACGCTAGAGTACCCCGGGGCACAGGGGAGCCTCTGGATTTTCCAACCCTTGCCCCCCCCAACAGGATTCCAAAGAACGCCGATTTGTTTTCCATCGGTGCCCGTGGCCATGCCGACGATCTGGCCATGGTCATTCGGATGCATGGCCGTCCAGTAACGAAATTTTTCAAATCCGGTGGTGTCCAGCTTATGGATTTCCCACGTCACTTTCGAACGGCCCGAATCCCATACGACTTTTGGCGTCCACACCACAGGCAGCGCGTCCGCCGACTGCCCTGCAATGCTATTCTCAATGCCGCTGGCGCTCCAGCCGACGATCAAGGTCCCGGATTTGTTGGTACCATACGCGAGGCTGAAGTTGTATCCGGTGAGGCCAAGATCCGCGAGCGTGCCGATGTCCACCATGCGGGTGGCACTTGTCCATGCAAAAGCGTGAATAATTTCGTTTCCAGCAATGGCGGAGTGTCCGACGATCATTCCGGTGTCGGCAACTGCCATGCACATCACGTAACCGTCCGTTCTATCGCCTCCCAAAGTGCCGAGGTCGAACCACTCCCCTGCCTCGGGGCCGAATACCGGAACACCAATCGGTCGGATATATCCGCTGGCGATATCACCTGTCCCCACAGCGACACCAGCCTGGTTGATGCCCCATGGCTCAGCCCAGGTTCCATTAGGGTAGTGACCGAGATCATGAAATTTGACCTTCTGAGCCCAGGTCAACGGTGCGCTGCCGAGCGCCAGAAGAACCGTCAACACCAAGAAACGGAATGGTTTGCGCATAGGTTTGCTTCCTCCCTGTTGATTTAGAATCAAATCGCTTGCCAAGATCTAACCCAGCTTCCTCGCCAGCTTTTGGAAGGGCGGGGCTGAAGCCCCGCCCTTCCACCGACAACGAAAAATAGTGAGAAATCCGGGCTAGCGATGCGCCTGAAGCCAAGCGAGAATGCGTGGCCAAACCACGTTCGGGGCATCCCGGGCGGCCAGCAGATCGACGTGCCCGTAATCCTCGCCCTGCAAGTCGTCCGGCAACATTTGCACGATGTGAATCGTGACGTCTTTACTTGCCGTCAGCGTGGCGGTGTAGTCGCCCCAATGCCCGAATCCACCGGCTGCCCCCACATAGAGGATAGGAACCATGATGTCGCCAAGGTGGTCAGCGACTTTGGCGGCAGGGTCACCTGGCTCGTCGCACTGCACCGCATTCCCTTCCACGTCGACCGAGACCGGGTAGTAAGGAGGTTCGTTGTATTCGAGAAGATCGAACCAGAGCCGGGGCTCAGTGAACCGCAGGTCATAGGGCAGGCCATTACGGAACCGCGCCCCGGCAAAATGCCACGGGATCACGGCGTCCTCGGGAGACGCGGCCACTTCCAGGGCGAACTGATAGTTGGTCACGGTCGAATCAAAGGGTGAGGGATCCTGGGGATTGGTGATGGCGAGTTGCCCCATCTGCCACATGAACCGGTTGTCGCTATAGTAGGTCCCGCCGTCGATGGTCTGCTGCGCCGCATCTCGATAAGCACAGCCTTCCGCCTTGGCATCCGCATTGTCAAATATCAGGCCGCAATCCAGAGGGATGATCCCCTTCACGTTGCGAAGGTTGGGCGGTCGCTGCGTGTCGTTGGCGGCGATGGCGTAGGTTATTTGCGCGCCGTAGCTTAGCCCTGACACGTAGAGTGGCCCCGCCGGCCCCAGAGAGGTTCCCCGCAGCGAGCGGGCCACGGTCAACGCGATTTGGCCGTCTGCCACATCGCGTGACATGTTCCAGTCCTTCATGAAACCGAAGTCCGTGGTGTCTTCGGGGACCAGCGCCCACCGGTAGTCCATGCCCCAAACATCGATGTTGTTCTTCGCCAGGTAGATCGCGATCGAGCGATCGCGCGCGGGGACCTTGGAGATCAAGGGCTCGATGTAAAGCGATGCAAAATAGGTGGGTTCGCCGGGAAAGAACATTATAGCCGGAGAGAGGTGCATCGGTTGATGGGGAGATTGTTCCCGGATCAAACGATGAACGCGAATTTTGTCATAGGGGCCGGGGCCGACGGCTACAACGAATTGATAGTAGGCAACGTCAGCGACGAGCATCTGCCGTTGGACCTGCTGAATCGTCCACGAGGGAGTGTCTTGCGCAGCGGCCCCCAGCGCAACACCGACCAGCAGTACGGCGAAGCGTGCGACGCGAACTAACCTAGGCATAGTTTTCCTCCCGCAGTTTGATTGTTCCCGCACCATTCCCTCGTTCCATCTAGGTGTCAATACTCTGGACGTCATGCGTCAGCCCTATTTGTGTCGCGAGCTACTCCGCTGGACAGGAACAAGTTGCACGCAAATATCCTCTGCCAAAACGCACTTGACTTTCGCCAGCCGGCTGCTAGACTGACCCCGTTGCCGGAGGCGGTCTATGCTCGACCCTGCCGTCGCTTCCTCCATGATCCGTTTTGGGGTGTTCGAAGTCGATTTGCGCTCGGGAGAGCTGCGCAAACACAGCCTGAAAGTCAGAATTCAAAAACAACCATTTCGCGTTTTGGCCATGCTGCTGGAACATCAAGGGCAAATTGTCACGCGCGAGGAGCTGCACAAGGAACTCTGGCCGGCCGACACCTTCGTAGACTTTGAACATGGCTTGAACGCCGCCATCAACCGGCTCCGCGAGGCGCTCGGTGATTCGGCGGATAATCCGCGCTTTGTGGAAACCCTGCACGGTCACGGTTATCGCTTCATCGCGCCCATCAGCGCCCCGTCCCCCTCTTCTACAGGTGGCGGAGCGGCTCAAAATTCTCCTCCCTATCCGCAAGAAGGCCAGGGAGCGATCCCCGTCTCAGCAGCAGGCCGGGAATCCAGTGCCGTGGGGGGAGTTCGCGAGCCGCACCTCCGCAAACGGTGGATTGTCGTGTCCGCTGCTGGGGGCGCTCTTGCCGTGCTGGCTGTTCTACTCGCTTTCGACGTCGGCGGTCCGGGCAGGCTCTTCTGGCGAGCCACGGGAGCGCTTCACGAGCAACCTATGCGAGTTCAATCGATTGCCGTCCTGCCGCTGGAGAACCTCTCCGGTGACCCACAGCAGGAGTACTTTGCCGACGGCATGACGGAGGAGTTGATCACGAATCTGGGCAAGATCGGCGCCTTGCGGGTGATTTCCCGGACGTCGGTGATGCGTTATAAGGGAACAAAGAAGGCGCTGCCGGATATAGCCCGGGAATTGAATGTGGACGCGCTGGTGGAGGGCACGGTGTCACGCTCCGGCAACCGCGTCCGGATCACCGCAAACCTGCTGCAGGCGCAAACTGATCGCCACCTGTGGGCGGAGAGCTATGAGAGGGATCTCCACGACGTGCTTTCCCTCCAGGACGAAGTGGCACAGACCATCGCGCAGGAAATTAAGATCCAAGTTACCCCGCAAGAGCAGGCGCGTTTGGCCGCCGCCCACCGGGTCAACCCCCAAGCCTACGAACTCTATCTGAAGGGCCGCTATCATTACTACAAGTGGGCGCCGGAGGAGTTCCGGACCGCCGTTGAGTACTTCCAGAAGGCCATCCAGGCCGACCCTGGTTGGGCCCCGCCCTATGCCGGTCTGGCCACGTCCTACGGCTGGCTTTGGATCGACGGGGCTTTGTCCCCCGAGGAGGCGCTGCCGCGCTTCGAGGCCGCTCTGAAAACCGCCCTCGCCATTGATGACATGAACCCTGAAGTGCGTTACACGCTGGCGGCGAGTGCGTACTACTACCGCTGGGATTGGGAGGAGGCGGACCGGGAGTTTCAACGGGCGCTGGTGCTTGACCCCAATCTGGTGGAGGCTCGCTTCGAATACGCCTGGTACTTGTCCGACATGGGCCGCCTTCCCGAGGCGCTCGCCGAGGCGCAACGCGCGCTGGACCGCGATCCCCTCTCGGTTTCCGCCAATCTTGCCATGGGCGACATCTACTTCCGGGCGCGCCAGTACGACAAGGCCCTGTCGCAGATTCAGCGCATTGCCGTGCTGGAGCCCGGAGATTTCCGCGCCCCCGAATTCCTGGCCGTAATCTACGAGCAGCAGCAGATGTATGGGGAGGCTATTGCCGAACGCAAGATATTGATGCGGTTGCGGGGAGTACCCGCCGAAAGCATAAGCTCCCTCGAACGCGCCTACCAGCAAGCGGGAGCCGAAGGTTACTGGAACTGGCAACTCGCGGAGGCCAAACGCCACAATGCGCCATACGCAATCGCCCGGGCATATGCCCGCCTCGGCCAAGCGAGTCAGGCAGTCGCTTGGCTGGAGAAATCCTACCAGCAGCACGACTGGGAAATGGTGCAACTGCAAACGGTCCCGGCGTGGGACCCTATTCGCTCCGACCCGCGCTTTCAGGCCCTCCTGCGCCGCATGAATTTCCCACCGTAAAATCGCTCTCGGTCAGTGGCTCCCCTTTTTTTACTTACGCCTCGGATGCGATTCCGTTCCCAACGTGCGCAGTTGGGGAAGAGACGGCAATATGTGACAACAAAAAAGAAAAGTGCTTCCGACCCAATTTGGAAAATTGTGCCTGGGAAACGCCCATCCCGCCCGCATTCATGCAAACTCCCCTGAAACGGGGTTCTGGGAAGTCGGTAGGGCAACGTACAGGTGTCACAGGGCTTCGTTCCAGGCGCCTCACCGAAACGCAACAAGACAGAGCCAGGGAAAGGGGAGATTCGCCTCTCCCTCTGCTCTTCATATGATCGCAAGGAAGGAAAGAACTATGAGGTAGTAAATGGACACAAAAATGAAGGCCGTACCCTCAAAAAGGGATGTCCTGCTCCTCAGTGCTCTCGCTTCCCGGCTCGTTGAAGGGACTCTCACTTTCATCGACGGGATCGGAGGGTTTCGAGGATTCAGCGTCCTTCGCACCGTTCCCGTTCTTTGACGGCCCCAAGAACCTGAGCGTGGTGACGACTACTTCTGTCACATCGTGTTTCCGGCCCTCGCGATCCTCGTAACTCCGGAACTGGAGTCTTCCTTCAACGTAAACGAATTTCCCCTTGCCCACAAATTCGCCTGCGATTTCAGCCCATCGCCGCCAGGCGACACAGCGGATCCAGAGCGTGCTGGTCTTCTTCTCTCCGCCGCCATTCTTGTAGGTTTC
>JBEKLF010000378.1:0-6836 GCA_050010335.1 Terriglobia bacterium
GGCGGGGTCGTAGCTCATAAAGCGGATGCCAAAGTGCGTATCGGTGCGGTCGAGGGCGCGGTCGCCGTCGTAAACTGTACTAAAGAGATGGTAGAGGTAGGGAGAGTCCGGCGACCAGAGGTATGGGTTCCCGAGCGGTGCCGTGGTTAGCTCGACCTCGGCGTGGTTCTGGGCGGCTACGGTTGCGTGATTTTGGAGCGCCGCCACGCGTTGACCCTGGTCGTCGGTCACGAGCGTTTCAACGCGCAAGTCACGGGATGAGTCTGAGCTGTTATCGACCCGAGTGCGGACGTGCACCAGGACTCCGTGGTTCGTCTGCTCGGTCGTGATCCGAACGCCGCCCGCAGGAATATGGACAGGATCGGTCACCGTGAGCAGGACACTGCGGTAGATGCCCCCATAGTCCGCGACATTGGTTTCGTTCGTTGGAGCGATGAAGGGGCTGAGCATGTCATCCACGCGAACCGCGAGCAGGTTGGTCGAGCCCCACGCGAGGGCATCGGTAATATCGAACTGAAAGGTGGTGTAACCGCCGATGTGCTGCCCGATGTGGTGGCCGTTTACCCAGACGTCGGTAATCTGAAAAACCCCGTTGAATCCCAGCCACACCCGGCGGCCGCGCCACTCGGCAGGAATTTCCAGCTTTCGGCGGTACCACCCCAAACCGTGGAAATGGCCCGTGGTGGTGAAGGGGCTATCCGGCGTGGCGTCCCAGGTATGGGGGAGGCGAACCGTGTCCCAAGCGGCATCCTCGCACTGGGGGTTTTCGGCGCCCACAAATTCTGCTTCGACCGCACTGCCGGGCGCAACCTGGCGCTTGAATCGCCAATTCCCATTTAGGCGGGTGATAACGCGCAGGTTCTCCAAGGTCTCGCCTTGTTTCTGGCCCGGTGTCGATTCCCTCGCGTACCCATTAAGGGCCGCCATGCGGTCCGCAGCGACAGCGCCTATCACAGACGTTCCGATGAACTGTCGTCGTGACATTCCCTTATTGGCCATTTATGCTAACTCCTCCCTAATGTATTGAGTGTCCCCTCTAGCCGTCCTATTGCCTCTTCCCTCTGGAACGCGATCAGAGTGGCCCTGCTCGGCCGATTCGAGCACACCCATCGTCAACGCCGGAATTCTTTGAGGAAAACTCGTTGCACACCGGACGATCCTTCCAAAATTAACAGATCTGCGTCACCACTGGTGTTCTTCTCGAGATGGGCTCCACAGATTGGGTTGTGCGACTCAACCGCCTCGATCACAGTGACGAACCTGGCGTGCGCTGCTTTGCGCCGTAGGATAAGGATCGGCATCTTCACATCCGGCGAATTTGTCAGGCCTTCGCCGATGATCACATCGGTGGGAGTACTACCGGTGGGGATGATCCAAAGACGTAAATGTTTCGTCCCTGAGGCAAAGGTAAGAGAGAGTAAACTGTCGGCGGCTCCGCCTTGTTTCTGTTCTACGAACTGATAGCCGCAGATCTCGCCGAGCTTGCCCGATCGCTGGGCCAGCGGCAAAGAGCTGTTCGTTAGTCCGCCGTCAATATGCAGCACGTGGTCAAACTGGTGCTGCCCGTACTCGGAGGAAGAGCCCTCCGGGAAAACCGTGTAGTCGTCGATTACATCGTGACCGACGAGGCGCACGGTGCGCGGGAGCGTCATGCCGGGATAGGCGCGATCGCACGAGGCGCTGGCGAGCTTTGCCTCGGGTGCAAATCGCTCGAGTCTGCCAATCACCTGGTCGTTCGCGTCATCGGTGGGCCATTGAGGATTTCGGACGCCGGTAGGCTGTTGCGAGATGCCGTCAACAACCACCGTATTATGACTGACGGTTTGTGCCGTCCACTCAGCCTTCCATTGAGTCTCGTAAGGCACACTGCCGAAAGCCGGAATCCACTGCCGCCCTTGCGTGTAAAGGACGATATTCATCTTGTCGGGGTGCCCGTGTCCGCCCCCGTGCGGGCCGTAACTCAACGAGACGGCTGTGGAGTCCACACGCTGGGTGAAATCCCCGCTCGCCTCTCGGAGAACCACGAGCCCGCTGGAGGGGAATAACAAGCAGCCGTTGCGGTACTCCCCGCTGTTCGCAAACTTGCCCTCCTCGAACGGCGGGGCGGAGGATCGTGCTCCGGAACCAGCGGGCAGGTCGTAGACCAGCCAGTGCCAGTCCGCGGAGGACTGCTTTTGGTCCGGTGTCGCGAGACTCGCTCCGCCGGTGTTGTCCGGCAGGTTATGCCCGACCAACCACGACAGCCTGGGATCACGATAGTGACGGAAGCCCACCAACTGTTCCCAAGTACCCTGCAGCGGTCCGCGATCACTATCGCGCAGAGCCGGGTAGCTCAAATCGGGAAAGGTCAGGTAAAGCGGTCCCTCAAACATCAGCCGCAGCGATTTCGGTTTATCGCTCGTGTCGGTCACGTAATGGGCGCCTGCCTCCCAGGAACGGTCGTTGGGAACAGTCATGCCGAACAGATCGATACCGCAAGGAACCATGCCCTCGGCGAAGGGAAGCAGTGCTTCCATCACAAAGTTGTGATAGCCCACCGACCGCTCCCAGAACAGGCCGTCATCGCGGATGTCGTGCGCCACCAAGTGCCGGAAGCCGTAGGGGCTGTTCACCGCATACTCTATCGAATCAATGTCCCGGACAACCAGACCAATCAGCCCGATGGCAGATAGGTGCCAGGCCTCAAAGTTGTAGCAGCGATAATGCAGGTCTTTAATGCGAGGATCGTTCCGAAAATCGTCGATCCTGAAACAAACTATACGCGAGGACATAAATAATTGCGAATGACTGAAAACTTAACGCCTCTGCCCATTTACTACGATGAATGCAGATTTTGAATGTATTCGCATTTATTTATGTCCGTGCGTATAGTACCGCCCGGAGCAGGTCATTCTCCACATGCTTCTTCTGTTCCTCCGTGAAGACCCCGCTGTCAGCGACCAAGTCATAAGCCTGCGCGATCTGCACCACCCACTCCGCTTCACAAAGCGATTCGTCCTGGAACACCTTGCAGCGTCCGTTGGTCAGCGGGAGGCGCGGATAGAGGTCGGCATAGGCCAGCAATCCGTCCCGGCTCCACTGGGCGTAGCGCTTGTCGCCGGAAAGGGCATACGCCAAGCCCGTCGAGAACAGGCGACTGGGAACCCTCCTATGCTCCGGGTCATCCTTCGCAGGCAACTTATCCCAAGGCCTCCCGATGTCAGCATCCGCGTCGCCGAGGCACTTGTCGTAAATTCGCTTCGCCCAGACCAACCGCCTTATGCGATCCGCCGCGCGCTCAAGATCCGCCGCGGTGAGGGCCAAATACGGGTGTTGCTGCGGAATCCGGACGTCCAGGGATACTGGATTCACGTAGGTGGTCCGACCGCTTGCCTGGCCAAACGAAGAGTGTGCCACCCTCAGCGCGGCCAAGCCGCAACAGAGCCATACGATATAGCATTGAATAGAACGTATGTGCCTGATCCTCGAACCCAATCCTTCCCTCACCATCTGACCAACCCATTATGCGCCGGAGGCGTTGCATGTTTTAGCGACTTTTTCCGATGTGCCGTTTGGCCCGCCCACTGGTAAAGCCAATTGTCCGGCGGAAAGCCCTGTGAATTGGCCACTCCTTGTGGTCGATCGAGTTTTTGGCCCGGACCCCGATCAGTATCCAGATCTGCTTTGACGCCAACGGGCGGGACGAGTGGCGCCATCTGCAAGAGCATGGTGCGAAGATGGTCTTTTTCCCCGGCGCTCATCCTGCCGCCGGCAAGTGTGGGCTTTGGCTTTGGTTAACGGACATTACGTTATTGGCTCCGCCATGACCGGCCCTGCGAAGAGCGCCGGAAGGCGGCAATCCAAGAAGTATTGGGTTCGTCCGGGATTCCTCTCGTGTCACGCCCCTTCATAAGCTTCGTGCACCAGCGCTTTCAGGGTGTCGAGGTTCTGTTTGGCAGCGGCCATCACTTCGTCATCCTTATCTCGCGACTCCGCGATGCCCTCACTGTCAGACACTCCCGGAATCGTATACTCCATATGAAGTGAGATGGGGCCGTGGAAGTCTGCATCCGCAACCATGCGGAGGAATTGTTTGTAATGACACATTCCCCGGCCCAATGGGCAGCCCAGGGGGCGCCAACCTTCGGTTTCGGTTTTTTGCCAATAAAAGTCCTTTGCTCCGATCATCTTCATGCGCGGCATGGCGAGGTTGGCGGCGATTCTCCAACCATCTTCGCCACCCTGGATGGTGGCATTTTCGAGATCGTAGTAATACCCGGCCCACTTGGGGTCCAAGGTATCCATCACGCGGGCAATATCCCAGGTTTGAGACCCCACGAAAGAGTAATCATTGTGGAAACCCACCTGTACCCGGTATTTTTCCGCAAGCTCCACCACCCCCCGGAATTGATTGCTGGCTTCTTCCAGCTCTCTGCGAACATCGATGAATTTGTAAGGGTAGTAGCCGGGCTTCATATAGGGAATGGAGAGCTTGCTGGCGGTCGAGAGGATGGGCACGGCCGTGGGGTCCTCGGCGCGAGTAAGCCCCGTGGTGATCATGGGAACTTCCAAGCCTTCTGCGTGGATGGCTTCGACCGCCTTGGGCAGGTCTTCCGCCACGCGCTGGGGCACCACGTGGCCTCCTCCCCGAACCGTCAAATCGACTCCCCCGAAGCCTGCAGCCTTGACACTCTTGGCCAATTCCTGCCAGTTCAACTGCGGAACCACTTTCGAGAAGAAGCAGAACGTGCCACGGTAGGGTCTGCGGGCAGGCCGACCTGCGGAATGCATGGGAAGAGGAACCGCGCCGGCTGCCCAAGCCGCCGAGGACGATACTTGCAGGAACTGACGCCGAGATAACGATTCTTTCATGAGGGTATCCTCCTGTGCCACGAACGCGCCTTTCTCACCAGTGAGGGGGAGGGCAGGGCTTCAGCCCCGACCCTCCGACCGCTCGATGAGAATATCTCGGCCTGGGGAGAAATCTCGGGGAGGGAGGGCCACAGTCCTCCCCTCTCCGGCCGTTTTAGGCCTTGGGCAAGCCGTAAGGCTCGCGATGCTTCTTGGTAAGGTAGGCGTTCGCTTCCTTATCCTGCCCAAAGGTTTCGGTCTTGGGATCGAAGTTGATATCCCGGCGCAAGTGCGTGCAGATATTTCCCAGGTGGCACATGGTGGTTGCGAGGCGACCGAGCTCCACATCCGCATGGGGTTGCTGGCGGCTCTTGATACACTCTATGAAATTCTTCTCGTGCAGGCCATCCTCGGACTCGCTCTCGGGTGACGCGGAAGGTCCCGGACTCCCATCCTTGTACGTGACACTCCAACTGCCTTCGTAGCCTTCGCCGTGGATCATCAGAGCCCCGTCGGTGCCGATGAAGCCGATCCCTTCCTCGCTTCCATCGATGGGATGGTGCTTGGCAAAGCTGCGCAGCTCCCAGGTGAGCACGAAGTCGGGGTATTGGTAGGTGAGGATTTGCGTGTCGGGAATTTCCTTCGCATCGTTGAGCCAGTAGATCCCGGAATTTCCGGAAACGTGGGTGGGTAGACTGTTTTCCACGCCGTGCAAGGTCTGAATGCCCCAGAGAGCGACATCGATCATGTGGACGCCCTGGTTTCCCAGCTCCGTGTTTCCGTAGTCCCAGAAAAAGCGCCACTTGTAGTGGAAGCGGTTTTCGTTGAAGGGCCGTTTGGGCGCGGGCCCCAGCCAGACGTCGTAGTCCACCGTCGGCGGCGGATCGCTGTCGGGTGGATTGCCGATGGTCTCGCGCACCTGGCACTCCCAGGTCGTGACCTCACAGATTTTTCCCAGCTTGCCGGTTTTCAAGAATTCCATGGCGATTTGAAAGTTCCTTCCACTCCGATTCTGGGTGCCCACCTGGGCAATGCGCTTGTATTTGCGCGCCGCATCGCGAACCATCTGCCCATCGTGGATGGTTTGCGTCAACGGCTTCTCGATGTAAATATCCTTGCCCGCCTGGCAGGCCATGATCCCAATGCGGGCGTGCCAGTGGTCCGGGACAGCGATGATGACGCCATCAATATCTTTGTCGTCGAGCAGCCGCTGAAACTCCTTCGTCGTGCCCGGCGCCTTACGCTGGGCCTTCTCCAGTTCCGGATTAACCTTGTCGAGGATGGCCTGGTCAAGATCACAGAACGTCTTGATTTCCGCCCCTCGCCCGATCGCCAACAGGGCATCGTTTCGGCCCTGATTACGGCCGCCGATCAGACCGAGTACCACCTTCTCATTGGCTCCCAGGGCGCGCGGGTTCCAATTCAGAAATCCCCCTGTTCCCAGCGCTGAAGCCACTCCCATTCTTTTCATGAACGACCTACGAGTTTCCTTTACCATATGAAGCCTCCTTGTGCCAGAATCCCCGTTTTCACTTTTCGACCGGCCATTAAGCTACAGCCGAGCGCCTCTGAATGCAACCCGGTCATGCTTGGGGATTCTCCGAAGAGGTAACACTGCGCCATTCCGCAGTTCGTGAAAGCACCTAGCACGCAAACCCCGACTGGAAACGCATTCAGAGGCGTTCGGGCGTATGTTACCGGTCAGCGGGAAGACGACAATTGAAATCCCAGCTATGAGTGAGGTAGCATAATGAAAAGGAAAACTCTGACGCGACGCGAGTTTCTAGGAACGACGACGATGCTGACGGTGGCGAGTGCGGCACCGCGGGTTGCAGCCGTGGGCGGAGCCCCCAACACGTTGGCTCTTAAGGGCGGAACCCCGGTGAGCTAGTGCTTAGTTGCGTAAGTTAACGATAGTATTTCGAAGCTGCGAACCCTCGACCTCGCGCTTCCGCCACTTGAACGGCCTGGCATTTTGGGCATAGGCCGCGATGAACGCCTCGATG
>JBEKLF010000379.1:0-6836 GCA_050010335.1 Terriglobia bacterium
CAACCGACCCCGTTCCTCTCTTCGACGGTCTGGCCAGTGTCAAACGCTCAACATCCGGTTCGAGGAGAACGAGAGTCGGCAAAAAGTAAGATTGTGGGGCCTTATCTCCGACGGGCTCCTAGGCGTCTAAGCGCCGCCACGCGGTATAGCCACCTCCGTGTAACTGCCTGGTGCGGCGCCGTTTACCGCTGCGACAATCTGCGCTACATGCGGCTTGATGACGCTCCAACGCCCTAGTGCTAATACGACAATGGCTAACTTGCAACCCGCAAGGTTCTGCTAGTAGCTGAGATTCTTGTCTGTCGTCACCAACACTTCGAACCCTTCGGCCTCGGCAACAGCCAGCAATTGGCCGTTGTCTAATTCTTCCCACCCACGGGCGCGGGCTTCCGTGACCGCGTGGTGGTCCTTCAGATTGCGGGCAAGAGTGCGCGGTGTGCCGTTGTCAAATAGAATGAGCATTTACGGGCGGAGGGGTGGTGGTTCGGCGCCATGCGCCGCGAATTGCAGAACAGCCTGAACTTGCTCCCGCGTCGCGCCGAACTCTCCCACTAACTCGTCAACGGTCATATCCTGAAGGTTTTCGAACACAGTGGCGACCGGCATCCGGATACCTTTGAACACCCATGCACCGCTGCGCTTGCCAGGGATGCTCTCCACTGCGGGGCATTGGGACCAATCGAGAGCTGCCATAGTCCATGCCGCCCTTTCATAGCAGCTTATACCTTTTTTTTGCCATAGTTCGGCGGCGGCGTCACGCCCCTCGTGACGGCCCCTCATCACCACGGAATGTATCCGTGCTTCTGGGACAACAAAGAGGTGCCGCGTTTGGTTTCGAACGCGGTGGTCACGCAGAGGTATGCTGAAAGTGGATTCCTTCCCCTGATGTTGAAAGCACGCCCTGCCGGAATGCTTGATTCCCGCGCCAGGGGGCCGAGGCATCGGGCGTGGGCGCGGCCATCATGGCCGTCAATGGCACGGGCAGGGTGCCCGTGCCACGTCGGGCGCCTCCGTGTCGGGGCGCAGGGCGCTTGCCGCCGACGATTCTTACACCTTCGACCGCGGCCAAGCCAAATTGGCACGCGCCGCCGGATTGCGCGCCCTGGGCGTCTAAGCCCCGCCGCAGGTACTTTCGAGGGGCTTATGCTCTCAAGATTGTGTGGGGACGATAAGGCGACTTTCTCAGGCCTGATCCCGTGCTGGGCTTACACCTGGGCCGCCAACAGCAATGAATCAAGCAATGCGGCGAGGTTTACCTTGCCGCAATCGTGTCGGCAGAGAGTCAAGAAACCAGCTTCGAAAATTGATCCTCGCCGGGGCTGGCGTCGTGTTTGGCTGCGGCACGCGCCCCCGGCCATGATTCAGCGCTTTGCTTCCGGCAGATTCCGAGGCCGCTGCCCCTGCGGACAAGTGGTTGAAGTGGCCTTAGATTTGGGGCAAACTGATCTTAACAAGAGGGCAAAGCGGGCGTCATAGTGGACAGGCTGAAAATGGCGAGAGTAGATCGGCATCGTCTCGCGGGCTATCCGCTGAACCGAGCGGATACGCTCCTCAAATGCCGATTTGCGCTCTGCGGCAACCGGCCCGTCCTCGGTTCGCTCAACGCAGCCCGAAGAAGACAATGATACGACGGCAAGTAGCGGGATTTGCCCTTTCAGGCACGTGGTGATTGCATACCGTCAATGATCCGGAGGTTCGAATGAAATTCAGAGGCTCCGTATCTACTCTTGCCTGCTGCCTGGCCTTCGTGCTGCTAGGGGCTACGCGAATAGCTGGCCAAGAATCTGATTACCCGCGGCCGTCTCCCCCGGCGCAACAACCTCCGACGGACCATACGACATTGACATCGCAAACTCAGGAGACGCAGCCCACGCACGGCCATCCCGCCGACACGAATCCGGGCCGGAACGCGCGCGACCCCGGCCATGGCGCGGAGATCGCGGGAATCGCTACCGGCGTCGCCGCCACGCTCGTGGATCTTCGATCTGGTCCATCATCACGAGGTCGCAGAAAGGCTTAAAGCGAACGGACCCCAATTGCCTAAGGCATTCGACATGAATAACCTGCATATTACAGGTTTCGTGCAAGACGACTGGCCCATCGCGATTGAGTACGCCCTTCCCGGCAGCGTCGAAGCCAAGTGCGGCATTACCGCGAGCCACAAGAAGGGTGTGCTTTCCCTACCCCCTACGAATGGCGCACGGCACATCGTGCTGGCTTGGATCCCCGCGGGTTTTTCCAAGAAACCGGAGCCTGCAGACTACTGGCTTCATCTCGACGCGTCCCCGATTCCTGTCAGTTCATCGGCCTGGCCCGGCCTGCGCGTCTACGCGGTCGCTGCGGGCCCTCACGCGGTGGGCTCGGTGGCGATCGATCAGGTGAGCTTCGCGCCGACGGACAAGGCTGTTCACCCGGCGGCGGCAGAGGTGGCCCTCTTCGGGTTTCATTCTCACAGCGACTTTGACGTAGTGACCGCCCAGTTCCAGCTTGTCGCTCCCTATCAGGGATGCAACTTAGTAAGCACCGAGGAGTCCATGGACGTCAAACCTGCTAGTGAAAACGAGCGCGTGCAGGGCCTTCGCTGGCAACCCCACAAGGTGCGGTCCGGAGACCACATCGTGCGCATCGTCGCATGGCGGGGCATCAATAGAGGAGCGGACTGGGTCAGCGCGTTTTCCGCTGACATGGTCAGCATTGAGAAATAGCCCATGACCTCTCGGCGAGCCCACCAGCGAAAAACCCCGCGGCGTAAGGCTTCGAGCCGTCGTAGGCTGCTGGTGCTGGGCTTGGCAGTGGGGGCTGCCGCCCTGCAGATCTACTTGGCCAACATTCCACAGACCATCCATCTGCCCCAGGACACCGTTGACGCACAGACGGTGGCCAGGGCCGACAATGAGCGGATCGAGATTGACGAGCCCACGGTGCCGGAAGGCGGGCCTTTGATCTCTTACTTCGGGCAAGCCGGGGAGGTGGCCGACCTGCATTTTGAAAACGCGATCGTCGATTCAACGAACGCCAGGTTGCATTCTTCCCTGAAACCAGTGAAGCCGGTGCCGGCGAGAATTAGCTACGTTACGTTGCCTGCGGCCACGGCGGGACTGAATACAACGTCCCCGCCGACAGGCGGGGATACGTGTCACACATTCGTGGACGTTCACCGCGCCAAGGGTTCTTCACCCATCACCTCGCTCAACGTCTTCCTGCTGAACGGGAGCACTAACAACGAACAGCGCCGGGAACTGCGCGTCTGGACCGAGGGGGGCGCTCTCGACGTAGAAATTCACACCGATCCTCCCCCTTCGACGGATGGGAGTCAGACGCCTTTCGACGCTCTTCCCAGATGCAGCAAGATGCCGCAGGTCAGGCCGCTCCACGATAATGATTCCAGCAGCCTCGTGGACGCCCCCCTCATCCAGGCCCCGGTTCGGTTGGTGGTGCCGGAAGTAAAAGGCCAGAAAGCATCGAGCCCTGCCAATACCTTTCGCATCGAGTTGACCTCGGCATTTGCTACTCCATTGATGTGGCTGAGCGCGGACGACCTTTTTACGGGGATTTCATTAGGAGACACCTCGCTGGAGTCTAAGCAGTTGCGGGTACTTCCGTTGTACGCCGAGAACGGTGAGCGCTTGAGGGTGACCGCGGAAGAGAATGTCAGCCTGGTCCTCGATCGATTGGCTTTCAGCCTGAATGCGATAAAACTCAGGGTGTCAGGTCCCTCGGAGGTTGAGATTGATGGCAAGCGCCTGGGCTTCGATTTTATGCGGTTCCTGAAAGAGAATCCGATCTTGTCGGGAGTCCTCGCGCTGGTCAAAGCCTCGATTCTGCTACTCGTCAAGGAAACTTTCTTCCCTCGTGTAGGTGACGAGCCGGGTGTGGCCGACCAAGGTTGACGGCAACCAAGTCTTCAAAAGGGGAAATTGGGAACACTGGTCGGTGTCCGAATCCTTTCACAAACTCCCACAAATGAGTTAGCAACTTATTAACCCGATTTCTGCTTTCCTCATCGGACACACTCCGGCCTGCGATCATGGCTTGAATAAGGCGAACGTGACCCTCATAATGCCCCACCGGAGGCGTTATGGTTTGGTTACTGATCCTGGTTCTCATCGCCTTTCTTGCTGTAGTGGTCACAGGATTGCGCAGAGTATGGCGCGTTTTTGCTGGGACTCCGCTGCTGCGCATCTGTGGCGTCACCCTCTTCGTCGCCAGTGTCTTTGTGGCCTTGACGGCTGTCGGCGGCGGCATCACGGTAGCAACCGGAATCGATTGGTTTCCGCCCGCCTGGCTCGTCGGAACACCGTTCAGCAGCTACGTGATTCCCGGGCTGATCCTGGCAATAGTAGTGGGCGGACGTGCATCTGTCGCTGCGGTTGCCGCGTTGCGCAGGTCAAATGCCGGTGCGCTAGCTTCGACGCTGGCTGGTGCAATCATGCTGGGTTGGCTCGTCGGCGAGCGACTGATTCTCCCCCCAGCGGCGTTCTCCCCCCCAATTCTGGTCGCTTGAGGCCATCTACATCGCCGCCGGGTTGATGATGTTTGTGCCGGGATTGACGGTCTGGTGGGCCGAGCGCAGGCATAAGTTCCCTCCGAGGATGTCATGAGCCGAGAACTCATTGTGCCCGTGATTCTCGGAAACATCCTGGCAATCGTGTTGTTGGGGGTAGCGGCGAGGGCGGCCCGCGTGGCTCGATACATCCTTGGCGTGGGCTTTATTTCAGGCAGCATTTGAAGAGTTAGTGCAGGCAGAAATTACCTGCGAACCGCGTGGGTCGACCTTCGCAGGAGAAATCGGGCGCTCATAACCATGCCTAGCAAAATCAGTCTCAAATCAAAGTTCATGCTCTATCTTTCCCTGGGCCCACTCTCTCTGGCCGCGCTGTTGTTTATTCCCGCGGGCTCGTTGGGGTTTTGGCAGGGATGGACCTTCCTGGCCGTTTTGATCATCCCTTTCATCGCTTCTCTCCTCTATTTCTATAAATACGATCCCCAATTGATCGCGCGCAGACTGGAGCACAAAGAGACGATCGGCGAGCAGAAACTTCTCTTGAAATTGTTGAAGCCGGTCTTTATTGCGGCTTTTGCTCTTCCCGGCCTGGATTATCGCTTGGGCTGGTCGCGCACCTCCCCGGGAGCAGTGCCGCTGTGGCTCACGCTGCTTACTCAGGCCCTGGTTCTCGGTGGCCTCCTCTCGGTTGTTTGGGTGATGAAAGTCAACGGTTTCGCCGCGCGCACGATTCGAGTCGAGAGCGGCCAGAAGGTCATTTCCACCGGGCCGTACGGCTTGGTTCGGCACCCCATGTATCTGGGCGGCATCGTGATGTGCCTCTCCACACCCTTGGCACTGGGCTCGTATTTCGCCTTGCCTGTCTTTGCCCTCGTTGTCCCCATATACGCTTTCCGATTGCGCAACGAGGAAGAAGTCCTTTGCCAGCAGTTGCCCGGCTATTCCGAATACTGCCTCCGCACCCGCTTCCGGCTCGTCCCCTTCATCTGGTGAGGCCGACTAGGCGCAGTGGGTCAGCCACGGTCCGTGGTTTGTTGACCGTAGGGTCTTCCCTTGATAGCGAAGGCATGGCCTAATGATATGTTCGATACCCGTGCGGAAGGGCCGGGGCATCGGGCGTGAGAAAGGCTCACGGTCAGGCCGGGTCGCCGCGCATTACTTAAACCGAACAATAGCCGCGCCCGGCGAGATTGCTATGAAAGACCGGAACCGCACACCGTATGTGGTCAAACGGGAAGCTGACCGGTGGGTCTTCGTCCCCACCTCGGTGTTCGCCAGCTTGATGATCGCCGCATTCGGCGCGGGAAGTGCATTTTTGTTTTACCTTTCCACCTTTTTTCTTCGGCGTGCCGACACTGCCTCCGCGAACTTGTGGATCGGCGCGATTCTCCTTTTCGTAGCGAGTCTGAGCGCTGGCTTGGGGATTCACGCCTGGCGTACGCGCCGTACTCCCCTCAACATCGAATTTGGCGGCCGCGTCAGTTACGGCGAAAGGGAACTATGCGCTGCCGGGACGGTTCGAGCCGTCCGCATCGCCCCGTCGCGCGGCGGCGAGGCCAACGACTGCGAGGTCTGCCTGGAGCTGGCTGGGCAAAGACTTGCGTCGGTCCCCTCCCCGTACTTCGGCGGATGCAAGTCCCGTGAGCAAGCCCATCCGTCTGCCGCCGAACTCGCGGAAGCGTTGGGGGTTCAAGTCAGGGAGTCCCGCTAAGCCCATGCGTCAAATTGCCGGAGCGGGGTAGCCAGGGTGTCGCCGCGGCGACCTTTGCCGACCTTGGGTTTCCCCCTCTATGGCAAAAGCATGGCCTGCTGGAATGCTTGATTCCCGTGCGAAAGGGGCTGGGGTATCGGGCGTGTGAAAGGCCTAATTCAGCTCTCGTAGCCCCTGCCGGTGCGAGGGGCAATTGCACGCGTGAGGTATAAAAGGGATCAACAACTTAAGATTTCAAACACCTTAAGAAAGGTAACCCTCCCTTTCCTGGGAGCTGGTGCCCGGGCGCGCCACTGAAATCCCTTCCTTCTCCGAGGGGCTGAGCGTGTCCGTCAGCGGACGGACGGGTGAGGGGTTACTTCGTCGCCTGATCCACCACCGCCCCGATAGCATCCGCCACCTTTTGTACCAACTCGTCGAGGTGTTCCAGCACCATCCCCTCAGGAATTGGCTGGTGGTCAGAGGAACGGTCGAGGCGCCAGCCCGCGTTAGCGCCGGCCTCCCAAGAATCGCGATTGAAACGAGCGGGAGACCGCAGAAAAGGCGTTCACCCTCACGGGATGTGTGTTATAGAGATTTTGCGAAGAAATCTAGACCCACACCCGGAGGGTGAACGATGGA
>JBEKLF010000380.1:0-6832 GCA_050010335.1 Terriglobia bacterium
GTGGACAACTGGCCGTCGGAAAGGCCGTCAAGAGCCGTGCGGGCGGATCGGATAGACCTGTTGACAGACCGAGCGCTGGTCGGCCGCCCAGCCTGGTTTCTTACTGTCTGAATCGCAGTTAAGTGGCCCTCGAAACCGGAGCCAAAGCGCTGCCCCGAGTGGGTCAAAATGTCACCCCGCAGAAACTCGTGGCTTGCCGAAGCGCTCGCTGTCGGCCCTCGTCCCACTCCGCGGGAGGGGGGTGCATCATTTCACAGAGTGGGATTTCTCTACCTGCCCGCTTTACCGAACTGCCCGGCGGCTGTGTTACCATGGGCTCCAATCCGTTGTTCAGGGAGGATGCTATGGAACTTCAAGGAAAACGTATTGCCGTTTTGGCCGCGGACCTCTACCAGGAAATGGAAGTCTGGTATCCACTTCTGCGATTCCGCGAGGATGGAGCGGAAACCGTGGCAGTGGGCGCGGAAGCAGGGAAGACCTATTCCAGCAAGAAAGGCTATCCCGTCGTCGCGGACCTGTCGATTGCCGACGTTCACGCCAAGGATTTCGACGCGGTGGTCATTCCCGGCGGGTGGGCGCCTGACACCCTGCGTCAGGACGAGCGCATGCTGAACTTCGTGCGCGAAATGGAAAAGGCCGGCAAGATCGTCGCGGCGATTTGCCACGCCGGTTGGGTGCTGTGCTCGGCGGACATCCTGCGCGGCCGCAAGGCCACCTGCTTCAAGGCCATCAAGGACGATATGATTCATGCCGGGGCGAAGTATCTGGATGAAGAGGTGGTGGTCGACGGAAATCTCATTACCTCGCGCGTGCCCACGGATCTCCCGGCGTTTTGCCGGGCAATTGGCAAGGCGCTCAAGACCCAATCAGCGGCGCGTCATTCGGTAGGGGCATGAGTCCATGCTCGCCCAGTTGGATGCCCCGATGTAACCTGGTCGCAATCTTCACCCTGTTGTCATCTTCAGGAAACCTAAATCTAGGAGGAATAGTGAGACAAACTCATAAGGCATTCTTGCTCTTGTTGGCAGTGCTCGCATTAGCGATGGGGAGCGGTCCAGGCAGCGCGTCGGGAAAAACTTCGAAAAGCGGCAAACTGCTCTACATGACGCTGTGCAGGGGCTATCACCATCAGAGCATCCCGCTCTCGGAGCAGATTGTGAAGCAGATTGGCGAGAAGTCAGGGGCCTTTGAAGTAACCGTCACTGAGGACGTGGGTGCATTCACCAAAGAGAACCTGAAGAATTATTCCGCGGTGATGTTCTACACCACCGGCGAACTGCCGTTTACGGATGAGGAGAAGACCGCGCTGGTGGATTTCCTCAAGTCCGGACACGGGTTCGTGGGTGTCCACAGCGCCACGGATACGCTTTACGAGTGGGGCGTGTACAACAAGATAGTGGGTGGCTATTTCAATGAGCACCCGTGGCATCAACTGGTGATGGTGGATGTGGTCGACCCGAACAGCAAACTGGTGAGTGCGCTCGGAAAATCGTTTCAAATTACCGACGAGATTTACCAGATCGCGGATTTTCAGGCCGACAATTCGCACGTGCTGCTGGCGCTCGACCCAACGTCGGTGGACCTGGGCAAGTCGGGAGTGCACCGGCGTTATTACGGATGGCCAATCGCCTGGACGCGGACGTTTGGCAACGGCCGCGTTTACTACAACAGTCTCGGGCACGAAGAGGCGGTCTGGACCGATCCCCGTTACCAGGACATGCTCCTGAAGGGCATCAAATGGGTCATGAAGGAAGAGGATTGAGCTGCGCGTGAGCGGGAGCGTGGGAGATTTCGTAATAAAGTTATGCTATTTTGCTCCCGCTTGCGTTTTTTCTTGACAGGGGAAATTCCACCCTGCTATACAAAAAAAACGCGGCGTCTTGCGAGTGTAGTTCTGGTGAGATGCCGCGGGAAAAGGTTCAACCTCGTTAGGCGAGGTTACCACACAAACATAAGCCACTGCCCAGAAACTCGGAGACGGGCCAACGGGTGGAGCAGGCAAGGCCGGATTAAGGCTTTGCCTAATGTGGCTGTTCCGGAATGCGGGACACTACGTTGTGTGGAGCCAAAGCTCTCACCAGGAGGTTTGAGAAACCGGGTTTGCCCAACCTGGTTTTCCAGGATCGCCCCTGCGGAGTTTTTGCTCCGTGGGGCTTTTTGTTTTATGGGCCATTTTCTATCGGTTGGGTAGTCCAGTGTATGGAATTCATGACTTCATAATCGGGAAGCGCGCGGGTTGGCGCTGGGAGTGGCTCAGATGGCTGGGGGCGCTCCTGCTTCTGTTAAACATGGCCATCCCCGTCGCGCGCGGCCAAGACGGCTCAACTACAGAACAGAGCCAGGACTCGACCAAGTCGACGCCGCCAGATCCCCAGCCTTGGACTCTTCACATGCAATCCACGGTGGTGGGTCAAGGCCACCCTTCTTTCCCTGCTGAGTATACGGGCTTGAACAGTCTAACCACCGGCACCTCTGTCAGAGAGACGGTGTCCGTGGACGTGACGGGCAGCGTGCGCTTGTGGCGCGGGGGAGAGTTCTTCGGGGACCTCCTTATGTGGCAAGGATATGGCCTGAATAACTCCGTCGGCGTTGCGGGATTTCCGAATGCCGAGGCGTATCGAGTCGGCAAGACTTACCCGGATTTCTTCCTGTGCCGCGCTTTCATTCGCGAGACGATTGGTTTCGGTGGGGAAACGGAAGCCGCCGATGACGGATTGGGTAGTACCAAGAACGTTCGGAATCTGACGTTGACGCTCGGCCACCTCAGCGCCAAGGACATCTTCGACACCAACGCCTATTCCAACGATGGCCGATCCCAATTCATGAATTGGGTCTTGGTGGCCAATGGCGCCTGGGATTATCCGGCCGACACGCTGGGCTTTACCAATGGCGCCGCCGCCGAATTGAATACCCACGCATGGCGCGGGCGGCTGGGTATCTTTCAGGTGTCGAAGGTCGCGAACGGAATTCGCATGGACTGGAACCTAGCTCATGCCTGGTCCGCGGTGGGGGAGATCGAAAGGCGATGTACACCTAAAGGACATCCCGGGGCTTTACGCCTGCTTGCCTACGACCAGCGGGCGCACATGGGAAGCTTTCAGGCAGCCATCGATAACCCGAGCCTCGGCGAGAATATCTATCTCACCGCGGCGTACCGCTACAAGTACGGCTTTGGCATCAATCTGGAGCAGGAAATCCGCAAGAATCTCGGGGCCTTTGCGCGTCTGGGCTGGAGCGATGGCAAAAACCAGACGTACGAATTTACTGACGTGGATCGCACCGCAACAGCGGGGCTTAGTCTGAAAGGGGCGCGGTGGCGCCGCCCGCAGGACACGGTGGGCCTCGCGGCGGTCGTGAACGGCATCAGCGCCGTACATCGGCAGTACCTTGCAGCAGGTGGTCTGGGAATTACCGTCGGCGACGGAGCTCTTGATTACCGCGCGGAGCACATCGCCGAAACGTATTACAACTGGAAGATCGCTAAACACTTCCAGTTGACTCTGGATTATCAATTTGCCCAAAACCCGGCATATAACCACGTCCGAGGTCCGGTCGATGTCCTCGCACTGCGGTTCCACACCGAGTTTTGATGATGAGGATTTCCCGCGCAGCAGCTTTTTATGCATGGAACGCGGTTTTTTCTTGACAAGGAAATACACCACCCGTATTAAGAGAACTTGAAGCCGTTTCAAGCCTGAAAATGCCCGGCACGTTCATATTTGGAAGAATTTAACCGCGTTAGGCGAGGTGGCCAACACAGGCCACTACCCGGATACTCTGAGACAAGCCACGGCCCTTGCAGGAGAGGATCACGATGATTTACTTCACCGAGCTACAGAATCTCCCGATGTATGGAGTAAAAGGCGAGTTCCTGGGAGAACTGGAGGATCTTTGCGTTGATCCCGGGCAGAAGGCGGCGCGAGTGGCTTCTTATCTGATCCGCACACCCCACAAGGCCATTCAATGCATTACTTACTCTCAAATCCAATCCATTTCGGTGCGCGCCGGCCAAACCAATGTGCCGCGGGATGAAATACGCTGCTATGCCGCGGATGAGGGGCTTATTCGAATCAAGAAAGACGTGCTCGACCAGCAGATTATTGACGTCAACAACCGCAAGGTGGTGCGGGTCAATGACGTGGACCTTGATATCGAGCCCACCGACGGGCACAGCGAGCTCCGGATTGTGGCGGTCAACGTGGGTTTGGCGGCGGCGGTGCGCCGATTGCTCCAGGGGATCATTGCCAAGCACAACATCCGCGTGATCACCAAGCCCCTCCCGACCCGAACGATCCAGTGGGAATTTGTGAATCTCATCGAATCGGACCCGGCGCGCCGCGTGAAGCTGCGCATTTCCTACGACCGGCTGGCGGAATTGCATCCCGCGGACATCGCCGACATCCTGGAAGAGCTGAGCTACAACGAACAAAAAGCAGTGATCGAATCGTTGGATGATGAGACGGCAGCGCATGCTCTTTCCGAGATCCCGACCAAAATGCAGGCGGATTTACTTGAGAGTATCTCCACGGAGAAAGCGGCAGACATCGTGGAAGAGATGCCGCCCGACGAAGCCGCCGACGTCCTCAACCAGCTTTCTCCCGAGACTTCAGCGGAAGTGTTAGCGGACATGGAAAAGGATGAGGCCGAAGAAGTCAGAGAGTTGCTGGGGTTCGAAGAGAATACTGCGGGCTCCATGATGACTACTGAGTACGTGGTGGTCCATGATTCCGCCCCCGTCGCCGGAGCCATTGAGGCTTTGAGGAATTTCGAGGGGCCGGTGGAAGCCATTCACCAGGTCTTTATGATTGACAAAGAAACGGCCTTGACCGGAGCGGTGCCCCTCGGGCGGATTGTGCTGGCCGCTGCCAACACTCCGCTTTTGGACCTTGCCTCTGAACCTCTGATTTCGGTGCAGGCGGAGCAGAGCGTAAGATCGGTGGTGGATCTCTTCCACAAATACAATCTGATATCCCTACCCGTTGTCGACGAGGAGCGCCACCTGCTCGGCATCGTCACCGCTGACGACGTGCTGGAGCATGTGATCAATAGGAAGTGATGGAATTTTCGATTGCCGATTGTCGATTGCCGATTTTGGCGCATCGGCCAACGACTGCGAAGGGCGAAAGTGACGAGCATGACACCCGAAGGGCACTGACGACAGACGAAATCATCGGTTTGGATTTTGTCCAATCGGCAATCGGCAATCGAAAATCGGCAATGTTGGAGTTCCCATGGCGGCGAAACTCAAGAGCTTTCGAAGTTTTCGGATCAAACTGCTGATTTTCATGGCGGTCCTGGGTCCCGGCATCATCACAGCCAACGTGGACAACGACGCCGGGGGTATCTACACCTATTCCGTCGCGGGGGCGAAATATGGCTTCTCGCTGCTTTGGACCCTGATCCCCATCACCATCGCCCTCATTATCGTTCAGGAAATGGTCGGCCGAATGGGGGTGGTGACCGGCAAGGGCCTGGCGGACCTGATCCGCGAGGAATATGGCTTCCGGACCACCTTCATCCTGATGGTCCTGCTGATCATCACGGATTTGGGGAACACCGTGTCGGAGTTTGCCGGCCTCGCGTCGGGAACGTCCGTTTTCCACATGAGCCGGTTTGTGGCGGTCCCGCTGGGCGCCCTCTTCGTGTGGCTGCTGGTGGTGAAGGGAAGTTACCGTTATGTAGAAAAGGTCTTCCTGGCGGCCTGCGTGGTTTATCTGGCTTACCCGGTTTCCTGCTACCTGGCCCATCCCGATTGGACCAGTTCGCTGGTCAACACCATAAAGCCCTCATTCCAGTTCAGCTCCGGTTACCTCTATATGGTCATCGGCTTGGTGGGAACTACCATCGCGCCTTGGATGCAGTTCTATCTCCAGTCGGCCGTCGTGGAAAAAGGGGTGAAAGTAAAGGATTACATCTACTCGCGAATGGATGTCATCGTCGGTTGCATCATGACGGATGTGGTGGCGTTCTTTATCATCGTGGCCTGCGCCGCTACGATTTATGTGACCGGCAACCGAGACATTAAAGATGCGGGGGATGCAGCCATGGCTCTCCGGCCCCTGGCGGGGCATGCGGCCAGTGCACTGTTTGCGGTTGGACTCGTCAATGCCTCTCTGTTTTCAGCCTCCATTTTGCCTCTGGCCACCGCATACTATGTTTGTGAAGGGCTGGGATTGGAATCCGGCCTCAATAAGCGCTTCAATGAGGCTCCGGCCTTCTACTGGCTTTACACCAGTTTGATATTCTTGGGCATGCTGGCCGTGCTGCTATTGAGCGAGGACCAGCAGGTTCCCATCATCCTGCTTTCACAAGTGGCCAACGGCATCCTGTTGCCCTTCGTCGTGATTTTTATGCTGCAACTGACCAACCGCGAAGACCTCATGGGACCCTATAAAAACAGCCGTTCCTTCAATATCATTGCCTGGACCACATGCATCGTCATGATCGTCCTGACGGCAATGCTGGCCATCACCAGCCTGATGCCCGGGAAGTCGCCGGGGTAAGGCTAGAACGTAGTAGGCAGAAGGCAGTAGGCGGCGAGCAAGCTGAGCGCGGACCTGCTCGGAAGGTCCGCGGCTTTGCGTTGTTAATGGTGGACGAGCCGGAGCCCTTCAGAATAGGCCTGCGTTACGCCTCCTCAGGTTTGGGTCTCGAAAGACCTTACTCGTCGAACTTTTCAAAATGACCACGACTATGGACCTCATGGTGGTCCTCTAGGAGCCTGTCGGAGATAGATTTTGGCTCCCCACAGATCAAGTCTCAAGATTTTGGGGAGGAGGGTGGGGTTGATTATTGACAATGGAGGAAAGGCTTGTAAGATGCGGTTATGGGC
>JBEKLF010000381.1:0-6808 GCA_050010335.1 Terriglobia bacterium
ACCCGGTAGTGATCATCTGACCGGCGGCCACTGTATTCCAGAAGCCCGTTATTTTCCCTCCGCATCGGCTGAGTTGGAACCATAAAGTGGCCGCGGCGGACAAATTATGGTTCCAATTACAATCGAAAAATCGAGATGCTCCGAGTAGGGGGAGGGAGAATTGCGCAGCGGGGAGACATCCCCCCCGAACGGTTCGAAGTTTGCCCAATTGATGTCGGTTGCGCCTTTTTGCACCGGAGGAACCGGGAAGGGTTGTGCCGCAACCGCCCCATTTTGCCGGTCAATAAAGGGTGCGCTATACAGGGGGTAAGTTCCGCAACAGTAAAACAGGCCATAGGGGGGGGCGGCAAAATTGAAAGTGGCAGCGCCCTCGATGTTGGTATAGTACAGGCCATAACCGACCCGAATGCTGCTTTTGCCCGTATCGCCAAAAACCGAGTGCAGGAAACCATTGGAGAAGTTGGGCGAATAGGCTATCCCGATGCGCGGCCCGAAATTGGCATAGTTCGTGTTGGCGAAGTGTTTCGGGACCCCTGGGTCGCCGGGGAAGACATAACCTGCCGGCGCCGTGGGGAAGGTGGTCGATTGCAGTCCCAGGATTAAGTCGGGATTGCGACTATGCGAGTCCGACCAATAGGGAGTGGTCTCCCAGCGCAGCCCGTAGTTGAGGGTCAGGTTGGGCCGTACGCGCCAACCGTCCTCTGCATACAACCCGATATAGTAGCTCCTCAGGCTCAAGGAGGAGGCAGCGCCCTGGAAGAATAAATCGGAAGCGCCCACTAGCATGTCCGCAAAGTCAAATCCGGTCTCGCTACCGTTAAAGTAAAGGCCTCCGTTCCCACCATTGTTGGGGTGGCCGACCCAGAATTGATCCGCGTGGTAATTTCCGCCAAATTTAATCGTGTGCGTGCCCACGATTTTCGAGAAGTCGTCCTGAAGCTGGCCGACCTGGTCATATTGCGCGATAATCGAGTTAAACTGTCCCAAGGTATAGTTGTTAAAGTGCACTTCCGGCCAGTTCGCGTACTGGGAACCAGCCTCTTCATAGAGGCCGCCGGCGTTGGGAGCGGCGAACCCGAGCGAGGAGAGCGTCGGCCCCGGCTTGGTCGATAACCCCGTGATGTTCGTGTTGTGGGTATAGCTGGCGGTGAACTGGTTCACCATGGAACCGCCAATGGGGGTGCTAATGGCAAACGTGAGCAATTGCGCCTTCCCCACGGTGTTATTCGGAAAGCCCGGAACCGTGCTGCCGCCATATCCCGGGTTAAAAGGCTGAGGATTGTTCCAGGGGTCGTTGTGGTAGTAGCCTGAAATCATTCCGATGCGGGAATTGCCATCGATCCGTACCGCCCACTTGTCGTCCTGAAGTGTCGCCGGGTATGCGGAGGTGGAGAAGTACCCCGTGGGAGTGTTGATAGGAGGAATGAGCGCAATGGTATTTGCGGCTACTGGATCCCAGGCGCTCTTGGGAACGATGTAATTGGGAAAGACGCATTGGGCATTAGTCGTGCACGAGGACGACGGTGCAAAGTAAGGCTCCCCCGAGTATATGGTACCTGCCGGCAACCCCAGTCTGGTGTTAAGGAGGTTGGCAAAATATGTGCCGTTCACCGCATTCGAGCCGGAAGCGGCAATCGTCGCCGCCTGGTCCGACACGTTTCCGGTCAGGTCGGCGGCCGTGGGGACAAGAATATCACCGCTATCCACGCCGACGATTTGGCGTGTCCCCTGGTAATCAACGAAGAAGAAGGCCTTGTTGCGGACGATGGGGCCTCCAAAGGTGCCGCCAAACATGCTCTGTTTCAAGGTCCCGCGGCTCGCCGAGTAAAAGTACCGCGCATCCATATCCGAATTGCGCAGGAACTCGAAAGCCGAACCATGGAATTGATTGGTCCCGGATTTTGTGGCGACGTTGATCTGGCCGCCGCTATAGTTCCCGTATTCAGCGCCGGCGTTACTGGTGATGATGCGGAATTCGGCGATGGAGTCGAGGTTGGGGACAATAACCGTACCCCCCATATCTCCTTCCACCGTATTGGCGCCGTTCACCATGAAGCCGTTGTTGACGTCCCTTTGCCCGCTCATCGATAGGGTGCCATCATTAAGGGAATTGGCGGGTGACAGGGTTCCGAACATCTGGACACCGATCGGCACGACACCCGGTTGAAGGGCCAGAAGGTCAGTGTAGGACCGGCCGTTTAACGGCATGTTTTCCATCTCCGTCGCCGCCACGACCTCACCCGTTTGCGTGGTTTGAGTGTTCACCTGCGCCGCCGTTGCGGTTACGGTGACCTCTTCCTTCTCCGCTCCCACCACGAGCGCTGCATCGACGGTCCGGGCCGAATCGACGTTAATAAGCACGCCCGTCTCCTGGTATTCCTTAAAGCCCGTCTTTTGGAAGGTCACGTCGTAGGTCCCAATCGGCAACGCCGGGAAGTTATAAAACCCGGCACCGTCGGTCTGAATCTTATCGACAACGCCGGTCTGCGTATTCTTGGCCGTTACGCTTACCCCGGGGACAACCGCTCCCTGCGCATCCCGGACTGTGCCCGAAATATTTCCCGTCACTTTGCCAAAAAGCACGACGGGGGCAAACGCCAAAAGAGCTACCAACAGTAAGCTTTGCTTATACCGATCTTGAGATTTCATAAGGTGTACCCTCCAAAGGACTCGCCCACACTCCCTGGTGACGGCGAAAAGAACATGATTTCCCGGAATCAACTGGACATTCGCGCAGTCAATACTCATGGTCGAATGGGGTTCCGTTTCTAGAGCAGTCTCGTGCGGTTTTGGAGGCTGCAATCTATATGCCAAATTGTCCGAATCTGACGAAGCGGTTAACATATTGAAAAATAGGAAAAATATCCGATAAAATTACTGCCAGAGCGCCTCTTAAAATTCAGTATTCCATCAATAACAGTCAGACTATACGATATACCATATATATTTGCTTCAGATTTGAATTTAGTAGGGCTGGTAGG
Organism: Terriglobia bacterium; assembly: GCA_050010335.1. Classification (GTDB taxonomy): domain Bacteria; phylum Acidobacteriota; class Terriglobia; order UBA7540; family UBA7540; genus Bog-366. The sequence goes on from JBEKLF010000381.1 coordinate 2,982, forward strand.
ACAGCCTAAAACGATCGCGGGTCCCCGTTTCGGCGGCGAAGAACTTGCCCCGGCGCAAGACTTCCGCGCCCTCGGACTTTCAGGGATCGAGAATGAAATGGATGGGGCTGCTTGACCCCGGGCGCAACCCTGGGCTAGATTAAGTCGCCTCTGGGGCAGGGCGCATGCGCCAGTTAGCCGCAAACTCAATGCCGGCCGGCGCAGACGCTCAAGGGCGGGAATAAGGGGGGTGCGGAAATCCCCAGCCGCCAACCAAGGAGCAACGGCGATGAGGACTACAGTTCTGACTATTCCGCCAAGTCTTGCGGGGGCGTGCCGCGTGGTCGTTCCACTCGTGGCCTTCGCAGTAGCCTGCCTGGCGCTGGCGGGCGGCAATCCATGCGCCTTGCAGGGGCAGCCGGCGAAACTCTCGCGCCTGCTGGCACGCATCTACGACTCGGGCTTCGATCTTGCTCACGACAGTTACAACGGCATCAGTTCCGCCAGCGATGGAAGGATTTACTACGTGCTTTCGTCGCAAGACATCGATGTCGGCGCGCAAATCTATTCCTTCGATCCGGCGACAGAGAAGATCCAGCACCTTGGCGACCTCACCGATATATGCGGGGAAAAAGGGTTGAAGGCGATTCCGCAAAACAAGTCGCACGTGCGTTTTTGGGAAGCAAACGGGAAACATGATTTATGGCGTCCATGGGAACTCGGGATACTTGTTCCGCTTCGATCCGCTCGTTCCCCGCGTGGTGGTATTGCAGCGCATCACGTCGCTGCCTTCGCAGCAAAGCGGGATGAACGATGAGTTTAGTTATGGATATTTGGGGTTCATCCTCGGGCCGGATGAAAAGACCTTGTATTACCTGACGGGTGGGCCTATCTTTCGTGGTGGAAAAAGGGTGGCGGGAAAGAGCATCGCCGATAAAGGCGAATCGAAGGGGGAAGAGGATCTGCACCTGATCACTTGTTACATTCCGACTGGCAAATACACTGACCATGGGGCAATCTTTTTCTCCGACGGCCAAAGACCCAAAGAGGTCAATTCCATCGCTGTGGGCATGGATGGCTCCGTCTACGCCCTCGCGGGCGTCACCCGGAACGGACATGACCGGACAGACTTAATGAGGATTCTCGGGCCGATCGAGAGTCATTAACGGGGGTAGCACAGGCACTCCTGCCTGTGTCTGGACATGGTAGAGTGGCAACGCCTGCACACGCAGGAGTGCCTGTGCTACCCCTTCGAGGAGGCTGCATCATGAAGAAAAATGAAATCACGGAAGACAGGAAAGAAGGCCGCAGGAGTTTTCTCCAGTCGAGTGGCATGGCATTGTTAAGCCTCGCGATGTCGGAGGCGGCAGCCGCCAAGCCCCCCGCGACGGAGTCCCTTGCTTTGTTGGGAGGCTCGAAGGCGGTCAACGTTCCCGAAGATAAGGTCGAAGCCCTCATGCGCTGGCCGCGCTACGGCCAGGCAGAAAAGGACACTCTTCACCGGCTGATCGACAATGACAAGTTCTATGAAGAACTGCCCCTTTTCGAGAAGGAGTGGCAGGAATACACGGGAATCCCCTACCTGCGGGCGCACATGAATGGCTCCAGCGCCATCACCAGTATGTACTTTGCCATCGATCTGGAACCGGGAAGCGAAGTGATGGTGCCCTCTTATGATTTCTTTTCTGACTGCCTGGCCATGCGCTTTTTCAGCTACGTCCCCATTTTCGTCGACATCGATCCCGCCACTGCGTGCTTCAGCCTGGAGGACGCCAGGCGTAAGGTCACGAGCCGCACCCGGGCCGTCTTTCCCATGCATTCCTGGGGACAGCCGTGTGAAATGGATCACATCCGGGCCTTCGCCAAGGAGAAGGATTTGATGGTGCTTGAGGACGCCGCACATGCCCACGGCGCCAGCATGCAGGGTAAGAAAATGGGGACTTGGGGCGACCTGGCCATCTTCAGCTTTCAGGCCAGCAAAGCTCTGCCGACCGTGGAGGGCGGCATGGGGATGTACCAGACCCGCTTGCACTATGAGCGCGCCACGGCGTTCGGCGAATACTCGATGCCGGAACACTTTCCGGCCGATAGCCCCGTCCATCGCTATGCCGGGACGGGATTTGGCCAGAAGTATCGCATGCATCCGTTCGCCGCCGCTGTCGGCCGCGTTCAACTCCGCACCTTGGACGCAACCAGCGCCCTGGTGGAAAGGAACGTTCGCCGGCTGAATGATCGCCTGATCCAGTTAACCGGGCTCAGTGAGCCCCGCTGCCGCTCCGACCAGAAACGCGCCTACTATTACCGCAACATGCTGCTGCTCGACTCCGCCAAAGCCGGCTTCTCCCGCGATGCCCTGGTCAAAGCTCTCCAAGCGGAAGGCGTCCACGTCTCCACCTGGGTGTACCCCGAACAACATAAGCTCATGATTTACTCCGAACCCAAGTGGTGGCACCATCCCCCGACAATTCCCACCTCCATGCCGGGAAATGACTACATCAATAACCAGCATTTCTTCCTGCCGCTCATGTACGCCGAGGCCGACGACGTGATCGAGCAGTACGTCACCGCATTTCAAAAGATTTGGGCACACCGCGCGCAAGTGGCGTGAAGAGCAGGGGAAGAGCTGAAAGTCGAAAGTTGAGAGTTGAGAGTCCAGAATCGCCGCGGTCGAAAATCGCCGAGGTGGCTCACTCCTCCCATTCGATATATACGCCCAACCAAACCGGCTGCCGCGGGTGGCTCATATAATGCGGGGTGTTGTCCGTGGATGGAGCACATACATAAAATGCAACGTATGCGCCGCAGGCGAATACGGCTCCCTGGAATATCGAGGCCGCGCCCCCCAATGTGTGTCGCGATGGAAAGGCCGGCGAGCGGACCTTGCGCTACATTTTCTCTTGCGTGCCTCCCGCTGGTGGCCGCCCCCCCCCCCAGGGATGGCAGCGCCGATGGCCAAACCCTCCTGTGATAGACTCGCTCACATCGGCTATCGGCAGTGTCGGGTGAGAAGATGAATCAATTCACCGACTTTGAAGAATAAGGAAGAGCAGTGACGTGTGACGAGTGCCGAGCAAGGGCAAAGCCCGAAGGACCGAAAGGGACCGGGGGGCACGATTTCCTTCATCCGGCCGCGCACACTCCCCCACTTCGGCTATCGACAGCGTGGGGTGAGTGCATGAATGATTTTGTCGAGTGGGGAAGCGCCGACGGGCAGTGATAAGTGACGAGAAAGAGGCAAAGCCCGATGGAGGCAAGGCGGGTCGGTAGCCCCGTTCACATCCCCACGGGCGGCCCACTCCCCCACTTCGGTTATCGACAGGATCGGGTGAAAAGATGAATCAATCTACTGAGTTCGAAAACCGCAAATCACCCATCGCCGATCGCAAATTCGCCGATCTGCCGATAGCTCAACGGCCCGAGGGCAACATGACACGCCGCGAATTGTTTGAACGTATGGGGAAATCCGCGATCACGGGGGCGCTGGCCACCTCACCGGCGGCCAGCGGTGCGGCGGATGCGCAAGGCAGGGAAGCAGCGTCGGCTCCGCCTCCGAGCCATCTGCCGGGCAGCGAGCCCTTAACCCGGGAGGGAGATCTTGCCGCCCAGATGGTGGAGGGCATCCACCGCTATTTGGCCGGCCTAACTGCGGCTTCGGTGGAAAAGCGCGATGCGCTTTGGAATCGGGATTACTCTTCGCGAGCCGCCTACGAAGCGTCCGTCGCCTCCCAGCGGGAGCGATTTCGGCAAATCATCGGGCTCATTGACCCACGGATCCCTTTTTCTGTCCCACAACTGGAAATCACCGTAGGCGGACCTTCGCTGGTGGCTGCGGGCGATGGGTACAAGGT
>JBEKLF010000382.1:0-6770 GCA_050010335.1 Terriglobia bacterium
AGCATGATTTTGCGTAGATGGGTCACAGAGACCTCCTTTCTCTGTGCCCCAACTTATCGCAAGATTAAGCGCGGAGATCGTGCACGCGTAGCGTCCGCCGCGCCAGCGGCTTCGTTCTAACGCCGTTGTGTTTACAGATTCGCCCTCGACTCCCGGATTGTTCTCCAACACGGATACTATTACTTGCAGATTCGCCATCCGCCGAGCACAATCGGGTCCCGCCCGCCGAGAGAAGTCATCAATTTTCCAGAGCCGGACTCGAACTTTGGGATCACTTGCGAAGTACTCGACGTGCATCAGTAGCTACTGTTGTGCATTCGGCACGCGGGGAGCATCCCGAAAAGTACAGGCACGCCGGTCGTGTATTCGCCCCATCCGTCTTTCGCGGTTGCTGGCAAAGGGCAATCAAAGGCACGTCGACGGCCCGCCACCGAAGGCGTCTTCAAGACCAGACCGTTCTGCCATGCCAGGATTTGCGCTTAGTGGGCGGCCCTTCAACAAGCAGCCGCTTCTGCATCCGGGCGGCGAGATAACCCACCTCCAGCGTAACCTCGTCGGTGACATATCTGGCTTTTCGCAGCCTGGCGGAGAGTTCCTTCCTTGATGGAAACATTCGCATTGCCTCCTCGCCGCACAATCTATACCGGCATTTTTTGTGGAATGGGCGAATTAAACCGCCTGCGGAGGGTCTACCTCAATCGGCGGGATGCGGGAAAGGCAAGTAAAATGAGGACTTGGGTGTGCGAAACGGGCTTCGAGGAATTTTTTTCACGGGTCGACAAACTTGACAACCACATCGGGACCGCTGCCTGTGGACGGCACCCGTTGTCCCTCGACCATTTCCCGAAAACAACGCGCAGCATTCCAACTTTTTTCACGGGTCGGGAGATGGGAGAAGCAAGTCGCTGCGGGCGAGATCCAGCAGATGTCCCAGGATGGGGCATGCCAGATTTCTTTCACCCGTCGAGAGATTAGAGAACCGATTTACCCTTGCGACCTTCAACGGATTCCCTCAGCACGTTGCATACCGGATTTTTTTCGCCGGTCGACAAACTTGACAACCACCTTTCCATGCGCCCCCGCATAGGCAAGTGATATGCCCATTTGTTGCATTTGAAGCCCTAACGCTCGATTCGTGCCGTGCCCAAACCCCTTTCCAACCGAAGGCAATGGCCTTATTTGACGGCTTTTACATCTTCCCTTACAACCAATCCATGATTGATCGAACCCTACGCACCTCACTGAGGGATACGCTCATGGAACGGCAGCATCCCGGCGGGGGTTGGAGCTATGAGCCGGCGTCAACACAAGCAGCTCTCGAGCCAACGTGCCTCGCTCTCTTAGCTTTACGATGGGATTCAAGCCCTGCCCGAGCCCGCGGCCTTCAATTTCTGATCAGCGTCCAGAACCCGAACGGAAGCTGGCCAAGCTTTAGCGGTGACGACCAAGAGGGGTCAGGTCTGACTGCATTGGCGGTAACTGCACTCATCAACAGCGGGGAGATTTCTCTCCATGCCGAGCGCGGCCTCAAATGGCTCCTGGATTCGAAAGGAAAAGAGTCACATTGGCTGTGGAAATGGAAGTTTCGCACCTCGGATACGCGCGTGCGTTTTGATCCCAATAAATTCGGCTGGCCTTGGATGCCCGGTACATGCAGTTGGGTCATCCCCACGGCGTTTTCGATAATTGCGCTGAAGCAAGCGTTTGTTTGCTGCAAGACGAATGAGGTCAGTCTCCGCATCCGGCGTGGCAAGGAAATGCTTTTGGATCGGGCGTGTCCAGGCGGAGGATGGAATGCCGGAAATGGCGTGGTTTATGGCGTTCCTCTGGCGTCACACCTCGATGCCACGGCCACCGCCTTGCTCGCCCTGCACGGAGAAGAAATGAACGACATCATAAACTCCGGCCTTGATTGGCTGGAACGCAGGGTTGTGACCTGTTCCGCGCCTTGGAGCCTGGCGTGGTCTCTCCTCGCCCTCGATGCCTATGATCGGCCCGTCGGGAGTCTGGCAGATCGCTTGTGCGATTTAAGCGATCCCGGCCTGATCCGGGATTCTGCCACGGTCGCGGCCATGATCCTTGCCCTCGATTGCCTCGTCCAAGGGAACGCATTCAAGGTGCTCGCATGACCAGGAGAAACATGCTCGCTGGCTCTGTAGGGCTTGCCGCGGGGGCGGCGACTTCCCTTCCTTTTCTCGTGCCCCGATACGATCAAGTGCGGCGCCCGTCCCGTTCACGCGTCGCCATTCTGCGTGCGGACGAGTATTCTGAAGAACTTGCGCGGGACTTGATGAGCGGCCTGCGCCTTTTCGACCTCAATGTCCGTGGAAAGACAGTTCTGCTGAAGCCGAATCTCGTGGACTTCCTGCCTGGAGTCCCTATCAACACCCATCCCCTTCTGGTCGCTGCCGCCGCGGAATGCTTCCGGCGGCTTGGCGCCGCTTCCGTCGTCGTGGGTGAAGGCCCGGGACATCAACGCGACACCGAGCTGGTACTTTCCGAAAGCGGGTTCCGAAACCTGCTCGATGAACGCCGCATTCCTTTCGTTGACCTCAATCGCGACCAGTTGGTCAAAACCAAGCTCCGTGCAAACTACACTGGCTTAGGTCACGTTTGGCTGCCGCGCACAGTGCTCAACGCAAACTTCGTGGTTTCCATGCCCAAGGTTAAGACCCATCACTGGTCGGGTGTCTCGCTGGGCATGAAGAACTTGTTTGGTGTGGTTCCCGGCGCAAAATACGGCTGGCCCAAGAATATTCTGCACTGGCGGGGAATTGAGCCAAGCATTGTCGACATCTGTGCGACCGTGCCGATCCATTTCGTCATCGCCGATGCCATCTCGGCGATGGAGGGAAACGGCCCGCTTGCCGGCAGCTCTCGCGCTCTTGGCAAGGTCATACTTGCCGACGATCCCGTGGCCGCAGACGCGACGTGCGCGCGGCTCATGGGCTTTGCCCCTGAGATGATTGCCCACATCCATGAAACGGCGAAGTTCCTGGGGAATGCGGCGCCGGAACTGATCGACCAACTTGCTGACCCGGTCACGCTGCCAGAGATGCCCTTCAGGACGGTACCGGAGTTTGATTACTTGCGGGCCAGCTAGGAAGTCGTTTGCCAACTAACATTGCCGGTCGGCCCGATCACTCACCCAAACTTGAAGCTTTCACAGAATCACAAATCACAGCCCGTGGCCCCGGTTGTTGCTGGGACTACACAGACATCTGTGCTTTTCTGATCTGTGTTGTCATGTTTGGGTCCTTGCTTCAGCTTGCTATCCCTTTCCACGTACTTTTCCCTCTCGCCCTCCAGCAACCCACGGCGCTGTTACAGGCCGTTGTACTTATGTGGGTGCTTCTCGCACTTTATGTGACTCTCAAATTCCGTCACGGGGGCGCCGTCTGGAAAGCCTTGGGCTGGACGCTACCCTCCCGCCGCTACCTGCTCGCCGCTCCAATTGGAGGCATACTGTGGGCCGGGGTGGTAATTCTCGTTGTGCGGTCAACCAGCATCGCGTCGACTCCGCCTACAGCTTGGAAGCTCTTGGCTCTGGCTGCCACTCTTGGCCCCGTTGTGGAAGAATCTTTTTTCCGTGGCTGCCTGCTTCCACTGATTGCGCGGACCTCGGGGTCCCCGGCCGCTGTCATCCTTACCGCAATCGTCTTTGCCTTCTTCCACCAGCCCCCGACCCTTCTCCACTGTGCCTGCTTCGCGGTGAGTGGTATTCTCTATGGCTGGGTGCGCGTCGTCTCAGGTTCCACCACAGCCGCCGCGCTCATGCATTCCGTCTACAACCTAACCCTATTCGCGTGCCAAAGGATGTGATGCATGGCCTGGTCTCACGCGCAGAAGCATTTCGATACTGGGAGCAAGCTGGGCGGCAAGGTTGAGCACGTCTATTTTTGCGCGGTCATCCAGGCAGATCGGCATTTTCCGTTCGACTGTGGTAGAGCTGCCGAAGCACTCCCTAGGTTAAAATAACGGCCGTTTGAAAGGAGCTCTCTGGTATTCACGAGCGCCCTGCCACTAAGGATCTGGCCGGTTCCTCTCAGCATGGTCTAGCTCATAATGCCGTGCATTTAATATGGCGAATACCTCCAAACAGCGAGCATGGCGGCCGAGTAAGGTCGAAGTTCGTGCATCCGAGATGGCCCGCCGGGAGGCCGATCGTCAGGCGAGACGAATACCCTGGGAACGCCTCCTCAAAGCGCGACATCAATACGTCGAGTGGAACGCCTTCAGCCTATGGGTGCACGCGATCGCCAAAGCGGAGGGCGAACTTCCTGACTGGCTTGCCAGAATTATCGAGGAGCGCTGTCCTGGGCTTTTTGGGTCGGAGCGTCTACGCCCGGAAGCAGGCCTGGAACTAGGGCCCCTTCTCGACCGGCGAATAATGGAATGGGTCGAGGAGAATGTCCTTGCCGATTCGAAGCTCGGAGGCTGGTTGCGGGCCGTCACCTTCTATGCGATTCGTAATCCCGTCTATGCGCGGGACTGGGCCTATTGGCAATGGAGCGAGGGGCAATGGGAGCGCCAGCGTCCTCCGGCCTATCCGCCCTTTGAAGAGTGGAGGAGCGCCTCCGAACAATGTGCCGACGAGATCCTCGACGCATTCAAAATGAGCGAAGACAAACGTCAGATCATCAAGGCTTCCAGGGCAATTGGTCCCGAACGCATGACGGCGGCAGTGGCTCAGTACATGGACTGGGAGGCGTTCACATACTGGCTGCGTTCGCTGTTGGAGGCGGATACCCAATTCCCTGAAACCGTGACCCGGGAGGTGCAACACCGCTGCCCGGGTTTCCTCGAATCCGACAAAGAGCTTCGTAGCACACTCTCTCCCGAGAACTATACCCAAAGGTGGAAAGCCCTCCTGGAGTGGGGGGAGGAACGTTTCTTCGTCGAGCCGCGAAGGGAAGGTTGGTTCAAGACCATTGTGTACCACGCGCGAGCGCACCCGCGAAGTGCTCGGGCCGTCGATTATTGGGTATTTTACTGGGACATGTATTGGGCGACTCAGCCCCTGGGAACTTATCCCTCATTCGAGTTATGGCGCCAGGGGGCCGATAACTATGTTGTGCAGCTAGGAAATGCGTGAGCGTTTGGCAATATCCTCGTGATCATACTGTGCTTGCCCGGCCTTCTTGGCCGAGGCCTTTGCAAGCCTTGATATGACGTCCATGGGCGTTGCCACGAGTTTTGCGGCCACACCTTGGGCAAACCCCGACCCTTTGAAGGTGTTTTCGAGTCCTTTGGTCGCGCGCGAGGCACGACTCCACAGGAGCGAAACCCACAGAATCTATTAACCATTGCTGCATTTCCCTATCGAGAGTGTCAAAATTTATTTCTGAGCCACGCTTCCGGAAGAGCTGCTTAAGTGATTCATGTGTAATCCGCCCATCGCGGCGCTTCACCACACCTGCCGCCTCCCAGCGCCGGATAGTTTTAGGGCTGACCCGCAAATCCCTGGCCAGATCAAGTTGGGAGTAGTTATCCCGAACTCTGGCGCTTTCACGAAGTCGCGAGAATCTCTCCAGGACCGCACCTTCCGTGCGGTGCAGCCAACTTGCGATCGTCTTGGCCGATTGCTCCTGTGCGAAATCCTTCAACGCTGCATCGTCGGCAGCCGACCAGGGCGGGCGTTCACGAACATATCTCTTTTGAAAGCCGAGCTGCTCCGCTCGATCCCATATAAGGTGACTAAACCATTTAGGATGCAGACTTTGAATTCTGTTGATGGCTTCCCGGGCGCCGGACCAACCTCGTGAGTATCCCTCCCGGACAATCGCGTCGAGTTCGGGGGTCCAGACAACACCCTCCTGCCCATCCTGGTCTTCCCCCGGATCTACCTCAATTCCAATCTGTCCCGCGGGATCCAAAAGCAAACAATCTGCTCTCGTACCATTTGTAAAGCGTTCCACGGAGTACTCCCCCAACGTGCCGAAGGCGGCCGTTCCAGGTCCAGGTCAATTCCCCCATTCCCCAAAAAAGAGACAAAAGTGCCCTTCACCTATTAAAGGAACATCCGGGAGGCAAAAGCGGAGAAAGGAAAATAAAAATTAATGCGGCTGTAACAAATGAAGCCGTCGTTAGGTACGACATTGACGCCATCACCGCAGGTGTGGCACTCTTCATTTAACAGCGGACTGGGATTGGCCATCTGGCTCGACCGGAAATGGGTGAATTTCCTCCGAGTTTCTCGGGGGTGAGACTATGGACGAGAACTGGCCCCTATTCGCTGCGCGACTCTCGGGCAGGGCACCAACTGACAATGAGGCTCTATTGCTGAAGGCGTCACGTCGTCTGTGGCCTGCTGCTCTTGCCGCGGCCACAAGCCGAGTCTCCGAAACGCCAGGTCTTCCCCTTGATCCGAAGAGCATTACGACCGAATGTTGGGAAGATGCCCTCTCTTCCACGTTGGGGACGATGGACAAACTCGGCGCCGCGAAGATTTCTGATCTCGATGCGTATCTGTTTGCTATATTCTCTTACCGTCTTAACCGATATCTCGCGCAGGAACGCAAAAGACGACAAATCATTGAGTTCGTCCCCGGAGGCAACGATCTGGCGGACCTGGAGGGAGCCAAAGACACGTCCTCGGTCGAGAAGATTGAGTCCGGGATTGCTCTTCAAGAGGCGCTGGCCCGGACGTGTGGGGGCAACCTAATTATGAGCAGTTTTTTCGGGGAAAATGGGTAACACTTTTTTGTTCTGAGTGATGGTGATCACTCCGTTTCTTTGTAACCAAGTTTCCACCGCCCGACGCCGGGCGG